>JBAVDD010000344.1:0-12260 GCA_049587035.1 Acidobacteriaceae bacterium | reverse complement strand
CTTCCGGGAAGCCGCCTCCCGCGCCCTGCTTCTGCCCCGCCGCCGCGCAGAGGGCCGGGCGCCCCTATGGCAGCAACGCAAGCGCGCCTCCGATCTTCTAAGTGTGGCCGCGCGGTACGCCAGCTTTCCGCTTCTGCTTGAAACCTTCCGCGAGTGTCTACGGGATGTCTTTGATATGCCAGCACTCTTTGAAACATTAGAGGCGCTGAAAAATCAAACGATCAACGTCCACGTCACGGATTCGAGAACGCCGTCTCCATTCGCAGGCGCTTTGCTCTTTGGCTATGTGGCGAATTTTATCTATGACGGAGACGCACCTCTTGCAGAGCGGCGCGCACAAGCGCTCTCAATCGATCAGGATCAGCTGCGCGAGCTACTCGGCGACGCGGACTTACGCGAATTGTTGAACGAAGACACGATCCTTGATACCGAGGAGCAGCTTCAATGCTTGGCTCAAGGGTACAAAGCCCGCAATCTCGACGGAATACACGACCTATTGCTTCGGCTCGGAGATCTAACGCGAGATGAAGTTGAAGCTCGATGCGAGCAGCCCGACTTGGACGCACGCATTGAGCGGCTGATTCGCGCGAGACGCGTAGAGGAGATTTCGCTCGCTGGAGCGAAGAGGCTCATCGCAGCGGAAGACGCAGGGCGCTATCGCGATGCAATCGGCGTTCAGGTTTCAGCGCGATTGCCAGTCGCATTTCTTGAAAAGTCTTCCCAGCCATTTCTCGAGATCGCGCGGCGTTATGCGAGAACACATGGACCATTTGCGACGACTGACATTACACGTCGTTACGGCGTGTCCAATCAAGATGTCGAATGTGCGTTGCAGCAATTGGTTAGCACAGGTCGCGTCATCGAAGGCGGCTTCACGCCGGGTGGGCTCAACCGCGAGTGGATCGATGTCGAGGTTCTTCGGACGATCCGGAGAAAATCTCTCGCGAAGCTGCGAAAGGAAATCGAACCCGTTGAACCGCATGTGCTCGCTCGATTTCTAACCAGATGGCAGGGAGTGATTCAGCCGCGTCGCGGATTGGATGCACTGATGGATGTGGTTGAGATGCTGCAGGGCGCCCCACTGCTCGCAAGTGTGTTCGAAACTGAGATCCTTCCGGCGCGAATCAGTGGTTATCAGTCGACTGATCTCGACAAGCTTATTGCTGCGGGAGAGGTCATCTGGGTAGGTTTGGATCCGCTGGGAGAGCGCGACGGAAGGATCGGCTTGTATCTTGCGGAGAAGCTTCCGCTACTTTGGACACCGAGGGTCTCCACTGCCGAAGCCGATCTGGAAGAGCGGCCAAAGGCGATCATTGAATATCTGCGGAGTAATGGTGCTTCATTCTTTCAACCAATCCACGATGCAATTGGCGGCGGCTATCCTGGCGAAACACTGAACGCATTGTGGTCACTCGCTTGGCGCGGGTTATTGCTTAACGATGCCTTCTACGCACTACGAGCTTATTGTGAACGGGCTACTGCTGCAGGTCGCAAGCGGAGAACTGGTCGCCAAAATCAAATTCAAGCCGGCTTCCGAAGTCGCAGAACGACTCCTCCCGCGGGTCAGGGTCGATGGAGTTTGAACTTATCGGCAATGCTCGCCGATAGCACCACAGTCATGCGGCAAACGGAGTGGAGTCACGCGATATCGCAGCAACTCCTCGCTCGTTATGGCATCGTGTTCCGTGAAACTGCTCTTTTCGAGGCCATTCCTGGTGGGTTCTCCGCTATCTATGATGTTCTGAAGACGCTGGAGGAGACCGGGCGCGTTCGTCGTGGCTATTTCGTTGCAAAGCTGGGGGGCACCCAGTTTGCATTACCTGCCGCGGTTGACTCTTTACGCGACTTGAGAACAGTGAAGCGAACTCAGGAGGAAGAAGCACTCATTCTTGCGGCCACCGATCCTGCAAATCCATATGGCGCACTTATGCGTTGGCCTTCAGTGCCTGCAGATGGTTCATCGATGAGCCGTGCCGTAGGTGCGCATGTCGTTCTCATTGGCGGTCACCTAAGAGCGTATCTGAGGCGCGACAATCCTGGCATTCAGGTTCTGCTTCCGGAGGACGAACCCGATCGGTCGCGGGTTGCGGAGTTACTCGCAAAGTTCTTCGTAGAATGCGGACAGCGAGACGTTGAAGTCGGAGGATCTCGGGGACCCGGTGGGATGTTGATCAAGTCCGTGAATGGAGTACCGGTTCACAAACATTGGTTCGCACATTTCTTAGTGGATGCCGGTTTCCGATCCGCCCCCCATGGGTTCAACCTGCAACAAATTCGAGGCGGAATGAAGCGTGAATCCTCCTCCTCGCATTGACGACTTAAAAACGGATACGTGAATATCGCCTATCGCATTTCTGTTTTGCGTTTGTCCCCTTCATCCGTGGCACATGTATAAGAGTTATAAGTGCGTAGCGTATATCAATGGGGAGAGTTGCTCTTGTTCGACAAGGTCTCAGCGATCATGCGCCCGCTGAACACACCGATTCGACGTTGCTCTCCCGTAACTCGTTTGCTCGTTGGCCTTGTGGCAGTCCTATGTTGCCTGTGCTGCGCCCTGTATTTCGTTGCACATCAGGAATCGGTATTTATCGCAGGCGATGCACGCTTCTATTTGGGTATCGCCACCGGTGACTATAGCGAGGTGATGCAACCGTTTGCGTCACGTCAACTCGGCGCGATTGTAGCGGCAGTACTGGCTCGGCTCCTGCACTGCGCCGTTGAGCAAGGATTTGTGCTGGAGGGGATTGGATCTCTGATTGTCATGCTCGTCGCAGTCTATTCCCTGATACTGCGAACGAGTGCGCCACGGTGGATGTTATTCGCTATTGCGCTGGTACCGTTTTGGGCTCTCCTTCTGGAAGACCTTGTACTGCCCGACCTCTGGTACTCCGCTTTGCTCGCCGTTGTATTGCTGCTGCTGGCGGGAGAGCACTTTCTTTCGGCCGCTTTGATGATGTTTCCTCTCATGCTCTCGCGTGAATCTACATCTCTGACACTGGTCTGTTTCCTTGTAGCAGCCTGGGGATGGTTGCGTTGGCGGGACCGGATCGTGGCCGTGGTTTCCGCGGCAGCGGGAAGCGTGGTGGTAAGTCACCTGGCGTCTCGAGCGCGACCCAACGCGGAGGGTATACCTGAGTCGCTCTATATGATCGCGAAGGTTCCATGGAACTTCATGAACAATGTTCTCGGCCAGGTTCCCTGGAGCAATGTAAACTCCCAGTTTTGCTCAGTGCCGAAGTGGAAGATGCAGATTCACCTCGGGGCGGTCCGTGCGATAGGGATTTGCGGCTTTTCATCTTTGGGCTGGATGAAGATATCCGAGGCAATCTTGAGCGACTTCGGGCTTCTGCCGCTGCTCTTGTGCTTCATTTGGTGGCGTACCAGGAAGCTCGCTGTGCGTAGCGTGCTTCTTCGTTTTTGCCTGATCTATGGCGGCGCGAGCTTGCTACTCGCGCCGGTGCTTGGAACTTGGTTCACAAGACTGATTGGATACGCGTGGCCTATTTTCTTTGTTGCAGTTCCATTGCTCTTCGACCGGATTTCGGTGAATGTCACGACCACAAGCCGTAATCTGGCAGCGATCGGATTTTTCGGGATGCATCTACTCGTGTTCTACCTGTCCGGTCGAGGGTCCTGGGTGACTCAGTTGAGTGTAGACGCACTTCTGTGGACATGCGGCTTCTTCTTATTGAAGTACTGGCTTTCAGAGAGCGAGCCGCTGATCGACGGATCGGACTTCAGTCAGCACGGGGCAATCCCATCGGCATAGCAAGTGATAATTGTAGGCGCTGCTACCTGATGGAGCCACAGTCAACTGCATTTACTGAGGCGTCTGATCTTTCGTCTTATCCTTGCCGGTGCCAAATATTTTTTGTAGCAGATTGCGATGCTTTGCCGTGTCTGCAGGCTGAGCATCGGTGGCGGGGGGAGTGGTCGGTGTGGCGGGTTTACCGGTAAAGAAACTGAAGATGCGACTACCCAGTGACTGCGAGTTCTCCCCCATGTGCGAGCAGGTGCTTTCAGGCGCGGCTCCGACCAGGAACGCGACAGAGAAGCTGTCTGACGGACAGGAGTCGTCGGCTATTAGATCGGTAGCACGGTCAATGCGTAGGACTTCGATGCCGCTCGGTGCAGGGCCAAGCGATTTCATATCGGAGTATTGGGGGATTCGAATGGCGCGATTCATAAATTCAGCCCAGATAGGTGCGGCAGCATCGGCGCCCTGTATTTTGATGTCTGTGTAGTCGTCGTTGCCAACCCAAACGACACAAAGAAGATTGGATGAGTAGCCAGCAAACCAGGAGTCGTGCTCCGTTCCCGTTTTGCCCGCTGCCGGAGCCGTGAAGCCATGCTGACGGATGGTTGTGCCAGTGCCGTAGGTCATGACGCCTTCGAGCAGAGACTGGGTGAGGAATGCTGTGCGTGGGTCGAGAATCTGTTTGGCTTCAGGTGCAAAGTCGGCGACGATGTCGCCCTGAGGATTGCGGACACTGGCCAAAACCCAGGGCTTGAGATGGACGCCGTTATTGGCGAACACGGTATAAGCGCCAGCCATCTCGAGGGGTGTGGCGTCATACGTTCCAATCGCAACCGAGGGTGTACCACGGGCATTCAAGATGCCAGAAGAGCGTGCCAGAGCAGCAACATTGTCGTAGCCAACCATCTGGGCGAGTGCAATGGTGGCGATGTTGAGCGAGTGAGCGAGCCCATCTGCAGCGGTGACCATGCCGGGAAACTCTCCCCGCACGAAGTTCCCCGGGATATATGGTCGGCCGTTGGTGCTGAAGTCCTGAGGATCGTCGTTGATCTTGGTGAGCGCTGTGAAGACGCCGCTGGAACCGAGTTGTGTGCCATCGAGGGACGTATTGTAGGCTGCGGCATAAACAAAGGGCTTGAAGATTGAGCCGGTCGGACGTTCGGCGAGAGCGTGATCCAGCTGGGAGATTCCATAATTGCGGCCACCGATCAGCGCTAGTACCTGGCCGGTATGGGGATTGAGCGCGATCAGAGCGACCTGCGGATAGTTGACTGGTCCATCAGGCTTATATTCCTTGGTGAACTTCTCGCCCTTCTTGCGGTGGTGGAGAAAGTAACGGTGACGGACGAGCTCATCCACGTTCTTCATGCCCTGCTCGACGGCATCGGCGGCAGCTCGCTGCAGGTCAGGGTCGAGCGAAGTATAAATGCGCAGAGACGAGTGCGCGGTATCGGAGTCGCCCAGGCGTTGCACGATCTGTTCGTGGACAAGATCGACAAAGTAAGGAGCTTCACTGGCGTCGATGTTAGGCGGTGCGAGGTGGAGCGGCTCCGCCTTGGCTTGCTCAGCCTGGGCGACCGTGATGGCCCCGGTTTCAACCATGGAGTCAAGCACGACGTTGCGGCGGTCGATGGCTCGCACTGGGTGACGATAGGGATTGCGGCGGTTGGGGTTCTGGATAAGTCCGGCGATGAGCGCGCACTCATCAAGGTTCAACTGGCGAAGGTCTTTGCCGAAGTAAGCCTGGGCAGCTTCGCCAAACCCGTTGACGGCGTATGAGCCTCGCTGACCGATGTTGATCTCGTTGGCGTACATGGTGAAGATTTGCTCTTTGGTGAAGCGCGACTCAAGCTGGAAGGTAATCATCATCTCGGCGATTTTGCGCGAGATGGTCTTCTGCGGCGTAAGGAAGAAATTCTTGGCAAGCTGCTGGGTGAGGGTCGAGCCACCGCACTCTTTGTGCATGGTGATTAGGTCGTGCACAATGCACTGCGCTGTGCGGCCCCAGTTGACGCCGTCGTGCTCGAAGAAACGGCGGTCTTCGATCGCGAGCACAGCCTGTACCATCTGCGGAGGAATCTGGTCGTAAGTGACCAAACGCCGCTTTGCGCGGTTGCTGTCTTCGGACAATGCGGTGATCAGTTGTGGCTCGAGCTTATAGGCAGATAACGCTGCACCATTCTCTGCTGTAATGCTCTGGACCTGTCCGTCGGTGGTGGTGATCGTTGCGCCATCCATCGCGAGATAGCTTTGCGGCCCAGGCTTGATCAGAATCGAGTTGCCGCGGAGTTCGTAGCTGCCTAGTTGGGAATTGTTGTTATATCCGGCGCGTCGCAGCGACGCTGCAATCTGAGAGGCGGAAAGCTGCTGTCCCGGTCGGACTTCCTCCGGTGCTGCGTAAATCTGTGCGACCGGAGCGAATAGGGGTCCCTTGGCGAGTTTGTCTGCGACCAGTCCACGATACTGAACGTAGTAGTAGCCAAAGATCGATGCCCCAATGAGCACCAGGACCAGCATGAAAAGCAGACCCGCCCGTATAAGCTTCGAGAGGAGCGGATGAGTACTGCCACCGAGTTTGACTTTGACTGGCATTGGTTTAGATGCGACCGACTTCAGTGCTTGGACGCGACAAGCAGCGAAACGAGATGCTGCGTCATGGAATCAATTGCCACATCTTCGGTTGTACGGGTTAGGCGGTCGACCAGTTCTACCTGCCCGTCTGCAAGCTTCTTGCCTATGTTGATTCGATACGGAACGCCGATGAGTTCGGCATCCTTGAACTTCACTCCTGCGCGCTCATCCCGATCATCAAGGAGTACATCCACCCCGGCACTGTGCAGCTTGTTGGCCAGTTCCTCTCCGGCTGCAAGGAGTTGTGGTTCGCGCACGTTGGTGATGGTTACGACGACTTCGTAGGGCGCGATCGCTGGGGGTAGCACGTACTGCTCAACCCCGGGTTCCGAGGCAAACTTTGCCGCGCTGGATTCGATCGCCGCGGTAAGAATACGCTCGACGCCGATCCCGTAGCAGCCCATGATCGGGGTGACTTCTTTCCCGTTTGTATCGAGAACACGAGCTCCCATGCTTTCGCTGTACTTGTAGCCAAGCTTGAAGATATGTCCCACTTCCACGGCTTTGCCGAGGCGCAGCGGCTCACCTCCTATGGGATCAAGTTCCCCTTCAATGACGTTGCGGATGTCGGCGATCAGAGTTGGGGCAAAGTCGCGGCCAGGCGTTACGTTACGGTAGTGATAGTCCTCTTTGTTTGCGCCTGCGACCAGGTTCGTGCGGCCCTCGAGACCACGATCCATAATAACGATCGTCTTTAGCCCCTCACCTGGGTTGTCACGGAGAGCACCCTTGAGCTTTGAGAGTTCTTTGCCCGAATTGAGGCCATTCAGAGAGCCCTGGGTCATCACCTCGCGGATCCCGACAGGTCCCAGGAACCCAGCGGGACCGCCGATGTGAACTTCGAGTTCGGCCGGCACCATGGGGCGTAGTTCAACGACCCCTGCGACGGCAGAGAGTTTCGTCTCATTGACGTGATGATCGCCACGCAGAAAGACGACTACTGGACGGGGCACGAGTTCGGAGGTCGCCGCGGCAGGAAGTCCCATAAACGCGACGCACTTGATGTCCTGTGATGCCTCAATGCCAAAGAACTCTGTAACATCGGCGATCGAGGCTTTGCCCGGCGTATGAACCAACTCGGGCATTCCGTCTCCGGTGGGTTCGAGATCGTTGATCGGAGCAAGCTTGCTGGTGGCTTTCTCCAGGTTGGCGGCATAGCCTGTGACTGAGCTGGCGATCAGATCTTCTCCGGCCTCTGTGTAGACCATGAATTCCTGCGACTGCGATCCGCCCATGGCTCCAGAGTCAGCTTCAACTGTTACGAACTCCAGGCCACAACGAGTGAAGATGGCGCGATAAGCTGCATCGTGCTTTCTGTAGCTCTCATCCAAGCCTTGATCATCGATGTCGAAGGAGTAAGAGTCCTTCATGATGAACTGCCTGACGCGCAGCAGACCGCCTTTGGGACGAGGCTCATCGCGGAACTTCGTCTGGATCTGATACCAGATCTGAGGCAACTGCTTGTAGCTACGCAGTTCATTGCGGGCCATGGAGGTCATCACCTCTTCATGAGTCATGGCCAGGCAAAGTTCAGCGCCTTTGCGATCCTTGAGCCGGAACATGTTGTCGCCCATGCCGGTCCAGCGACCCGATTCCTGCCAGATCTCCGCAGGGTTGAGTGCAGGAAGATAAAATTCCTGGCCGATCTTATCCATCTCTTCGCGAACGATTCCGATGATCTTGTTCAGCGACCGTTGTCCGAGTGGCAGGTAGTTGTACAGACCGGCGCCCAGCTGGCGAATGTAACCGGCGCGGAAGAGAAGTTTATGACTGGCAACCTCGGCTTCGGATGGGGCTTCACGGAGGGTGGGGATAAAGAGCTTCGACCAACGATGCATATCCATCCGATTGTATCGGAGCAGAGAGTTCGAGTGGATCGGAAGTGAAGGGCTCAGGCGAGGAGGTCATGGAGGTGGAGGATCCCCCGGACGGGGGTGTTGGGGGTTCCGTCTTCGGTGACGATGAGGCCGGAGATCTTGTGGTGCTCCATGAGGGCCAGGGCATCGACGGCGAAGGGGGTGGACGCTATGGTGTGGGGTGTGGGGTTGAGGATGTCGGCAGCCGAGAGGTGGAAGGCGTCGGGGCCGCTGCGGGCGAAGAGGCGGCGGAGGTCTCCGTCGGAGATGAGGCCGTGGAGCTTGCCGTTGGACTGGACGGTGGTGAGGCCGAGGCGCTTTGCGGACATCTCGTGGATGATCTCGGGGAGGGTTGCGGTGGGTGGAACGACGGGGATGGCGTCGCCGGTGTGCATGAGCTGGTCGATGGTGATGAGGCGCTTGCCTAGCTGTCCTCCGGGGTGAAGTTCGGCGAAGTCCTGGGGCTGGAAGTTCAGGCGGCGGCTGACGTCGATGGCTAGGGCGTCTCCGAGCGCTAGCATGGCGGTTGTGGAGGAAGTAGGAGCGAGTTGGTGGTTGCATGCCTCGCGGTCGACGCTGACGTCGAGGACATGCGCGCTGGCTTTGGCCAGGGGCGAGGACTCGCAACCGGTCATGCTGACGAGGGTGACGCCGAGGCGCGGAAGGACCGGCAAGAGGCGAAGGAGCTCCTCGCTGCCACCGGAGTAGGAGAGTGCAATGAGGACGTCGCCGCGGCTGAGCAGGCCGAGATCGCCGTGGAGGGCTTCTGTGGGGTGAAGGAAGAGTGCAGATGTTCCCGTGGAGAGCATGGTTGCGGCGATCTTGCGGGCGATCAGGCCGCTCTTGCCGATGCCGGTCAGTACAACGTGGTGACCGTTTCGGGCGGCATCCGCGAGGAGAGCGGCTACCTGCTCAAACACCTCATACTGAGGGCCTTCGAGACGTTGGGCCAACTGCTCGAGGGCCTGGGCTTCGATGCGGACAAGCTCGGAGGGAGGGCGCGGCGCGGGGGTTGGGGAAGGTTGGGGCATCTTGGATCGGATGGATCTTGGATCGGACGGACATCGGCTAGGGAGAATGCTAGCAGACCCGCCCAACAGGACTAGACTAGAGAAGGAGTGCAGGAGCGGATCCGGCCTGTGCCGAAGGATGATTCCGTGGTTCGTCGATTGAGTATTGTCGTGTTGCTGATTGCAGGTGTGACGCTGATTGTGTTGGCAGGTGCGCATAACCTGCGGCATCGGCAGATGGTGATGCAGAAGGCACAGCAGGATGAGGTGAATCTGACGCCAGCGTCGGCGGCTGACAGCGGCGACGATCCGATGGCCAAGACGATGCTGGGCAAGGTTGCGCCTTCGTTTACGCTGGTGGACTTGAGCGGCAAGAAGGTCTCGCTGGCCGATTACAAGGGACACGCGGTCGTGCTGAACTTCTGGGCAACCTACTGCGGCCCGTGCAAACTCGAGATGCCGTGGTTTCAGGACCTGGAGAACAAGTACAAGGGACAAGGTCTAGTGGTTCTCGGTTTGGATCAGGATGATGGAATGCCGGTGGAGCAGATTGCGGCGGCCTCCAAGCGTGTGGGCGTGACGTATCCGATCCTGATGCCTAATGACGATGTGTCCAAGAGCTACCAGTTGAGCGACTACATTCCCGAGACGTTCTACGTCGACAAGAGTGGCAAGGTTGTGGATGAGACGATTGGCGCACACTCGAAGGATGAGCTTGAGGCCGATATCCAGAAGGCTATTGCAGGTGGTGTGTGAGAGCTGTACTCGTTGGTCTTTGCTTGATGATCGGTTGCGCACCGTTGGGAGCGCAGGGGATCCAGTTGGGAAGCGCGCCCGCAGCGCATCGAGGGCATGTGGAGCTTGTGTCCGATGCGGTGCAGGTGCTGGCGGGTGAGCCGCAGGTGGTGGAGTTGCGGTTCCGGGTGGACGATGGGTTTCACATCAACTCGCATACGCCAGACGACCAGTTGCTGATCCCCACGGTGTTGCGGCTGGACGCGGGGAGCCGTGTGAAGGTGGAGGATGAGCTGTATCCGAAGGGTTCGACGTTTCGTCTGCCACTGGGCTCTGGAGAGACGCTGGATGTTTACCAGGGGGAGTTTCTGGTGAAGGTGCGGCTGGTGGCGGCGAAGGGGGCTTCGACGCTTACCGGAGCGCTGCACTACCAGGCTTGCGATAACGCGTCGTGCTTTCCTCCGCGTACGCTGCGGGTGATGGTGGCGGTGACCGGCGAGTAGTCAAAACAGGCGGGTTGTGGCTAACCCGAGGTCTGGATACTGGCGTCTTATGAGATGGCTTGGTGGAATGGGTCGAGGGACGAAAACCGGCCGATTCGTTTTCCATCAAAATTCATAGCCTCTGGATAGAGGAGTGGACGATGCGTCGTCGAATGGTATCTTTGCTCTCGATTACAGCAGTTGGTGTAGTGATGTTGGGCTCTCCCGTTATGTTTGGGCAGTCGACGCGGTCGGCCCAGATGGAGGCGCAGGAAGGCTCTTCGCAGGTAGTTCAGCAGGTGCGGAAGAAGATTCTAAACCTGGTGGACTACGACGTGTTCGACTGGATCACCTTCCAGGTCCGCGGGCACACGCTGGTGCTTGAAGGCTATGCATCGCGGCCGATTTTGAAGGACGAAGTTGGACGCGTGGTGAAGGGCATTGCCGGCATCGAGTCAGTGGACAACCAGATTAAGGTGCTGCCGCTCTCGGATATAGACAACCGGATACGGGTGGCGGAGTATGACAAAATCTACCGGAATCCGGCGCTGAGCCGGTATAACGGTAACCTGGGTGGCTACCGGTCCTTTGGTGGACCAATGCTGGACGCTGTGATCAACAACCCACCGATTGGGTATCACGCGATCCACATCATCGTGGACAACGGTCACGTGACGCTGTACGGGATAGTGGATAGCAAGGGCGATGCGACGATCGCCAAGATACAGGCGAATACGGTATCGGGCGTTTTTTCGGTGAACAATGAGCTGATCGTGGGGGGATCGAAGGCCTCTTGATCTCGCGGGGGGGGGGTGCCCCCCCTGTAGGACTTTTCAGCTTATGGTGTTCAATTTATGATGGTTAGGCTCGGACTTTTGGAAGTCCTTTGTAGGCCCTGCGGCGTCGCCGGGGGCTTGGCTTGGTGTTCAAAAGTTTAGGAACTACTTATAGTTTAGCGGATGTGGTGGGGTAGGTATGCCACGCGGATCTGCTTTTGAATGTTGGGGTTGGGTGGCTTTGGGGGTTGACATGCTGTTATTGGGCTGTTTTTGAGAAATTTATTTTGCCCTGGAGGTCCTGCGCGGACGGCGTGAGTCATGCGCTGCCTCTGCCTGGGCGTGGGACGGAGAAGAATCCGATGGTGGAAGCTGCGAGAGCAGGTGCACGGGTGGAAACTGGGTGTAGGTGTGTTGGTGTGCGCGCGTGGCGGGCTCCTTCGGCTATGCTGCGGATCGCTTGGATGACAGAGTTACTCAGGACCGCAGAGTTATAGAGTGAGGCTTTGATGGCGTTTAAGAAGACGAGCAAGGTGCGGGGGCCGAGGGTCAAAGCTCCGCTGGATGTGGCGGGGTTGATGGAGTTTGCGGTGAGGTCGCTGAGCTCGAAGATGAAGAGTGAACGGGACCTGCGGCGCAGGATGAAGGATCGCGCGGAGGCGGGTGAGGATGGGGTGGTTGCCGTCGAGGCTGTGATGCTGAAGCTGAAGGAGTTGGGGTATCTGAGCGATGAGCGGTTTGCTGCGGACTACACTCGGCTGCGCAAGGAGAATGAGAAGTATGGGCGGCGGCGAGTGCAGCAGGGGTTGATGCAGAAGGGGATTGGTCAGGAGCTTGCGCAGTCGACACTTAGCGCGGCTTATGACGAGGTGGATGAGGTTGCGCTGGCGAAGGAGTATGTGGCGCGGAAACGGATGAAGAAGCCGGAGGGCGATAAGGAGATTGCGCGTGTGATGCGGCGGCTGGTGGGGGCGGGGTTTTCTACTCGGACGGTTTGGAAGGTGCTGCGGGGG
>JBAVDD010000343.1:0-10031 GCA_049587035.1 Acidobacteriaceae bacterium | reverse complement strand
GTGCCTGGTGTTCGAGCGTGGTGTAGAGCGGTTCACCCTCGCGCAGGACCGCAAGATCGCGCAGGGTGACGGCGCGCTTCTGCGTGTCATAGCTCTCGCGGGCACGGAGGTAGTCGAGGAAATGATCGACGCCACGAGGCGTCATCGGCGTGATGCCGAGAGCCCGCGTTGCTGGATAGAGCGCCGCGAAGACTTTACCGGCACGTTCAAAATTTCGGTCGGAGCCGGCAAGGTAGAGCAGCTCGAAGCCGGGGAGCGCGGCGAAGACAGTGCGATAGCGGCGCAGAAAGCTCTCGAAGCCGCTGGTCGAGAGAGCGCCCTCGTCGAAAAAAGTAAAGCGGACGGCCTGTCTCTCGCCGATGAAGATAGGGAATTCTTCGGGAAAGAGACGGGCATCTCCCTTGGAATGTGGAAGAAGAGTTTCACTTAGTCGAAGCGTGCGGGTAAAAAAATTGACCTTCGATTCCGCGGAGTCGAGCATGAAATCGCCGAGATGGTCGAGGACGAAGTCCAGGACCATGATGCGAGACTTAATCTGCGCGTCGCCTTTGAGCCGGCGGTGCTGCGAAGCAGCCAGCCCGACCGCTTCATATACCTGTTTTGCAGTGAGGTGATAGACGAAGCGAGCCTGGCCGCAAGTTATGCTCTGGAGGTGGCCGAGCGCGGAGGCTTTGCGCAGGAGCTGGGCGGCGATCGCTCCACGTCCGCGACGAATGAAGTAGTCGTACTGGCGGCGGAGGAAGTAGCCAGAGTGTAAAGCAACCAGGTACAGGAACGCCGCCTCGCGTTCTGTGTACCCCACGGACTCCAGCACGGGCACGGGATCGTAATCGATGGTCATAGGTCGAGAACGTCCCTCATCATGTCGTGGTCGTCTTCGATCTTCGCGGTGATGCTCGCGCGGTCGGAGGCCGACGCATAGTTGCTGAAACCAGCCTGCGCTTTCGAGCGCAGATGGCCGGCATGGTAAGCAGCGGTGAGGACTTCGACGTCCTCGTGGCCGGTGCGCGACCCCTGGTCTTGGTCATTGTTCAGTGGACGGTCGTACTCGATCCGGGCATCGGGGATCTGAATTCTGCCATCGACGAAGGGCAGCTCATATTGTTTGGCGGCATGCTCTTTGATCTCCGCCATCTTGCGCTTCGGGTCGGCTTTGCGCTCCTTGTAGATGGCCTTCTGCACATCGGCCTTAATCTCGAAATCGAGCTTTATTCGGAGATTCGTTCCGCCATTTTCCGCGATCTTCTTCGCTTCCTTGCGATAGGCGCGATAGATCAGCGAGTCATGTTCAATCTCTCGCGGCTTGACGAATCCCGCATAGATGGTCTGCCCGTTCGGGATATCGCCGCTTTTTCGCAGCCACGCGCGACCGTCTTTGGTCAGCGTGGCGACTTCGATCCGCTCGATGCTCCGGCGTTTTCCGTCGCGACGGAGATTGATATGGCGGGTGGTGACCATCCCCTTCGAGCGCAAGTAATTCAGGTCCTCATCGAGTTTGCGGTGCTTGCCGTCGTAGACGGTTTCAGCGAGGTCTGCGGTCCGGACGACGCGAAAGCGTCCCAGTTCCAGCATCGTTTGCCGTTCTTCCGGCCGCAGTTGCATCCCGATGGTTTGGGCGGGAATGCGGTTTCGCTGCGGGCGCCGGGAGTCCAGCGCCTCGCGCGGATCGTTGAGACTGTGATGGCGCGCCGGGGCATCGTGCTCTTTGTGCGGAGGCGAAGACCGGGTGCGGCGCGGCGGCTCATGGTTCAGCTTGTGCTGGCTGGCGCGTTCGGAGAGCGCCTTTAGACGGCGCAGAATCGGATGCGACTCCTGCTCTTTCGGGACGCTCGGCTCCGCTGGTCTCGGAGCGTCGGGCGTGATTGTATGTTGGCGCGTCTGCTCGTGGGGAATGTCGATTCTCATACATCCTCCGACTTAGCACCGCGCTCCGCAGGAGCAGTCGGAAAGTCCATCGACGTTTGGTTGGTAGCTGATCTTGCGGCGCCCTTCTTCGTATGCTTTGGAGCAGATGAAAGCGCAGGTGTTTTGCTAGAAACCGGCGCAGCTTTCGGCCCTTGGCCGACGACACGCCGCAGGTCGTAGTCGTCCACGCAAGTGAAGCGGTCCATCTGTCTCTCGGCGGCCTTGCGCATCTGTCGCACTTTGGCAATAAGATCGGGCGTGCGCTCTATATATTGGTCTTCGTTCAACATGGCTACTGTTCCTCCTCATCCCCAAAGCGCGAGAGGATCTCTTCCGACAACTCGCTCTGGCCGGTGTGTATCTCCTGGTCGAGATGCCTGAGCTTGCGGCCTGTGTCGCGCAGGAAGAACTTGCGTTCGATCCAGACGGCAACGCCGAGCAGGTTGGCAAAGAGCAGCACGCAATAGAGAGCGATGTTCTGGAAGTACGTGTGCAGGATGAAACTGCGCCACGGTACAAGGAAGCGCAGCTCCGTGCTCAACCAGAAGCCGAGTGCGAGGAAGATCAGGGTAGCGACGAATACGGCGTTGGCGATCACGAAGTTTCTTTCCGCCGCAATGAAGGAGCGGCATTATCGGAAGTAGAACGGAGAGGCTTTAGCCTCTCCGCCGAAGAGGACAGCGTGAGCTAGTCGTCCTCGCCCGTGTCGACGAGAGCGTCGGGACGGTCCAGTCTTTGAATGCGCGTCGCGTGAACGGCATAGGCACTGTGCTTTACCGGGAAGCGTTCGCCAGCGACGACAGCCCCACGTTCCTGTTCCAATGCATGTAGGTCGCCTTCGACTTCGAGATAGTCGCCGCGTCGCATGCCCCGAACCATCCCGCAGAAGAACGGTCCAGGGCAGATGATGCGATGCCAGTCGGTGCGCGGAGTCCACTCGTTGGTAGAAAGGTTCCAGGTGCCGGCGACTGTTGCCAGGAGCAGGACTGCGAACGAATCTACCTCGATGTGGTTGGAGGAGGGAGCTTCGGCGTCCTTAGCTAGAAAGCCTCTGAGGGTTACGGTGTTGGCGAAGAGATTCATGATGGCACCTCCCATAGGGAGGACAACGCGGCCTAAGCCGCGTCATCCTCCGTGATGGGCTCGGCATCGGTGCTCTCGCCCGCTGCCGGCGACGCTAGCTTCTTGACGATGCTGGCGCGAATCTCCCAACCCCGGCGCTTCGCCGTGGTCTTCTTTTTGCCCTCGCCGACTTCCACGTCGAACTCGGAGCTGCGCAGCTCACCTTCGACCTGCACGTAGTCGCCCTTTTTTAGGTTCTTCGCGTAGTCGGCGGATTTGCCGAAGGCGACGATACGGTGCCACTCGGTGTGGTTCACCCACTGGCTCGTCTGCTTGTCCTTGTAGCCGGACCTGGTGGCGAGTGACAGAACCACAAACGTGTTCTGCTGTTTGGTTGCGAAGCTCTCAGCGCTCTTGCCGAGATAGCCCTTCAAAGAGATGTTGTTTTCGTAGAGTGCCATGTTATTTCTCCTGTTTGTATTTGCCCGGATTGCCCTCGGGACACTCCTGCGCGAAGCGACGCGAGGTGCCCCGCTCCCAAGCGCCGTGGGCGTGTCTTTCTGCGGAGGCTCCGAAGAGAAATCTCGCCCGCACGTTGGGCCGAAGCCGAAGGGAGATTTCTCTTTGGAAACCCAGACCCGGAGGGCGCACGAAGTGCGAAGCAGAACGCCGAGAGCCGCAGGGCGCGGGGGTTGCACCGAAGCGAGTGACCGAGGGTGAGCAGGGAAAATATGGGAGAATTGGCGCCCTATGGAAATACTTGTCTGCAAGGCGTCTCTATAAGGGGGCATATACAACCGGGCAGCTGTGGAATCATGCTCTGTCGCCTGCCACTCTTCCGTCTGCAAGAGCAGTGAGTGGATGGGCCATAGTCTTCGATGGCTAGCATTGTCCTCCGCGACCCGCCATACGAAGGGCCTCTCTTCGGGAGACGGAGGTAAGGGAGAGTTGCACGGCTCTGATTCCGAGGCGGTGTGGGCAACAGGAAGATCCGCACCTTTCCACGGTGGGGATGTGCGTGGCAGTATCGTCCAAATGTGCGCCGGACGGTTCACCGCGCCCTCCCAGTGACGGATTCATCACGGAGGATGGCATCGACCGCGGAGATGCGCTCGCCGATCCAGCGCATGACCGGGACCGCCATGGAATTGCCGAGAGCTCTGTAGCGGGGTCCGTCGGATGCCAGCCGGCCACGGTACTCGACCAAGGTGTAATCGTCTGGAAACCCCTGCAACCGCTCGCACTCGCGGGGCGTCAATCGTCGGACGGCCATGCCTTGCTGCGCGACCGTCGTGGAGCTATTCTCGATGCTTCCAGGGGCCTTGGTGCGCACACTGCCGGCGGTATCTGTCGGTGAGGCCGTACTTGCAGTGCCATCGCTGCCATGAAGTGTGAAGGCAACGGTCGGTGCATTGCGCCCGGTCCCATTCTGGCTTGTTCCAAGCGAATGCATGATTGCGCCACTTCGGACGTCGCCTTCCTGGTTCTGCGCAAAGGCGATCGCCACCTGCCCACCACCATTGGCATGGCTCACATTGTGTCCCATGCCGCGTAGCGTAGGTGCAACATCGCCGGCATCGGCTCCATAGTCCTTCGCTGAGAAGGCGACGGCCTGGGCAGCGCTGCTTTCGAGTGTGTGAGCAATATCTGCGGAGAACCCGCTTCCGTTCGATTGCGTATGAGCCATACAGATAGCGATCGGTACCAGGGGAGTACCACGTCCGGTGCCATCCTCGCTGGCATCGAAGCCATCTGCTGACAGCGCATGCGCGATGAGCGTTTCAGTCTGGAAGTCCTGCCTGCCCATCCCACCGGCATTGAGGCAGTGGGATGTCTCGCCGGTCGATGAGAGCACGCCGACGCCTAATTGATTGCGGACGAAGCTGTCTTTACAACCTGCATCAATGGCTGGGGAGGTGTCTGTGAAGCGACCGCCAGCAGCGCCAACTTCAACGCCTCCGGCAGCTCCTTGCCGCGTTTTGCTGCGCGGCGGAGGATGCCCTGACAGGCCCGCGAACTCAAGAAATACCGCGCCGGCGGCTCTCCAATCTCCAAGATATCCGACAACGAAGACGCGCCGCCGTCGCTGGGGTACTCCGAAATATCGAGCGTCCAAAATTCTGTAGGCGATCCCATACCCGAGCTCGACCAGGAGCCCGAGGAAGGCTCCAAACGTCCGCCCTCCGTCGATTGACAGGACGCCGGGGACGTTCTCCCACACCAGCCAAGTGGGCCTGAGGCGATCAGCAAGTCGAGCAAACTCGATGGTGAGGTTGCCACGCAGGTCATCCAGTCCTGCTCGCTTACCGGCAATGGAGAAAGACTGGCAAGGTGTTCCTCCGGCCAGAAGGTCGACTGTTCCCACATCCTGTTTTCCAATCTTGGTGAAGTCACCAGCGTTGACGATCACGCCATCGGCAGGCAGAGCAATGATGTTCCGGATGGCTGCCGCACGCTGCTTCGCTTCCTTGCGCGAGGCCGCGTCAAGTGGGCTCGGCATGTGAATGGGGCGTGATGCGCCATAGCGCGAGCGCAGCAGCCAGCAGCAAAAGGGATCGATCTCGGCAAACATCGCGGGATGCCAGCCCAGAGGTTGCCACGCAACCGAGACGGCTTCGATGCCTGAGCAGACGGAGAGATATCTCATGCACCATTCCCAGATCGCGTTCCGCGCTTCTGCGCGCAGAGCACCTCAAGCGCGGCGAGCATGTGTGCCATCGAGGTGTTGTGGCCGTAGAGCACTATGTCTGCGTAACGAACGGGAGCAAGATCACCCGCGCGGTCTACCAATAGAAGAGGAAGAGTTGAAGCACATTCGAGGATGCGGTGAATCAGCCGTCCCGCAAGGTCGCCCTGCTGCGCATGGATGAGGATTCCGCAGGCGAAGCCGACATGGTGCTCATCAGTGAACAGCGCGGCCACTTCCGCGCTATTGCAGAAAGCCGATACCTCATAAGGGTGAAGGCGCAGCGCGTAAGCGGTCGCGGAGAGCAGGTGGACGTCGGCGCAGTAAAGCAGGATGGGTGTCTTTGATCGCATGGCTTTTAGCTCCCGAATGCCTGGTCTTCGTGGACGTAGCTGATGACAAGACCGAGCGGATTGGTCAGCAGCATGGCGTTGGGAACCTCGCTGCGAAAGCTATAGATAACGTTGGCGGTCCAGCGTTCACGGCGCTGTTCGGTTCCATCTCCGGGCGAGCGGAAGACCTTTTGGAACTCAATCTGCGCGCGGTAGGGCGACTGCCGCATGTCTTCCAGCACCACGGCATCGATCTCGATGTCCACGTTGGGTGCGCTCGGGTCGAGCAGAAAGGTTTGGAGGGTCTTCTGCTGGTTCACCTGCTGAAGTGTGGCCGACTGCAACGGCGGGGAGAAGAAATCGAGCGACTGTGAGAAGTCGCGCTGCAAGGTGGCATGATTGCGTCCGTAATAAAGTTCCGCCCACTGCGCGAGGTAGTATTTGCTGACGCGGTCGATGGGAATCTTGGAGAAGTCGTCGTAATTCATCACCTGACCGCGTCCGATGTCGTGAACGGCAATGACGAGCGGCTTCAGCCGCAAGGCAGCGGTCTGCGCTCGATAGAGGAGCGCTAGCGAAGCGAGCGTGACGACGGAAAGCACCAGCAGCGCGATCTTCAGATAGCTATTGGTGACGACCGGCTCGGCATATAGCTCAAGGAACTTATGCCCGGCATTGGTAGTAGAAAATTCGGTCGTTGGCTTAGGCATGGCTAATCTCCCCACACGTTGATCCAGGTACCTGTGCGCCCGCTTAGGATGGCCGATGTAAGCTCGGGAATCTTAACCAGCCCGTAGATACAGACAAACAACGTGATGAGCAGCGCTGGCAGGATGGTGAATGCGTTCGAGATGCTGATGTTGCCGATGGCCTGAAACATCCCGGTGAGCACCTTCGAGAAGATGTAGATGAAGGCGGAGGCAACAACCTGGTAAAAGCTGAAGCCGATAAAGGCTTTCAACCAGCCCCAGAAAAGCCAGTCCATCTTGGGAACGATGAACCAAGGGATGAATACGGGGCCGAGCAATACGCAGACAGCGGAGGCGACGTAGCCGTAAGCGATCACAGCGAACGTAGCGGCCTCCATTGTGGCGAGGATGACGGCAATCAGGAGATACGTCAGATCTTCAATGAGGTTGAAGCTGCCCGGAGGCGAGCCCAGTTGTTCTTCCTGGGAAGTGATGGTGGTAGCGATCTGCTGGGTCTGGTCGGACTCAATCTGAGTGGAGAGGTTAAGGGCTTCCTGGGTGATGAGGCCCGAGAAGCTGTAGCTGGTGCCAGGGATGGGTGAGGAGTAGTACGTCAGCATCCCCAGGCCAAATGCGATCATGAGGATCAGGTCGGCGAACTTGGCGAAGTGGAAGCCGCCTCCGCCCTGTGAGGCGGAGAGGGCGGCTTTGATTCCGAACCAGACAACCAGGATAGTGGCCAAGCTGCGGAAGATGTCCAATCCCGTGGCCTGCAGAGTGCTGCTCTGCGAGGAGAGCAGTTGGGTGATAGCTTGTTCGACGGAGGCGATGATGTTCTGCTGCATCAGTTGCCCCCGTTGAGCGTGAGGGACAAGGAGTGCATGGAGTCGCTCACGCCGTTATTTACGTTCTGCATGGTAGTGGGGAAGTTCTGCTGGAAGTAGATGGCATTGTTGAGGGCGCGGTTCTGAGCGTCGATCTCCTGCTTCTGAGCAACAAGCTGCTGCTGAATGGAAGCCAGGAGCAACTGGTTGGTGTCCTGCTGCGAATGAATCTGCAACAGCGTGGCCGAGTTGATCTTGCCGAGCAACGCAGACTGGGTCTGCTGACTGGAGTCGGTTGAGAAGGTATCCGAGTCGAGATTGGCCAGCTTGGTTGCGAACGATTGTTCGTCGGAACGGATCGTGCCAAGCGTGGCCAGCGTGTTGGTGGTCGTTGTCTGTGCCAGCTCCGAGGTTGCATACTGATTGGCAACGGTGGCCTGCGTCCGTGAATCCAGAGATGAGTAATTTCCAGACGGGTAACTCTGCGCCTGCACATAGGCGCTGCTGTAGCCCTGCTGCGCATTGACGAGCGCACCATAGTTGAGCGCATTCACCAGCGCGGCCGTGTTGCCATAGGTGTTCGCCGGAGCCTGCAGGCTGGTCCACTGCGACCAGTCGGCTTTATACCGCGCTTCCAGATCCTGCGGCAACTGGGACATCTGATACGCCAGGTTGTACATAGTGACGATTTGATTGCGGGTGGCAACAGCAGTGGTATAAATCTGCGACGCCTGCTCGATCTGCTGGAGAGCATGAGCGCTCTGCGTTGGGTCGAATACGATGCCGGAGCCAAACTGTGCGTGCGCGGTCGGCGCGAGCGCGAGGGCAACGGTTAAAATAGAGAGAAGAAATTTGTTCATCTTCATGACAACTCCTTTGGCGAAGCGCCAAGCGTCAGCGAGGCGGTTGTAGATGGGGAGATCTAGAAGTCACTGGGCACGGTGTGGTTCTCATACGCAGGCAGGAGCATGTCTTGCGTGATGTAGACCTTTATCCGGTGGCCTTCTCGGATCGTGAGGGTGGGTGGGATATTGATGAAACGGTCGAGCACATTGGCGCTCGACTGGGAAAGGCTCGAAGCGACGCCGGACTTGTACGCTTCAGTGCCCGACTCGTTATAGCCTTCGTTGAGGTTCGTGATTTCGGCTGCGCCGGAAATCACGCCTAGGGCAATCGACGCGCCGAAGATCTCGACATAGTGGTTATTGACCTTGTCCTTCAGGCCGGTAGCTCCGGCCTGATCGAGACCACGGAACTGGTCGAGATCGACGGAATACCCATCCGGCATCAGCAAGCGATGGAAGGTGACGGCGAGGCGCTTCTGGCCAAGTCCGGCGACCTTCTGCACCTCGCCAAGAATGAACGTGCCTGCGGGGATGAGCACATGTTGTCGATCCTGGCTGTAGATGGGATTCGTGACCATCACTTTCAACGGGCCCGCGAACTCCCCATCCAGACGATTCACGAGCACCGTATCGATGGTTGTGCCCTCAAAGACAACATAGGGCTGGCCGTGCGCGGCGTTGAGGTTGACCTCTGGCGCGCGCTTGTTGCCAGTTGCCGCAGTCGCGGTCTGGGGTGAGCGTGAAGAATGAGCCGGGATGCTGTTACCGGCGTCGGCAGACTCCGCCGATGCGTGCGCAGCGCCGTCATCGAAGGCGACAAGGTTCGACGCGAAACGGGCCTTGAAGGCAAGGGCCTTCTCCGCATCCGCGATGGGATCGCGGGGCGGCTCGGTCGACGATGGCAGTGGCAGTGACGCTGCCGATGGCATCACCGTCCCGTTGGGCTGCATCGTTGCTGGAGTGCCGTTCGGCGCGACGGTATTGCCGCCGATTGTTTTTTGCGCCATTGCCTGCTGCTGGCTCTGGCGTTGGTCGGCGCTGAGGTCCTGCTCCAGCTCCTGAATCTTCCGCTGGTTCATGTCCGTGGACATGGCCAGGGGAGCGGCCGCTGTATCCTTTGCTCCGGGCTTGGTGTGGTTCTTAGAGAACATTACCGCCATGAGGATGAGCACGGCGAGTCCGGCCACGACATAGCCTTGTGCCTGCTTTGGCACAACGCCTTCAGGCAGCTTGCGTTTGTCCCGCACTCTTGAATCCGGGGTCTGCACGCTTGTCGAAAGCGCCTGTGGCGAAGTGGTCTGCGTTTCCGATTCAGATATGGGTTTCTCTTCGGGCATGGAGATCACCTACTGGCCTTTCCGCTCGAAGGTGAGCTTGTGTTTGCCGATTTCGAGATAGCCCCTGTCGACGATGGTGGGGAGGACGTAGGTGCCATCCTGCAACTGGAAGGTGATAAGGTCGGGCTTGCCGTCCTTCATCTCGTAGACGGAGAACTTTTCCGATGCCGACGACTTGATGTAGGTGAACTTGTCGTCGTGATAGATCGCAGAGACAGCGAAGGGCTTTTCATCATGGAAGATGTAATCGAACTTCAGCGCCTGGATGGGATAGTCGGCGCGGAACTCTTCGACCGCAGTGGCGGCGCGCCGTTGGGCCAGCTGCGCTCGTGTCTGCGCGGCGGCAACCTC
>JBAVDD010000342.1:0-2276 GCA_049587035.1 Acidobacteriaceae bacterium | reverse complement strand
GGGGCGGCAACTCGGCGGGACAAGCGGCCGTGTTTCTATCGGGGATTGCGAAACATGTGCATCACATTGTTCGTGGTCCATCGCTGGCGAGCAGTATGTCGCAGTATCTTATCTCTCGCATTGAGAGTTCATCGCGCATCACGCTCTATCCAGATTCCGAGATTGAGGCGCTGGAGGGTGAGTCTTCGCTGAAGTCGGTCACATGGGTCAATCGCAAGACCGGAGAGCAGATGGAGAGGCCGATAGGGAGCGTCTTCGTGATGATTGGCGCGGAGCCAAACTCTGGTTGGCTCTTCGGTACGGTGCGGCTGGATAAGAAGGGATTCATTCTTACGGGCAGCGCGGATGGTTTTGAGAGCACTCCCTATGCGACGAGCGTGCCGGGGATGTATGCGGTCGGGGATGTGCGCTCGAACTCGGTGAAGCGCGTCGCGTCGGCGGTTGGTGAAGGCTCAGTCGTTATCTCGGATGTGCATCGGTATCTTGCAGACCATCGCAACCAGTTCGCTGCTGAACCGAACTCCGCGCTGGCGGCGCTGCGTTCGGCGAGCGCGGCTGCGCAAGACTAATGAGGGCATAGAACAAGGCATCTCAGAGACGATTTCAGGGTAGTGATAGGTGGTGTGCGCGTTGGGATTTCTTCAGGTGTTGAATTGGCGCAGGTGATGGTCGAGGTGTTTGTACATCAGGATGGACCATTGCGCGGGCGTCAGCTTGCCGAAGAAGGCGTGTGGATGCGCGGTGCAGGATGTTGGGCCGGTGGTGGTGAAGCGGTCGAGTGAGGCGAGAAGACGTTGGCGTTCTGGTTCGAAGGGTCGGTCGTCTTTGATGATCAGGCTGTCGACGGCGGGTGAGTTGCGGCGCATGGGCTCGTCATCTTTGAGGGCCAGCGGCTTGATGATGGGGCCGAGGATTCGTCCGATGAGTTTGCGCGGCGGGCGGGGGTCGCCTAAGGACATGTCGAGGCTGATGGAACAGTGGGCGAGGGCTTGTGCTGGAGTCATGGTGCCCCACTGGCGCGGGCTGTCTGGTTGCATGGCTTGCAGGCGGGATTTGATCTCCTGTTGGGTGGTCGGATCGAAGAGGTTCTTCATGCGGGAAAGTGTATGGGGTTGGGTTTCGAGGTGCAACGTTGTGGCGTGATATTTTTCGGCTTCGGTAACATGGAGGAATGGTTGAACTAAATGCGGTTGAGGCGCGGGTTTTGGGTGTGTTGATGGAGAAGGAGATCAATACTCCGGAGTATTATCCGCTGAGTTTGAATGCTGCGGTGAATGCGTGCAATCAGAAGAGCAGCCGGGAGCCGGTGATGGATTTGGCCGAGGCCGAGGTGCGGACGGCGTTGTTTGAGCTGGATCAGATGGGGTTGGTGCGGACGATTGCGGAGTCTCGGGCTACGAAGTTTGAGCATCGCGTGAGGGAGGGGTTGGGGCAGCCTGGTTTACGGCGGGGCGAGGTGGCGGTGATTTGTCTGTTGCTGCTGCGTGGGGCGCAGACGTCGGCGGAGTTGCGGGCGCGGACGGAGCGGATGTATGCGTGGGATGACAATGCGGCGGTGCTTTCGGTGCTGGAGAGATTGGCTGCGCGGGAGGAGCCGCTGGTGCAGTTGATGCAGCGGTTGCCGGGTGCTCGGGAGGCGCGGTGGGTGCACTTGTTGAGTGGGCCGGTGGATGCGGGTTTGGTTGGTGCGGTCGAAGCCCGGGTTCCAGAGGCGGGATCTGGGTTGCCCAGGTTCTCGGCGGGGCTTGTGGAGCGAGTGGCGGCGCTGGAGGAGATAGTGCGAGGGTTGGAGGAGCGGCTGCGTGCGTTGGAGGGTGAGGGTGTGGAGCAGGACGAGGCGTAGAACGGCTTGCGGATGCGTTCGTGGACCGGCGCAGACCTGCAGGTCTCTCCACTGCGCTACGCTCCGGTCGAGATGACAGCTCTCTTTCTACGGGAGAACTGCTCCTAGTGGGTGGGGGTTAGGGTTACGAGGACCGTGTCGTTCTGGTGCATGGGGAAGGTCTGGTCGAAGTGGCCGTTGGTGATTTTGATGGTGCGGGATTCGGTGGGGGCTCCGCTGGCTACTTGGTTGAGGGATTGGACCTGGGTGGGGGAGAGGTTGTCTGGTGAGCCCATGTGCAGGTAGGCGGTGTAGGCGTCGTTTTGCTTGTAGCCGGTGCGGTAGATGATGAGCTGGTAGGCACCGTTTGCCAGGTGGTCGATGAGGAGGTGCGTTGGTGGAGCGGGGAGGGAGGGCTGCTCGAGTTTGTAGAAGACTTCGTCGTTGGAGTTGG
>JBAVDD010000341.1:0-6400 GCA_049587035.1 Acidobacteriaceae bacterium | reverse complement strand
GTGTTGGGCTGGGCGAAGGCGTTGCGGAGGGCGAAGGCGGGCGCGGCGGAGGCGAGGAGCTGGAGGGTCTGGCGGCGGGAGAGCTTCATCGGGGTCCTTCGGCTTGCGGAGTTGGGAGAACGCGTTCTCAGATAACACTAGAACTATATCCAACTTTATCGGTTTAGGAATGGCGCTGGAGGTGGAGGAAGAAGGCGTGCTACAAGGGAGTGTTCGTGCAGAGGGAGGAATTGGATGATCTCTGGAGACTTGGTGCGGCGCGGGGTTTGCGGATTAAGTTTGGCGGCGGTGTTTGTGATGATGGCGCACGCTAGCCAAGCGCAGGGGTATGCGGCGGAGGCGGCGTTTGAGGCGGCGCCTCCGGTGGCGCTGCCTGCGGGACTGCCGGTATTGCCGGCGGCGGAGCAGGCGCGGATGGATCGGGATTTGATGGAGATTGATATTCCTGAACTGCAGGCTCTTTATGCGCGTCACAAATATACGGTGGAGCAGGTGACGCGGTGGTACATGGGGAGGATTGCGCGGTATGACGGGATCTATCGCGATGTGCAGACGGTGGATGTGAAGGGAGCGCTGGCTGCGGCTCGGCGGGAGGATTCAACGAAGGGTGGGGTGCATGGAGCGATGTGGGGTGTGCCTATTGTGATCAAGGCGAACACGGCGGTGAAGGGGTTGATCGATACGGATGGGTGGGCGGGGTTTGCGCAGCCGGGACATGAGTTTATTGCGCCAAGAGATGCGACGGTGGTGGCGAAGCTGCGGGCGGCGGGCGCGGTGATCCTGGGGATTACGAATATGCCGGACTTTGCGGTTGCGGATACGACGCGGTCGACGGCGTTTGGGCGGACGGGCAATGCGTACGATGTGCGCTTTTCGCCGGGTGGGAGCTCGGGTGGGACGGTGACGGCGGTGACGTCGAATGAAGCGATGATTGGGACGGGCAGTGATACGGCGTGCAGCATTACGATGCCGGCGGGGACGAGCTCGGTGGTGGGGATGATTCCGACGCGTGGGTTGACCAGCATTGCGGGGATTGCGCCGCTGGATTGGCTGCGCGATGATACGGGGCCGATTGCTCGCAATGTTACGGATGAGGCGATTGCGCTGGGAGTGATGGCGGGCGAGGACCCGTTGGATTTTCGGACGAAGGGTTCGGCGAAGAACGCGGAGGCTGGGCCTTACACGCGGTATCTGAAGAAGGATGCGCTGAAGGGGAAGCGGTTTGGCGTTCCGGCGTTCATGCTCGATACGAAGGTGGACGTGCTGCGGCCGGAGACGCGCGCGATGTTGATGAAGGCTGTGGAGAGGCTGCGCGCGGCGGGGGCGGTGGTGGTGATCGATGAAAACCTGCTGCCGGTGAGCTTTGATCTTGGCACGCACAAGATTGTGTCGCGGTTGTATTTGAAGGACGGCGCGGACCAGTGGATATCGGAGTTTGGGCCGAAGGAGTATCGCAGCGGCGAGCAGTACACGCAGGCGACCGGCATTGCTTGGCCGAGCGTGTTTACGGGCGAGCGCAGACCAGGAGGCGTTGCGGAGGATGCTCCGCAGCGGCAGAGGGTGCTGGCGAGCGATCCGGAGGCGGAGGCAAACTTCTGGGGGCCGCAGCGTGCGTCGCTGGCGGAGTATGTGGCGGCGCTCGACAAATGGCATTTGGATGGGCTGATTTTTCCGAGTGCGCAGATGCCATCGCCGGACGAGACGATGCCGCAGAATGGCGGGCTGAGCACTGGGCCGGAGAGCCATACGGGATGGGTGAACCGGATTGGCGTGCCGGTGATTGTTGTGCCGGCGGGGTACTACGACAGTGGGCTGCCGTTTGGGTTGGAGATTAGCGCGCGGCCCTGGCGGGATGGCGATTTGCTGGGTTGGGCTTATGGGTTTGAGCAGGCGACGAAGTTGCGACGGCCGCCGGTGCTGGTGTCGCCGGGGAAGGGATTGCTGGCGATTGCGCAGTGAGTTGGTTTAGGTAGCGGGCAGGAGGTCGGAGTCCTGCACCCAGCCGGTAAAGGTTTTGCTGCTCGAGTATGCGTTGTAGACAATGTGCAGCCATGAACCTTGCTTGCCGGTGACAATGACGACGTCGCCCTGCACGATGTAGGGGCGAGAGGGTGCTGAGGGTGTGGGCTGGTGGAGAAGCGGCACGCGTTTGGCCTTCACGACGCGGAGTGCCTTCCACGTGGGCTCGGCCTGGTCGCGGTCGAGGTCAATGGGCTGGCCGTTATTGAGGTCGGCGTTGACGTTCCAGCAGCCGCCGTGGGCGTCTTTGGGTAGTTGCAGCGTGAGACGGTTAGCGGAGACGCGGAGGGTCCCGTTGACTACCTCGTCGTCGACGGGTTCGCCGAGTTCTTTGGCGGGCCACCAGGAGATGATTTTGTAGACGCCGTCTTTGGAGGGTGGGGTGGTGCTCTTGATGAGGAAGCCGCAAGTGAACTGGCCGGCTACGGTCTCGTCGTAGAAGCTGCCGGTGAAGGAGCCGTCGGGTGCGGCGACTAGCTGGAGGGTATGGTCGCCGTAGAAGCCGGAGATCGGTTTGGGTACTTGCGCGTGGATCGTGCTGGCGGCGAGGCAAAGCAGCAAGTACAGGCGTGAATGTCGGCGCGGCATGGGATCACTTTAACAGAGCCGAGCGCAAGGAGAGCTGGGTACGACGACGGCTAGGTACGGCTCTATACAAAGACCACAAGAACGATCACCACCAAAGCCACGGCAAAAATGAGCATGAAATGATGCATCGGACTCCTCTCTCCGCAACGGTGACGAGTATATACGTCGTCGATTACGCCGTGCGGGTGCGGGGGGTGCGGGATTGGATTTCGAGGAAGCACTGGATGAGGGTTACGGCGGCGGGGGTTACGCCGGAGATGCGGCTGGCCTGGCCTAGTGTTAGAGGGCGGACGCGGTCTAGCTTTTCGACCATCTCGCGGGAGAGGCCGCTGCAGGTGCGGTAGTCGAAGGAGTTTGGGATGGTGCGGGCTTCGTCGGCGCGTAGGCGCTGCATGCTGCGCTGTTGCTGGGCTAGATAGCCGGCGAACTTGATGGTGGTTTCTACCGTCTTTAGTTCGTTGCGGACCCAGGCGGGGAGAGTTTGTGGGTAGTTTGCGGCGGTCAGGGCTGTGAGCCAAGGGGCGAAGCTTGGGGTGGTCTCCATGCGTGGGAGGAGCGCGGGGAGGAGTTGCTCGATGGTGACGGCTGGGCGCTTGAGGAACTGGGCGAAGAGTTCGCCCTTGGCGACTTCGAGGTGAGTGAGGTGTGGGAGATCGGCGTCGGTTAGGCGGGTGGTTTCGAGGAGGGACTTTAGGGCTACGGCGCGGGCTTGCTTGGATTGGAAGGCGGCCCAGGCGGTGTCGTCGATTAGGCCTAGGGCGCGGCCGTGGGGGGTTAGGCGGGTGTCGGCGTTGTCGATGCGGAGGTGGAGGCGGAACTCGGCGCGCGAGGTGAACATGCGATAGGGCTCGTCGGTGCCTTTGCTGATGAGGTCGTCGATGAGGATGCCGGTGTAGGCTTCGGTGCGGTCGAGGGTGAAGGTTTGTGGAGCACCTGGAATCGTCGCCGCAAGAACTGCAGGTCTCTCCACTGCGTTGCGCCCCGGTCGAGATGACAAATTTGTGGGAGAGAGGTCACGTTCCCAATGCGCGAAGAGGGCGGCGTTGATACCGGCCATCAGGCCCTGGCAGGCTGCTTCTTCGTAGCCGGACGTTCCATTAATTTGGCCGGCGAGATATAGCCCGGTGAACTTTTTTACGCGGAGGGTACGGTCGAGTTCGGTGGGGTCGATGGCGTCGTACTCGATGGCGTAGCCGGGGCGGAGCATCTCGGCGTTTTCGAGGCCGGGGATACTGCGGACCATGGCTTGCTGGACGTCCATGGGGAGCGAGGTGCTCATGCCGTTGATGTAGACCTCGTGGGTGTTGAGGCCTTCGGGTTCGAGGAAGAACTGGTGCGAGGTCTTGTCGGGGAAGCGGACGATCTTGTCTTCGATGGAGGGGCAGTAGCGCGGGCCGATGCCTTCGATCTGGCCGGTGTACATGGGGCTGCGGTGGACGTTGGCGCGGATGAGGGCGAGGGTCTCGGGAGTTGTTGTTGCTATGTGGCAGCTAATTTGGCGGAGGGGTGGTTGCCAGTGGGCGTTCGTCGCCGCTCCAACCCAGGTCCCAGGATCGGGACCTGGGGCACCCGGATTTTCGGTGGGGTTGGCGAGGGATTGAAGGCTGCGAAAGCTGAAGGGGGTTGGGTCTGCGTCGCCGGGTTGTTCTTCGAATTTTGTCCAGTCGATGGTGCGGCCGTCGAGGCGCGGGGGGGTGCCGGTCTTCAGGCGGGTTTCGCGGAGGCCTAGCTTCTTAAGGGATTCGCCGAGCAGGACGGAGGCTGGCTCGCCGGAGCGGCCGGCGGTGTATTGCTGCTCGCCGCAGTGGATGAGGCCGTTGAGGAAGGTGCCGGTGGTGACGATGACGGCGTGGGCGGCGATGCGGCGGCCGTCGCGGAGGAGGACTCCGGTGATGCGGGGCTTTCCCTCAGGGGCTAAAGCCCCTTCACTTTGGTCGCCATTAATGGCACGGCTGAAGCCGTGCCCCTTCGAGGGTTCGGTGGAGTCGAGGATGAGGTCGATGACTTCGGTTTGCTGACTTGCTGGCTTGCTGGCTTGCCGACTTGCTGACTCGCTCTCGAGGACGAGGTCGATGACTTCGGCTTGCTTGATGAAGAGGTTGGGGATGGACTCCAGCTTTTCGCGCATGCGGACGCGGTAGAGGGCTTTGTCGCATTGGGCGCGGGGGCTCCAGACGGCGGGGCCGCGGGAGGTGTTGAGGAGGCGGAACTGGATGCCGCAGCTGTCGGCTACTTCTCCCATGATGCCGCCGAGGGCGTCGACTTCGCGGACTAGATGTCCTTTGGCTACGCCGCCTATTGCGGGGTTGCAGGACATCTGCGCGATGAGGTCGAGGTTGAGGGTGAAGAGCGCGGTGCGCAGGCCCATGCGCGCGGCGGCGGCGGCGGCTTCGCAACCGGCGTGGCCGGCGCCGACGATTAATACATCGAACTTCTCTGAAAAGCTCGATACGTCGAAGGTCTCGGAGAAGCTCGATGCGTCGGGTCGCTCGGAAGCAGGCGATAGGCCGGGTTGTGCGGTGGATTCCATCTGTTTCAATTTTAGAGGTTTTCGAGCGGAATTTCGCGAGAACCAGCAGCGTTCGTCTATTTGAGCCAGCAAGGGCTAATGGGCGCAAGTCTGGAATCGGGAACTGCAACCTAGAATGGAAGCACGCATTGAGTAAGGAGATTCCATTGGCCATGAACGACAAGGGAACGAACGATAGCGGCTGGAACGTTCCGGACTTTCGACCGGATCTCGCCTTTCCCCAATTGACTGACGAGATGGTGGAGCGCCTGCGCGGCTATGGGCAGGAGGAGAGTTTCGCGGCGGATGTGTTGCTGTTTCGTCAGGGTGATCGGCAGGTCGATATGTTCGTCGTGCTGGAGGGAGACATTGAAATCTATCTGCCGGCGGGGGATGGCGAGCGCATTGTGATCGCTCACCATCACAAGCATGCTTTCTCAGGCGAGCTGAGTCTGCTGAACTCGCAGGGATCGCTGGTAGAGGCGCGGACTGCTGCGGAGAGCCGCTTGCTCCGCATACCGCGGGAGAAGTTGCAGCGGTTGATGCGCGCACAGGGGGATATCGCAAACCTGATTACGCAGGCGACTATCTGGCGACGGATTGGCATCATCGGTGAAGCGAATGGCGGGGTGGTGCTGATGGGGCGGGCGGATGATGCGGAGACGACGGAGCTGCATCGCTTTCTGCTACGCAACAGCTATCCGCACAGGGTCGTCGAGACCGAAGAGCTGGGCCAGTCGGACGATGATTTGTCTGATGGTGAACCCACGCTGCCGGCGGTGGTCCTCACCGATGGCCGCACGCTGCATCGGCCGACGATCGCGCAGCTTGCGGACGAACTGGGCATCACGGAACTACCGGATCCGGGGATGATCTACGATGTGGCGGTGGTCGGCGCCGGGCCTTCGGGTCTTGCAGCCGCTGTGTATGCGGCGTCGGAGGGGCTGTGCACGATTGTGGTTGAGAGCACGGCTCCGGGTGGCCAGGCGGGTACGAGTTCGAAGATTGAAAACTACCTGGGCTTTCCGACGGGGATCTCTGGCCAGCGGCTGGCGAGCCGTGCGCAGTTGCAGGCGCTGAAGTTTGGTGTGCGCTTTGCGATCTCCAGAGAGGTTGTTACGGCGGAGCAGATGGATGGCATTCACAAGCTGACACTTGCGGGAGGGATACCGGTGTGTGCGCGCTCGGTTGTGGTGGCGTCGGGCGCGCAGTATCGCAAGCTATCGGTGGAGAACTATAGCCAGTTTGAAAACCGCGGGATCTACTATGCGGCCACGGCGATGG
>JBAVDD010000340.1:0-1873 GCA_049587035.1 Acidobacteriaceae bacterium | reverse complement strand
GTGAGGGCCTTGCGGATAGCGGCGGTGCACGTCCGCATACGCATCGCCGAAAAAGGGAACTTCCGAGCGCAGCGCGTCGAAATCAAGCAGGTGGGCCTCGAAGGCATCGTCCAAATCCGCGGTGTTGTAGGCGATCTCGTCAACGTGGTCAATGAGCTGCGCCTCGACTGGGGGAAGTTCGTCGAGTAGGTATTCCGCGAGTTCCGGGGGAGATTCCTGGCCACGATAGTCCCGCGAATGCTTGATGATGCCCTCGCGCACCTCGAACGTAAGATTCAGGCCGGGAAAAGCGAGATAGCGCTGTTCGAACTGCTCGACAATTCGCAGCGCGTGCAGGTTATGGTCGAAGCTGCCGCCATATTCGCGCATTCGCGCGTCCAGGTGCCTTTCACCGGCATGGCCAAACGGCGGATGGCCAATGTCATGAACGAGCGCAAGCGCCTCCGCAAGTTCGGAATCGAGCTGGAGGGCATCCGCCACCGTGCGAGCGATCTGTGCGACTTCGAGAGTGTGCGTGAGCCGGTTCCGGAAATGGTCCGAGTAGCGCGTGGTGAAAACTTGCGTCTTTGCTTCCAGCCGGCGGAAGGCGCGGGCGTGGATTACGCGGTCGCGGTCACGGGCGTAGTCGGTTCGGTAGGGATGGGGCCGCTCAGGATACCTGCGACCTCGGGAGAGGCGCACATCCATCGCATAGGCCGCCAGCGAGGCTACTGCCATTTCCGCGGCTCAGGACTTGCCGGGCAGCAGAGCTAGATCCTGATCGGCCTGTTCGGCGATCGCCGTATCGGGATACTCAGACTTGATCTGCGCATAGAGTTTCGCAGCTTCAGCGGGATTATTTTGACTGTAGTGGTGGGCGAGCGCCAGCATGACGACCGGCTTCGGAACCAGGATTGTCGGTTTATCGATCAACCCCTGGTAAACCTTGGCTGCCTCGTCTCCCTGACCCATTCGGTCATCGAGCTGCGCGAGTTCAAAATCCGCCATGGCGGCAAAGTCCTGGTCGCTGCTTCCGGTCAGGCCCTGCAGCCATTTTTTCGCGTCGTCATTCTTGCCGAGTTTTTCAAGACTCAGGGCTGCGTAATAGCGTGCGAGTTCTCCCGGCCGGGCGCGAGGGTACTTTGTCGCGACATCGCCAAATTTTTGAGCGGCATCCGTATATTTTGTCTGCTCATCTTTGTAGGTGAGAGCCCCCGGCTGGACGGGGACGCCAGGAGTGGTTACAGCCGCCTGAAAAACATTCATCGCGCTTTCGAAAGCGGCAGAAGCCTTCGCCGTTTCACGAGTTGTGTATCCCCGCCATCCAAAAACACCCAAGACGATCACGAGGGCCACGATCACAACGTAGAGCGTCGCCAGCTGGTGCGATGCCAGCGCGCTGATACCCTGCATGAAGGTATCGCGCACCTCGTCCTTCTTCAGTTCCTTGCGAGATACGTGCTGCGCCAAGGTGGCACCTCATTCGCAATTAGCGGAAAGTTAAACTCAATGATATCACAGACGGGGCGTCGAAAACGACGCGCCCGAGGCTGGCAGTCGGTCCATATTCGCGAATTTGCTGGGTGCTAAATCGAGCAGACACATGGAGAAACTTGCGTTCGCCTTAGTTGCGTAGGGTCATATCTGGATGGACTTGTTGGGCATTCAAGAGCTACGCTAGGTGTACATAATTCTTGTCGCGGACCTGTCTCTGTGCAAATGCTTTTTTCAGGGCGGGGATTGGAGATCGTGCGATGGGTATCACAGCAGCCGACGGAGGATTCTTTGACGGCGGCATACCTATAGAAGAACGTCGCGGCGACCCGCGCAGCGCTTTGTCCCAGATTGTCTACATGAATATGGAGTCAGAAAACGGCGGCATACTTCTCGACAT
>JBAVDD010000339.1:0-11225 GCA_049587035.1 Acidobacteriaceae bacterium | reverse complement strand
CTCCTGCTGCGTCAGGCCAGACACCTCCACCTCCTCGCTCACCGCCGCCTTCAGCGCAATCGCCGGCAGTTCCAACGATTCGTCCGCATTCAGCACCCCCCGCCGCGCCGCCCCCGTCATTCCCACCGCCGAAACCTTAACCGAAAACGCCCCCGCCTCCACCCCGTCAAAGCGAAAATGCCCACCGGCATCCGTAACCGCACTTCGCTCATTCCCGCCAGCCGTCCGCAACACCACCGTCGCGCCCGGCACCAGAGCCCCATCCATGTCCGTTACCACCCCGCCAAGCGTCCGCGTATCCCCACCACTCTGTTGTGCCCCAGCGGAAAGAGGAATCAAAGCAGTAAGGCAGCAAAGCAGGGCGAAGACAAATCTCATCTATCAAGCATATCCGCTTCAGCCACGGACAACCTATCCCTGCGGTTCGCCATCCCACCCGTCACAACGCCATAATCAATTTGATATGAGCGACAACGGGACACCGCCCTCACCCATGCATTTATTGGAACCGCGGTCCCCGTACGAAAGGTTACAGAATTATGCGTGGACTCAAATGGATGTTAGGTTCTGCAGCGTTAGTGGCCTGTATAGCTCTCGCGGCCCCACCGGCCAGCGCTCAGGTCAGCTTCGGCGTACACATCGGTGGCCCACAGGTAGGCGTCAACATCGGCCCTCCGCCCGACTGCGAGTATGGCTACTACGATTACGGCACTTATGCCTGCGCTCCCTACGGCTACTATGGCCCGGGCTACTTCTACAACGGCATCTTCCTCGGCGTAGGCCCCTGGGCCTACTGGGGTTACAACCACGGCTGGGGCGGCCACCGCTTCAATGGAGAACGCGGCGGCCACTACCACGGCGATATCTACGGTCGTAACGGCGGCTATCATGGCGGCGACAACTTCCACGGCAACGTCGGCCACCCCCAGCACAGCGGCGGCCATGCACAAGGCGGCGGCTATGCCCAGCACAGTGGCGGTCATCCGCAAGGCGGTAGTCACGCCCAGCATAGCGGCGGTCATCCGCAAGGCGGCAGTCACACCCAGCATAGCGGCGGTCATCCGCAAGGTGGCAGTCACGCCCAGCATAGTGGCGGTCATCCGCAAGGTGGCAGTCACGGTGGCGGAGACCACGGCGGCCACAACTAGCCATCGCGCAACCCAAATACCTTACACACCCAGCGGTGAAGCCAATCAGCTTCACCGCTTCGTTTTAAACACCAGCATCCTTCACAACCCCTGAACAAACACACCACGCGAACGGAAGCGCACACATGAAGGCTCTACCACAGAGTCACTCCGCGCATGAAAACACCCTCCAACGTCCAGCCACCACCCCGTCCAAGCTAAAAGCTAAAAGCTAAAAGCTAAAAGCTAAAAGCTAGAAGCTAGAAGCTAAAAGCTAAAACCTCGCGCAACTTCTTCAATCCATGTGTGTCCAACCGAGCAGTGCAAACTTGGTTACACAACTTGCATCCAAGTTGACATGGCCGGTTCTCCGGCGGCACCCTTGACACACCCGATTAATTGCGCGGTTCTCTACAACAATCATCAATCGCAGCAACGAAAGAAAGGTTAAACATGCGTAGATTAAAATGGATTTTAGGTGCGGCAGCATTGGTCGTCAGTCTGGCCCTCGCTCCCCAACCGGCCAGTGCTCAGGTGAGCTTTGGCGTCCACGTCGGAGGTCCTCAGGTAGGCATAGCCGTCGGCGGCCCCCCTCCAGCCTGCCAGTGGGGATACTATGATTACGCCCCCTACGCCTGCGCGCCCTATGGCTACTACGGCTCGGGCTATTTCTACAACGGCATCTTCCTCGGCGTAGGCCCCTGGGCCTATTGGGGATACCACCACGGCTGGGGCGGTCATCGCTTCTATGGCGCACGCGGTGGCTACTATCACGGTGACATCTACGGACGTCACGGCGGCTACCACGGCGGCGATCACTACCGCGGCGGCGGTCATGGCGACTTCCACGGCGGCCACGGCGGCGGCCACATGGATCACGGTGGCGGCCACGGCGATCACGGCGGAGATCATCGCCCCCACTAAACCGCCGTACCACCTTCAATCCCGCGACGGAGCCCACCCGGCTCCGTCGCGTCGTTTTGTCCCCACCTCCGCGCTTCTCGTCATATTGATATCCTGTCTCAGTGCTGAAACCCCGCATCCTTTCCGCCCTTTGTCTCGTCGCTGCATCGCTGCTCGTGCTCACCGGCTGCCGCTCCTCCGCTCCTCTCTCCGCGCAGCAATCCCGCGCCCAGCTTGAAACCGAACGCGAGCAGCTCGATCTCGTCCCCCCGCCCACCAAGAGCACCTTCATGACGGTTCACGACTTCGATCACTGGCAGAACCCGGTCCTCACCATCCAGCCCAACATGCTCGATCTCCACGTCCTGCTGGCCGACGCCAACACCACGCCCATCGGTGTCGGCGGCATGTTCCGCCCCATCAACGCCCGCCGCCAGGAGCTCACCATCTCCATCTCCACCCTCGGCGAAGCCATGAGCTCCATCCCCACCTCCGCCTGGCCCTACGGCCGCGTCGTCGCCATCGAACTGGCCCACAAGACTCCCCCCTCCGACGAGCCCGCCGCCCGCCGCACCATGGAAGCCACCATCAGCCGGCTCAACGACCTCGGCATCGTAGTCTACGACCTAACCAGCGGCAAGATTCAGTAACCAGACCGCGCCCGATTCCGAAAAGTGCACAACTTCGGAGGATCCGATAAGTTTGTCTCCTTAACGGCATGACTGCAGTCGTGCGGAGAAAATTCCACATAGAAATGGGCTTCAGCACCGAAGAACAGCTCTCCGATAAACGGTCGCGCAAAATCTTCCATACACCTCCGCTGTACATTGACGCCATCAAAGAGAACAATCAATTGATCGGTGACCCATGCGAGAAAAGATAGATGCAACCAAGCAACCCACCCCCTCTCCTCCTCCCGTCCCCGAAGGCATTCTTCCCTCTGAACTAAAAGACCTTCCCCCCGCCGTCTCCGACGTCCACGTCGGCGAAAACGCCGTCGAGTCCCTCATCGCCGAGAAGCGCATCGGCCTCCGTATCCGCGCCCTCCGCCAGAAGTCCTCCCTCGGCCTCGCTGAACTAGGTCGCCACACCGGCCTCTCCTCCAGCTTTCTCTCCCAACTCGAAACCGGCCGCGTTGTCCCCACCCTGCGCAACCTCGCGCGCATCGCCATGGTCTTCAGCAAGGACCTCAGCTACTTCTTCAGCCCCATCCCCGTCACTCTCTTCCGCATCCATCGCGCCTCCGAACGCGTTCGTCTCCCCCAGTCCGGCGTCCAGGACCCCCGCTACTACTTCGAAAGCCTCGGCTACCTGGTCCCCGACCGCCAGCTAGATCCCTACCTCGCCGAGTTCCAACCCGGCAAAGGTCCCGACGCCAACTTCCACCAGCACGGCGGCTTCGAGTTCCTCTACGTCATCAAAGGCGCCCTCGGCGTCCAGCACGGCGAAGTCCTCCACGAGCTAGGCGCCGGCGACTCCGTCTACTTCGACTCCTCCACCATCCACAGCTACGCCTGCCTCGGCGACAAGCCCGCCACCGCCCTCATCGTCACCCTCCTCCAGCCCGTCAGCCTCACCGGCACCCGCGTCACCGGCACCCGTCCCCCCGGCAGCCTCCGCGCCGAACTCCCCCTCCCCAAAAAGAAGCTCCAGTAACCCAGCTCGCCCGCATGCCCACCACCCCCACAACGCCGGCCCTCGAAACCTGCCTCGACTGCAAGCTCCAGCTCCCCTTCGTAGACACCCCAACCCACACCTACCTCGGAGCCTCCTCCTCCTGCTGGGCCCTTTACAACCAGGTCCTCGCCCGCGAATACTCCACCCCCGCCCTCATGCTCTCCGTGCACCGCCTCACGGTAGACGCCTACGCCGCGCAGCATCCCGGCCAACCCGAGCGCCGCACCATCCAATCCATCTGGGTCCACCTGACCGCCCTCTACCTCACCATCGAACGCGGCCTCGCCAACGACTACGCCACCCGAGTCATCGGCGTCCTAACCACCAACCCCACCCATCTCGAATGGCTACCCCCACCCCCCACGCTAGGCCCCCTCACCGTAATCGAAGTAGCCAACGCCGACACCACCACCGCCCACGAAGCAGCCGTCCGTCGCTGGGCAGCCAGCGTCTGGCAAGCCTGGTCACCCTACCACCAGCCCATTGCAGCAAAAGTCTCCGCCCTCATCTAGACTTCCGCGCCAAATCCTAAGCCGGCGTAAGCCCATGCCGCAGCATTACCGCCGCGATCGCCGCAAGATCCGGCGGCCCACCCGCAGCAGCCTTCACAACCGCCGCAACCTCCAGGAAGTACTCCGAGCCAAGGATCCCCGGCGTAATCACCGCCAGCACCCGCCCACTGTCGCCCTTCGGATTATCAAAGCGGTGCACAGCTCCGCGAGGAATAAACAGACCCTCCCCCGGTCCAACTTCAATATCCTTGCCCTCCAGCGTCATCGTCAGCACGCCCTCCAGCCCATAGATCGTCTCATCGAACGCATCGTGGCTGTGCGCAACAGGAACCTTCGCCCCAGCAGGAACGGTCATCTCAAACATCGTCAACGACGCCCCCGTAGCCGGGCCATCAATAAAAAATCGCAGCACCAGTTGCCCAATGCGAATCTCCGAAGAAACGTCCGTCTGTCCAGCAGAAATACCGTGCGTCATGCAGTCTCCACTCGCCTTAGCGTCCATAAATTTTAGTGAACGAATCACAGTATCGCATCGCCCACCCCTTGCGCACCCTCCTCCCATCGGTGCGAAAATTCTCCTCTCCCTGGCCAACGCCCAGGCTGCAATCTGAAACCAACCAACCAAAGGGGCTCCACCACCATGCCAATCAAATCATCCGCACGCCTGCCAAAATTCCTCACCCCCCTCGCCATCCTCGCCGCCGCTCTCACAGCCCAGGCCGCAACCCCTCGCCCCTGCGACCTCCTCACCGCGACCCCCTGCGTAGCGGCCATCAGCACCACCCGCGCCCTCTACCGCGACTACACCGGCCCGCTCTACCAGGTCACCCGAGCCTCCGACCAAACCCAAACCAACATCGGCCTCCTACCCGACGGCTACGCCAACGCTCACACCCAGGACGCCTTCTGCGCTCACACCACCTGCACCATCACCAAACTCTACGACCAATCCCCCAACCACAACGACCTGACCCTATCGCCTCCCGGCGGCGCCGCCAAAGGCCCCGGCCCCAACGGCTACGACATCGCCGCCAACGCCGCAGCGCTTCCCATCACCCTCCACGGCCACCACGTCTACGGCATCGCCATCGCCGCCGGCATGGGCTACCGCAACGACACCCCCGCCCACACCGCCACCAACGGCCAGCCCGAAGGCGTCTACATGGTCACCTCCGCCCTCAACCTCAACAACAAATGCTGCTTCGACTTCGGCAACGCCGAAACCAACAACGACGACAACAAAGCCGGCCACATGGACGCCATCAACATCATGTACCAGCCCAAAATGTCCGCACCCGACGCCGGTCTCGACATGGAAGACGGCATCTACGGACACCTCGCCGTCCCCGCCAACACCCCCTTCGTCACCGACATCGGCATCTGCGACGGCCAGCACACCTTCGCCATCTACCAGGGCAACGCCCAATCCGGCCCACTAACCACCACCGGCACAATCCCCCTGCCCAACGGCGACTACCAACCCATGAAGCAGGAAGGAGCCATCCTCTTAGGCACAGGAGGTGACAACAGCAACTGGGCCACCGGCTACTTCTTCGAAGGCGTAATGACCCAGGGCACCCCCACCCCCAAAACCCTGGAAGCCCTCCAGCACAACATAGTAGAAGCCAGATACACCGGCCACCTCAACCCATAACCCCACGCCGGGGACACCATCGCAACATCCGCGCCAGCTCTTACCGAAGCGGCTCCTGCAAGCGAGCCGCTTCGGTCGACCGCCAGTTGGCCAACGCCAGGGCAGCGCCACCGGCAAGTCTTACAGAGCCTTCCGCAACCACGTATTCAGAATCTTCCGTTGAGCAGGCGACGCACCTTCTGCAACCGTCAACGTGAAAGTTTTTTTCATCTTCGGAGCCACCGCCACTTCGACCGTCATCTCTTTTCCGGATCGGACCACCTGCAGGTTGATCTTCTCTCCGGGTTTCTTCGCCTGGATGGCCGCATTCAACACAGCCGGGGTCGCCGCAATCCCGTCCACGTCAACAATCCTGTCCCCGGGCTGCAACCCCGCAAGAGCTGCCGGTGATGCAGCGGCCGTATCGGTCACCACCAGGCGAAACGCAGGCGCTGCTACCCGCCCCTCTCGCCCGGCCGGCATCTCGTCTGCAGGTATCTCCTGCGTGTCGGTATCGAGTCCGATCGAGCCACCGGGAGCAACTGCGGATTTCACCTCCAGCTTCAACCCCGCGAGCGCAAAGTACTTCGCGTAGTTCACCTCTCTCGTAGTGGAAGCATAGGAAAACAGCTCATCGAGTTTGGTTCCCGCCACGCTCTCGCACTCTGCCTGAAACTCTGCGTCGGTGAATCCACGCTTTTTCTGCACGTAGTACGTCTCGTACATCCCGCGCATCACATCGTCCAGCGACCGCCGGTTCCCTGTACTCTCCCGGATCTTCAAGTCGAGCATCGCCCCCAGCATCGCGCCATTGTCGTAGTAAGAGATGGTGGTATCGCGGTCCCCACCTATTCCTGAAGAAGTGTTCCACGTGTTCCAACTGGATTCAGTCGCCGATTGGTAGTGTCTGCCCGGGCTGTTCTCGAACCTTCCAATTGCAGTCCCCATCTTCGCGAGATACTGGTCCTTCGTCATCAGCCCGGCCCGCACCAACACAAGGTCCTCGTAGTAGACCGTCAATCCCTCCGAGACCCACAGCATGTGTGTCAGGTTTTCCTGATCGTAATCGAACGGCCCCAACGCCAAAGGGCGGATGCGCTTCACATTAAAGTTGTGAAAGTATTCGTGGCTGATAAAGCTTAGCCATCCCATGTATCCGGCGGGTGTCGTTATGCTCGTTCCAATGAACTGGTTCGAGGAGGAGTTGGCATGTTCAATGCCGCCGCGTCCACGGCCCATCATCAGGAAGGTGTAGTGCTTGTAGGGCACCTCGCCCATCAACTGGGTTGCAGCGGTCACGATGGCTTTCAGGTCCGCCGTCATCCGCGTGCGATCGACCTCCGCAGGCACATTCTCAACCGCAACGTAGTGAGGCACGCCCTTCACCTCGAACTGCAACCGTTCCTGGTTGCCGATCAGGATCGGCGAATCATAGAGCACGTCGAAATCCGGCGCCTCGAACGTATTCCCCTCTTTGTTCACGGCCTCCAGCCCCGTCGAGATCCTCTTCCAATTCGGAGGCATATCAATCGTCACGCTCACTGGCTGATGCAGATGGCCAGCCAGGTTCACGAACAGACCTGCGGGCGAGAGATAGCCGCGGTCATCTCCCAGGTAGTTGCTCGCCGCGAAGGCAGTATCTCCGTACACGTCGTAGTCGAGGACAATCACCGGAGTGTTGTCCGCCACCACGCGCCAAGTGTTCTTCGTGACCTTTTCCCACGCAAGCTGGTGTCCGGCCATATCGACAGCGTGAAAGTGGCTGACGTTGCGCGCATAGTCCTCGATACCGTAATAGCCCGGCGACCACTGTGGCATTTCAAAATCCTGCAACTCTCCATGGAGGCCTTCGCAACGAAAGGTCACATGATAAGTGTGGTTGGATGGTTGCAGCATCGAGACAGTGAAAGCCATCTTGCCCTGCGCCAAACACACGCTGGTGCATAGAAGAAAAAGAAGAACCACACGCTTAAGCATGAACGCAGTCTAGGGTAGCCCTCGCCTAAAGACAATCGGCCTCGTGGGGAGAGGAAAATGGGCCCCGAAGTGCCGCTGTAAAGGCCCCTTGACACTCTTTTCTCCAAACTGCCCCGGAGCTGCTCCGAAATAACACCTCAAGCGGCCGATTTGCATCACGAAACCGGGTTCAATGTGCACTCAAACCAACAAGTTTCCCCGTAAACGGTACAATCGGAAGCGTACCTAAGGACCGACTGAATCATGATCAAAGGACTAACAGCCGTAGCCCCAGTAGCCTCGGAGGAAGCCTTCACCCAACTCGCGCAACTGTTCCAAACACTAGGCTTCGAGCCCGGCAAAGGCTGGTCCGACGCGCAAGGAAAGGGTGCCCCCTTCCTCGCCCCACTAGGAAACCTCGAGTTCACCGTGGGCCGCAAGCCAGCGGAACCTGCTCTAATGATTGAAGTTACGCCCCTGGACGCCATCCACGCCACCGTAAAAGCCTGGCTAACCGCACACCACGAAGACGTAGCCAAAAAGCTCTCCGAACCAGAGCTAACTCATTGGAATTCAAGGCTTTTCACCGTCCAACTCACCTCTGATCTGACCGTAGGCTTCTGGGAGTCCGAAAACCCCCTTCACAACCGCCCCATAGCCGTAGAAGGCGACCTATCTGCTGCAAACAAACGCTTTGCAATCGTAGTAGCCCGCTGGAACGCCGTCATCACCGACCGCCTCCTGCAAGGCTCCATCGACGCCCTGACCCGCAGCGGTTGCGCCCCCAAAGACATCAAAATCGTCCGCGTCCCAGGCGCCTGGGAGATCCCCTCCGCCGCCCGCACCCTCGCGCAAACTAAAGATTACGCAGCAGTTATAACGCTGGGCGTTCTCCTCCGCGGCGAGACCGCCCACTACGAAGCCATCTACAACGAGGTAGCCCGAGGCATCGGCCAATCCCAGCAAGAGACCGGCATCCCCCACGCCTTCGGCGTCCTGACCTGCGAAACCCTCGAACAGGCCCTCGACCGCGCCGGCCTAAAGGCTGGAAACAAAGGATTTGAAGCCGCCATAGCCGCCATCGAGATGGCCTCCATCCAGGAAAAACTGGCTGCCGAAAACCCCAAAAACGAGGCCAAATCCTGATGGGCACCCGCCGTAAATCCCGCGAATTAGCCATGCAGATGCTCTTCCAGGGCGACCTGGGCAAGCAAAATCCGGAGGAAGTCGAACGCCTCTTCTGGGACTCCCGCGAGGACGTAGATGATGAAACCAAAGGCTTTGCAGACGACATTCACCGTCTCGCCACCCAGCGCGAAGAAGAAGTCGACGCCCTCATCCAGAAGCACGCACAAAACTGGCGTCTCGAGCGCATGCCCGTAGTAGACCGCAACCTGCTGCGCGCCGCTGTTGCCGAGATGCTCGGCTACCCTAAGACCCCGGCTGCCGTTATCATCAACGAAACATTAGAGATAGCCCGCCGCTACGCCGCCCCGGAGAGCATCCACTTCCTCAACGGCGTCCTCGACGCCGTCGGTCGAGACCTCCTCGAATCTCGCCTGAGCCACTGATCACCCCCCGCACCCCGCTTCCTCGAAGCGGCCTCTAACTCCAACAAAAGAAAAGCCCCCGGGAGCCGGGGGCTTTTCTTTTCGAAGCATATTGCGCTTAGGTGGTGGTCTTCTTCGGATGCTGCGCCAGCAGATTGACGGGAGCATAGCCCACACCCGTGGCAAGCGGCAGTTGTGGTGTAACGATCCCCCCCGTCGCTTCACTGGCTGTAGGCGACCCACTCGTTGGGTAAGTCATTGTAATCATATGGACATCGTCGTTCGCAGAAGTTCCGTCAACAGCTCCCGTACCCACGTAGAACGTGTAATTGTCCGTACTGAAGATGCCAGACACGGGCGCAGCCGCGGCCGTCGAACCGTTGCTCAGTGTCAGGAACTGCATCGTTCCCGCGCCGGCTGAGGGCGGGAAGTACAGTGGCAACAAGCCACCGCCCGTGGTTGCCCCCGTTGGAAGCGTGTAGTTGACGAAAGCAGCCGCAGAGTTACTCGACAGTTCAATGCTGGTGATGGTTCCCGCGTTGATTCCGGTCAGGTGTTGCACGAAAGGCGCGCTGCTAAAGTAGCCGTTGGTTGGCTGCGGCGCAGGTGGAATCGGGCAACCCGTGTTCGTTGGCAAGGTGACGTCGATATCATTCAAGGTAGATGTTCCACCCGGTATAGCGTGTGCTCCAATGACGTGCTTTCCATCCGTCGTGGCCGCAAGTTGGTCGGTGATTGCCGGGTCTGAATCCACCAATGGAATGAACTCGTTATCAACGGAGGGTGGAAGTCCTGTCCCCACAGTACTCGATGCGCAATAGGTGCGGCCCTCCGAAAATTTTGGTCCCGAAAAATATGCTCCGATGTGCGGGACGGTGACCGTCACATCCGAGTAGCCCTCATCGGCGGTCGCTGTTTGCCAGTCGGTATAGGGGGAGTGGGTCAGGACTACGGGCGACGGCGTGACGGTAGACGATGGCGTGATGGTGGGTGATGCCGTGATGGTGGTGGGTGTCGCCCCGGAACTCAACGTCGCCGTGGTGATATAGACCGCCTGATCATCAGGCGACCAGGACGCGCTTGTCCCCACGCCCCCGTAGCTTGTTATGACCGCGTTGCTGGCTGAGGCAACCAACGAGATGGTCTGGCGAGTCGGATCCGTCATCACAATTGTGCCGCCATCCGGTGACACGGAAAGCACGACGCCCGGAATCAACTGGTTCGCGGCTGAAACGCTATTGCTTGCAGTCGCAATCGACATCAGTCCCTCAGGGCTGCCCAAATAAATCTCAGTGCCCGCCTGGTTCATCACCATCGAGTTGGGTACGAAGGGCAGCTTGATTAGCGTGCTTGTCTGGTTGGTAGTGAAGTCACGGAAGGCGACGTAGTTCGATGAGGTGCTCCCCATGTACAGCACGGTGCTGCTGGTGCCTGTTGCGTTCACTGTAATGGGATTTGACGTGATGGACTTGCCATTCCCCAGGTATCCAAGTTGATTGAACGGAGCGGGATTGCAGGAGGAAGGCTGGCAGACGGCAGTGATATCCGCTGAGCCGGGATAAAGCGGCGTTACCGAGCCGATCGTCGCCGGAATGGTTTGAGGCGTTGTGGAGTTGTATTCCAGGCTTAGCCCTGTGATGACATTTCCATTGGTATCGCGGACCGTAGCGGTCAATGGCTGACGTGTGTTAACAGATACATTGACGCTGTTGGAGGATGAATTTGGATTTGCTAGAGTAATCGATGCCGGTGGACACGTGGAGAAGAAACCTGCATTGGTGGCGGTCGAGGAGTTGGAGATCGTCGCGGTGATGGTGGTAGAGCCCGGCTGCTGGGCTGTCGCGGCGCCGTTCTCATCGATAGATAC
>JBAVDD010000338.1:0-3869 GCA_049587035.1 Acidobacteriaceae bacterium | reverse complement strand
GGGTCTTCCTTCAGGCCATACCCAGCCGGGTTGGTAAACATTGAGATATTAAAGTTATCTCCCGGAATATGGTGCAGCACATATTTCTCGTGATACTCGCTGCCTTTCAATCCCAGGAACACGAGGCCGAAGAGAATCGTGAGGACGAGCATCCCTACCAGGAGTTTGCGTCTACGCATCTCGGCTGCCCAGACTCCAAGGGCCATGCAGAACCCAGAGGTAATTAGAACCGCGGTATTCGCTGTTCCTATCGCTATGCTTAGTTGGTTTGATCCAACGGCGAATGCCGGGTAATACCAATTGCGATACAGCAGGTAGGCCATGAACATGCCACCGAAGAACATGACCTCGGTCACCAGGAACAGCCACATGCCAAAGCTGCCCGCCTCACGCTGTTGCTCCTCGGTCTCAAAGTGATGCCGATGCTGCGGCAGCGCGACATGTTCGTGCTCTGCGTGCACATCGTTCGGATCTGTAGTCGCGAGTGCGCTATCCAACGGTCGTCACCTCGTTCTTGGTCTTGTTCTCGAGCCACTCGTAGTCATAGGCTTCGTGGTCCATGATCGGTATCTCGACAAAGTTTTCGGTCAGCGGCGGGGACTGAATCTGCCACTCAAGTCCGGTAGCCTGCCACGGATTATTCCCCGCAATCGCACCATACTTCAGCGACCATCCGAGGTATAACATCGGCAGCATGTAGCCCACACCCAGGACCGTGGCACCCGCCGTCGACAGCACATTCAGTACCTGGAACTCCGGCGGATACGCATGATACCGCCGCGGCATGCCCAGATAGCCCAGGATGAACTGCGGAAGGAAGGTTAGGTTGAACCCGAGGAACGTCGTCACCGCAGCCAACTTCGAGAGCGACTCCGGATACATGCGGCCCGTCATCTTCGGCCACCAGAAGTGCACACCCGAGAGGAACGCCATCAACATGCCGCCTACCATCACGAAGTGGAAGTGCGCCACGACGAAGTACGTCTCGGTCAGGTGAATATCCATACCCAGCGAGCCAAGGAAGACACCCGTCAAGCCGCCGATGGTGAACAGTCCCATGAAACCGAACGCATACAACATTGGCGTCTCGAAGGTGATCGACCCCTTCTGCATCGTAAACACCCAGTTGAAGATCTTGATCGCCGAAGGCACCGCGACGAGCATGGTCAACAGCGAGAACACCAGCGCTGAGTAGTTGGAAACACCCATGATGAACATGTGGTGCTCCCACACAAAGAACCCGAACAGAGCAATCGCCACCGAACTGAACGCCACTGCCGTATAGCCGAAAACACGTTTTCGACTGAACGTTGAGATCACTTCAGAGATCACACCCATACCCGGCAAGATCATGATGTACACGGCCGGATGCGAGTAGAACCAGAACAGATGCTGGAATAGGATCGGGTCGCCACCCTTGGCCGGATCAAAGACTCCGATTCCAAACAACCGCTCCAACGCAACCAGCACCAGCGTGATTGCCAGAACCGGCGTTCCGAGCACCATCAACAGAGATGCCGCATAGTGCGACCACACAAACAGCGGCATCCGGAACCAGGTCATCCCCGGGCAGCGCATTCGATGGATCGTTACGATGAAGTTCAGCCCGGTAAGGATCGAACTGAAGCCGGCAATAAAGACTGCCATCGCCGCCGTAATGACATGAGTGTTGAGGTAATGGGTCGAGAGCGGCGTGGTGAAGGTCCAGCCTGTATCGACACCGCCCAGTACGCAGGCCGCCAGAAAGAGACCGCCGCCAGCTATATACAAGTACCAGCTCAGCAGATTGATCTTCGGGAATGCGAGATCCTTCGCCCCGAGCATGATCGGCATCAGGAAGTTCCCCAGCGTCGCCGGAACTGACGGCACCAGGAAGAAAAACACCATGATAAGACCGTGCATGGTGAAGAACTTGTTGTACGTGTCCGACGCCACCAGGTCCGGTTGCGGCGTCAGCAGTTCCAGGCGAATCAAGCCCGCAAACGCTCCGCCAATAAAGAAAAAGAACGTAATCGAAATCAAATACAGGATCGCAATTCGTTTGTGGTCACCCGTCAGCAGCCAACTCAACAAGCCGTGCTCATTGTTGATGTAGTTGCGCTTGGGTATCTGCGCCGTGCTCTGGTCTGGCAGAGAGACGATGGTATTTCCGATCGCAGCACTCATGGCTTCACCGTTTCAGTTGTGCCCTGTGCGGGCGTTGTTGGAGCAGCTTCCCCTGATGCAGCAGTGACAAGTGTCTGTTGCACACGGTAGTTCGATTGCATGTTCTTGATAAACTCCACCAGGTCAATCAGCCCATCCTCGCTGATCTGGCCCTGATAGGTCGGCATGATCGGCGCAAAGCCTGCGGTCACATGCTCGGAAGGATTCAGAATTGCGTCTCGCAAATATGCGTCGTCCACTAGAATCTGCCGCCCATCGGTGAGCGTCAGCCTGGAACCATAAACACCCGCCAGGCTTGGTCCGCGCGCAGCTGCCGTGCCGTTGTGGCAGGAGTTGCAGCCCATGCTGGCGAACAAACGCTCGCCATTTTGCGCCAGGCTCTGCCCGGAGTTCGACTGCTCCAGCCACTTCTTGTAATCGCCAGGGGTCATCACCGTAACCCAGCCGATCATAGCCGAGTGATCCGTGCCACAATACTGCGTGCAGAATAGGTGATACGTTCCAACCTGTGTCGCCTCAAACCACACCGTCGAGTAGCGTCCCGGGATCACCTCGCGCTTGATGCGGAAGTCCGGCACCGAGAAACTGTGGAACACATCCTGCGAGATCATCGTCAGCTGGATCGGCTTGCCCACCGGAACATGCAGCGCGTCAATCTCATGCTGGCCACCCGGATGTTCTGCCTTCCACATCCATTGCTTGCCCACAATGTAAATGTTCATGGCATTCGTCGGTGGATCGTAGATACGGAAGTACAGCAACGCGCCCCACACGAAGGCCACTAGGAAGATTGCCAGCGGGATAATCGTCCATGTCGCTTCAAGCAGCGTCGATCCCTCAATCTGCGTGGCAACCGGGCTCTTCTCGCGCCGATAGCGGATCGAGAACACCAGCAGCAGGATCGCCACCAGCGACGTCCCCACGATCGTCATCAGCACCAGGAAGAAATACAGTGCGTCGACATACGGCGCGATACTGCTCGCCTCCGCCGGAAACAGCGCCGAAGCGTGGAGCCAGTGCACCAGGAATTGCCACAGTACCGGACTAAGTCCCATCGTTTAGCCTTCATCCATTTCGCCGGTCTTTTTCTTGCCCGGTTGAGATATGTCTTGTTCGCGCGCAAGTCGGATATCGCGCCGAAACATTAAAAATATAAAACTGCCCAGCGACGCTACCGTAACGATACCGCCCAACTGCACGGCACGCACCACCATCAGGGAGTGCTTGTCGATCTGCGGATCGTAACGATAGCAGTAAGTCAAAATGTTGGCCACCGGCGATCCAATCCTGTTGCCGGAAGCATCAACCAAGCCCAGCAGGACGTCCTTCGGCGAATACTCAACGCCCAGGTAGTACTGTGCCAGCTTGCCTTGCGGCGTCGCGATCTCAATCGAGCTCGCATGCGCAAACTGCGTCAGCTTGCCATCAGGTCCAGGAACACGCACGTAGCCGAAACCCACCGCCTTGGTCACGGCATCAATCGACGCTTGCGGACCCGTCAGATAGTGCCAACCGCTGGCCGTATCAGGATGCCCGTAGCGACGCAGGTAGAAAGCCTTCTTCTCCGCCGCCAGCTTTGGTGTCTCCGTCGGGTCGATGCTGATGATGACAATCTGAAAATCCTTGCCCGGCACCAGATTCACCATCTCCAGGACGCTACTCAAACCGTCCATCTCTTCCGAGCACAGCATCGGGCAGTTGTA
>JBAVDD010000337.1:0-1701 GCA_049587035.1 Acidobacteriaceae bacterium | reverse complement strand
GATCGTGGTCACGGTTGACACCTTCATTCCCGGCTGGAAGCCGCGCGACCTGCAGCAGGCCTGGCTCCCTTTCCTGAACGGGTCCGGCAACGCAAACTACTTTCAAGACCCGGTCTTTCGCGCTGATCTTGAGCGGACGCCAGAGGAGGATCTGGGTGCAGCCACTGGCCACTACCTTGGCGTCTACGTCAATCCCTCGTTGACCTGGGAGGACCTCAGCCACCTCCGCGAGATGACCCCCCTGCCGATCGTGATCAAGGGAATCCTGCACGTCGATGACGCTCGAGAGGCGGTACGGCGCCGTCTCGATGGAATTGTCGTTTCTAACCATGGTGGCCGCCAGGTCGACGGAGCGTTGGCCTCCCTCGACGCGCTGAATGCGATTGTCGAGGCGGTTGGCGAGGAGCTGACTGTGCTTTTTGACAGTGGCGTCCGTGGCGGTTCGGACATGCTGAAGGCGCTCGCCTTGGGAGCCGACGCCATCCTCCTCGGTCGGCCGTATATATGGGGCCTGGCTTTGGAGGGAGAGGCGGGTGTGGAGGCGGTGCTTCGAATGATCCTGGCCGAGTTCGATCTGACGATGGCCCTTTGCGGCTACACTCGGCCCGAGCAGCTGAGCCGCGCATCACTTCAGGCTGAGCCGCACTGATCTTCTTTTGGAGCGGGGGATGACATCGCCTTGGGCCAACTTGAAAGCTGACTGAGCAAACCCTCGCTGCGAGAGGGCCGCAAGCTCGCTTCTTCCGGTATTCATGCGGCGGGCGGCTGCGAGGTGGGATCAGTGCGAACCTTTTGACCACGCGCCTGACGCGCTCGCTCAGATCCCATGCACCCCTAGGCTGAGTCGATCGCGCTGGCCAGCGCGTAGAGACCACGATCGATGTTCGCCTCACTCATCGACGCGTAGCCCAACACTAGGCCGGGCAAATCCGGTCGCGGTTTGGCCTGGTGCCAGCTCAGCGGATGAACGCTGACTCCACGCTCATAGGCAGCGATCGCAAGCCGGCAGTCATCGAGCCCGCTGGGCAACTCGGCGAGGACGTGCAAGCCGGCGGAGACTCCTCGCAAAGAAGCGTTTGGGATATATCTGCTGAGAGCATCGATCATCGCGTCGCGGCGATCGCGGTAGCGGCGTCGCATGCGGCGCAGGTGGCGGTGGTATTCCCCGCTTAAGATGAACTCCGCGAAGGTCAGCTCCTGAAGAAGGGGCGAAGGTCCGCCGCTCAGTGCCTTGCGCTCCAGCATCGGTGCGAGGATCTCCTTAGGGACGAGGAACCAGCCGAGTCGAAGGGCGGGGGCCAACGTCTTGCTTGCACTGCCCCCATAGATGATGCGCTCTGGTGCGAGGCCCTGCAGGGCGCCAACCGGGCCGCGGTCATAGCGGTACTCCGCGTCGTAGTCATCTTCGATGATGAGCGCATCACGGCGTCGCGCCCAGTCGATCAGCCTGGCACGGCGGCCGGGGGCGAGCACCGCCCCGCTCGGAAACTGATGAGCGGGTGTGAGCAGCACACATTTGATCGGCTGCTTATCAAGCTCCTCGGTCCGCAACCCATGCTCATCGACAGGCACGGGCATCGCACCGAGGCCCGCGTTCTCGACAATCTTTCGATGCAGGGGCAGGCAGGGATCCTCCACGGCGACGCCGCGATGGCCCAAGGCGCGCAGCGCCTCGCAAATGAACGCAAGTCCCTGCGTGAA
>JBAVDD010000336.1:0-1570 GCA_049587035.1 Acidobacteriaceae bacterium | reverse complement strand
GCTATGGGATGGAGCTGCTGCCGATTCGCTATGAGCATATTTTGCAACTGGAGGCGCTTCCTCCGTATCACGCTGATCCGTTCGACCGCCTGCTGGCAGCGCAGGCAGCTGCGGAGGGGCTTCCTATCCTCACCGGCGACCAGAAGTTTCAGGGTTATCCCGTCAAGCTGATCTGGTAGGTCCTGCGCGGACGGCGAGAGGCGCTTCGCGCGAAGGCAAGGACGACGGGCGGACTCGAAAGAGTCTGCCCTTTTTCTTGCTTGGGCGCGGGTGGTGTGGGTTCGCCTGTTAGTATTCGTTCACAGCAAAAATTTGATGCACGTATCACGAGATAAACCGGGCCCCTTCGGAGACCGCAATGACGAGCAGGCCTGTGCAGTGGATACGTAAGTATTTCTATTTCTTTATGTCGCTGGTTATCGCGGCCGTGGTGGTCTTTGGGTTCAGTCAGACCATTGACCAAGATCTGTTCCATGCCAGTCCGCTGCCGCCGCTTGTTCTGGATTTCCATGCGGCGGTGTTCTCAGGGTGGGTGGTTTTCCTGATGCTGCAATCGCTGCTGGTGCGGACGCACAAGGTTCGTGTGCATCGGACGCTGGGATGGTTCGGTGTGGCGCTTGCGGTGACGATGGTTGTGCTGGGGACTTATACGGCCACCGGCATGGACCGCTTCCACGCACAGAACGATTCAAAGAATGCTGCGTTTGGTGCGGCCTTCCTGATCGTGCAGTGGGCATATGTTTACGCTTTTGGCATTATGGTTGCGCTCGCTATCTATTGGCGGCGGTCGCCGGAGTTTCATCGGCGGCTGATGTTGATGGGGACGTGTGTGCTGACGGATGCGGCGTGGGGGCGGTTTCCGGAACACTTCCTGGCGTTCAATGTCTATGGGGCGATCGGGGCGGATGTGCTGATCCTAATGGGAGTGGTGCGCGATCTGATCGTCGACCGGCGGGTGCATAAGGCTTATCTTTATGGGCTGCCTGCGTGGTTGGTTTGCCAGGTGATTGCAGAGTATACGTACATGCACGCGTCGCCGTGGTGGATGCATATTGCCAATGCGATTTTGTACTAGGTTGCGGTCACGGAGCTACAGCGTTTTTAGTGCAAACGAAAACGCCAGAGACCGGGGTCTCTGGCGTTTCATCATTGATAATCTTGCAGTCCAGGCAGGTGTTGATTTTGTGGCTGCTTCGGTGGCCGAACTCCTGACTTGCGTCGGGTATCGTGTCCTCCGGCTTGGCCTTCAATCAACCTCCGGCCCTCCTCTTCCATCGGTTCTCCGGCTGCTCCGGCGACCAACCTCCGACTTGCATCGAATGCTGAATCCTTCGGGACTTCCGGCGAACGACTTCTGACTTTGTCGCCAACTTATCTCCGGCTGTGCTGACGAGCCGTCTCCGATTTGCATCGGATCTTGCTCCTTCGGCGATGCCAGCGATTCGTTACCGACTCACTGCTCATTCATCAGTTGAAGAGACATTAGGTGTGCGATGCCTGTGCATGCAAGCGCAAAACCTGTTCCTTGTGTGCATCGTTGCAATGGGGCGTTTTGGGGGTGGACGAGACC
>JBAVDD010000335.1:0-2704 GCA_049587035.1 Acidobacteriaceae bacterium | reverse complement strand
AAACGGAACAGCGCAAGAACGTTCCGCTTTGGGAGAACAAATCATGAGATCCGTGTAGGTATTGGTTGTGCAACGCGGCTGGACGTTCGAATCTGGTCATGCAGGAGATGAGAGAGCAGAGGTCTTCAAGAGGTCTCTCAGAAATTGATCCGATCCATGAGGTAAAAAGCAATGCGTGTCCTGGTAGTTGAAGACGATCCGGCTCTGGCCGTTTTTCTGCAGAAGGGCCTCATGCTGGAAGGCCATGAAGTGGAGCGGGTAGGCGACGGGCAGTCCGCCCTGGAGGCGGCCGCTCAACAGGCTCCCGATCTCGTGGTGCTCGATCTCGGACTACCGCAGTGTGACGGGACCGAGGTCCTCGGCCAGCTTCGCAGCGATCTTCCAGGCTCGCTCGTGCTTGTACTCACTGGCCGCAGCGACGTCCAGGAGCGGGTTCGCTGCCTCGACCTGGGCGCCGAAGACTTCGTCCTCAAGCCCTTCAGCTTCTATGAACTTATGGCCCGTTGCCGCGCTCTGTTGCGTCGCCGCAACCGGTTTGCCGACCCTATGCTGCGTTTTGGCGGTGTCGCACTGAATCGTATGGAACGCAGCGTCTCCTACGAGGGAGTGCGAGTCGAGCTTACGGTCAAGGAATTTGCGTTGCTTGAGTTCCTCATGCTGCGACGCGGCGCCTGCTGCTCTCGCGCCGAGCTTCTGAACGAGGTCTGGCGCTCAACGACCGAGGCCGGAACGAATGTGGTCGACGTCTATATCACCTACCTGCGCAAGAAGCTGGCAGCCGCCCATCCCGACGAAGATCGGTGGGCATCGCCGATTGAAACCGTTCGGGGACTAGGGTACCGCCTTCGGGACAAGCGAAGGGTACCGAGGCTCGAGGCGCCCGCTGCACTCCAGGCAGTTGCAAAGAACCCATCGCAGGCGGCCTCTGAGTTCGCCTGCCAGGCCTAGGAGCGCGATGAGCCAGCACCGCAACGAGATCGATCTGGAGCAGAGCCATAGTGAGCTGCACGACCTTTGCCAGCCGCTTACCGCCCTGCAGTGCTGTCTGGAGATGAGCAGAATGCCAGGCCACGACGAGGCGCTGGAAGTTGCTATTGATGAGAGCCTGCGGCAGACGCAGCGGATCTTCGCAATCGTCGCACGCATGCGGCAGCGGCTGCTCAGGATTGAACAAGAGACAGAGTCGGAAGCACAAGCATTCGCAGCGCGGTAATGAGACAGGAGAACACGATGGCGACAGCAAATATTAACTTTGATCGGACGGTACTACTAGCGAGCGCGGATGCGTCCCTGCGGCAACGGCTTCGCAGCAGTCTCAGCGGGATGCGCTGGACCGTCCGCGAGGCGCGCGGAGGCGCTGAGGCGATCGCACAAATCGAGGACCGGATGCCGGAGGCCCTGCTGCTCGATCACTGGCTGCCGGACCTCGAGGTGATGGAGCTTGCCGAGCAGATTGGTGTGATGTACCCGGAGATAGAGCTGCTGCGGATGGACGGCGATCCCGGGGTGGCCACCACGCGCAGCCCGCGCCGCCATGAGTTGCTGCACGCCCTGCGAGAAGCCCTGGGCTCGTCCAATCGCGACAGCAGCGTACCGTCCGGTCTCCTCTCCGGTCTAATTGCTCAGAGCAAACCTCAGCGCGCGGCCGGCACACACTTGCCTGGCGAGCTGGAAAACCCAGTAATCCTGCAGCGGCCGGCCTCGCCCCACGCCGCAACCTCAGGGCGCAACTCCTCGATGGCTATCGAAGAGCTCGTCGGACAGTGCCCGAGCATGATCGAGCTGACCCACTCCATTCGGCTGGTCGCAGCGCGCAACGTAACGGTGTTGATCGAAGGCGAGACGGGCACGGGAAAGGAAGTTGTAGCTCATGCGCTGCATCGGTTGAGCTCGCGCTCCGCCAAGCCCTTCGTTGTGCTCAACTGTGCCGCCATCCCCGAAGCCCTGCTCGAGGCCGAGCTCTTTGGCCACTCCCGCGGCGCCTTCACCGGGGCGGTGCAGTCACGCACCGGCCGCATCGAAGCAGCCCATAGCGGGACGCTCTTCCTCGACGAGATTGGCGAGATGCCCCTTGGCCTTCAGGCCAAGATGCTGCGCTTCCTAGAGAGTGGAGAACTGCAGCGGGTCGGAGAGAACGAGATGATCCACGTCGATGTGCGCGTGATCGCCGCCACCCATCAGCCGCTTGAGCGGCGAGCCACGGAAGGAAGCTTCCGCCTGGACCTCTATCATCGCCTGGCCGTGTTTCCCATCGACATTCCTCCGCTTCGTGAGCGTCTGGTCGATATCGTCGCCCTGAGCGAACACTTCCTCGCACAGATGGGCAAAACCTCACCCCGCAAGATGCTCTCTGCTGAAGCACTCCAAGCGCTGTGCCACCATGACTGGCCGGGCAACGTGCGGGAGCTCGCACACGTCCTGGAGCGCGCCTCCATCCTCGCCGAGGAATCTCCGATGATCCGAGCTGAGGACATTCGGTTGCGCCGCAAACCAAGAGATTAAGGGCTCTCTCACCTACAAGCCTCCCATACAGATTTCCCAGACAGGCCCTCCACCGGAGGGCCTCTTTTGGCCGTTTGCAAGTGCTTAAGTCTTAGAACTTCCACAGAAAAGTACACCAAAGTTTGGCTCCGCTCGTGCCCATACCCATTGTGCCGACACCCCACGAAGGTGCGGTGAATGCAACCAACGCGAGGACCAACAC
>JBAVDD010000334.1:0-29410 GCA_049587035.1 Acidobacteriaceae bacterium | reverse complement strand
GTGCATGGTGAGGATGCGCTCGGGGCCGAGGCCGCGGCCGGCGCCCTGGTAGGCCTCGGAGCTGTCGGTGTAGCGGTCGCAGAGAACGATGGACCCTTGGGCGATGGCGGGGAGGATGACTTGCGCGAGGGACTGGGCGCGGTCGGCGAACATGAGAGCCATCTCGGCTTCGGGGGCGATGGCGCCGAGGTCGGACTCGCTGCGGGAGTCGAGCAGGATGGAGCGGATGCGGTCACCGAGGGACGTTCCGCCGGGCTGACGGAGTGTGACTACGCGATGGCCGTCGGCTTCGAGAGCCGCGGCCAGGAGTTTGAGCTGCGTGGTTTTGCCGGAGCCGTCGAGGCCTTCGAAGGTGATGAATTTGCCGGGACTTGGATCTGGGTGCTGGGTTGGACTCACGATGCGAGTCTACTGCACTGGCGGCTGTGTGGGCGGCTGGCTTACCTATGAGGAAGCGATGGCATCTTACGGAGAGGAGACCGAGAACGTCGCGGCCTCAGGAGGTTGTCGGATGATAACCGCTCTTCTCTTAGTGTTTTTTGTGATTCTTGCCGTTTTTTTTGGCTCCCTTGCGTGGAGCGCCAATGCGCGGCGGCGAGCGCGGCAGGGGGGAACGCCAACCACGACGACCCCGAGCAGTCCGGAGATCGGACGGGCACCGGGACCTGATTAGAGCTGAAGCTGTGCTTAGTTGGAGCGGAGGTTCGACTGCCAGGCGGCGTTGGCGCCGGCGTTGGAATCATTGATGGTGACCGTGAGTGTACCCTCCTGGCCTTCGTGCAGGGAGGGGCCGGTGGCCGTGTGGTTGTGCCTGTCGACGTCGGTCCAAAGGAGCTTGGTGGGGCCGTCGCCGATGATCTTGAAGCGGTAGTGGTAGTTGGCCCCGGCGGCGAGGGTGTCCATGCCAAAGCTGGCGCTGGGGTAGTCGACTTCAACCAGGGAGACAGGTTCGCTGGAGGCGTTGTGGACGTCCATGGAGACGTAGTGGGCGTGGCAGCCGGTGATTGCGGCGAGGACTACGGCCACCAGGGCGCAGCGTGTGATGAGCTTCGGGAGTGGGCTGGGGGTGTAGAGCCTCATGGGTTCAAGGGTAACAGCGGTTAGCAAACCTCTGTTACCCGGTAGTGAGTCTTATTGGGCAGCGTCACCGCGCGCGGTGCGGATGCCGAAGACGCCGGGAATTGCAGCGCCTTCTTTCGCCTGGAAGCGCACCGTAACCTTCTGCTTGCCCTTCACCATGTCAAGCGGCAGAGGATACTTTACATCGAAGAACTTGAGGTCCACTTCTGGCGATCTTCTGTCGATCATCTGCTCGCCAACTTTGGTGCCGTCCACTAGAATGTCGAAGTCGCCTTTTCGTCCACGCGCATCGTTGCTGTAGGTCACGATCAGGGTTGCGGCAGATGTGGGCTCTACTGGAAGTTCATACGAGAACCATCCACTTCCTTGCCGTCCGTAGCGGCCTTCGAGCTGTACCGGCTTACTATTTTCATCCTTCTCATTGAAATCACGTTCAGTCTGCATTTGCCCTGGTTGAGCGAAGCCGATCGTCTCCGCGGTGAGTTTCCGTACATATTCGGCAGCGGCGTTGAATGCAGCGGATTTGGTTGCCCATTCGGCGGGGGTATAGACGTCCCAGTAGATCGCATAGCGGCGGCGTGGCATCTCGTAGAAAGGCTTAAATTCGATGTCTTGTTTGAGTCCGACGTTGGCAGTGCGGAAGTCTCCGGGTTCGCCGGCAATGGGCTTCAACCAACCATCGACATTCTTTTCTGCCGTCACCAATACTGGCGCGGCTTCGGGAGCATCTCCGCCGCGTCTGCGGTGGATCTCATCGCCGAGGTCGCCAGCCAGCACGAGCGGTCCCCACATGAGGGCCATGCGGTTTGGATTGTCGGGTAGAGGTTCTTTGCGAAGTGTTTTGGGGAGATAGAGGTCCACCTTATCCCCCGGTTTCCATTTGCGGCTGATTTCGATGAATGAATCGGGCTTGGAAACGTTCTTCACTTCCACACCGTTTACTTTCACCGAGAAGCCAGGACCGACCCAGTAGGGACGGCGAAATTCGAGCGTCGCCTTCGTCTTCTTGCCCGCAGTAATCTTGAAGGTCGCGGAGTCGCCCATCGGCAGATCGGTGATCATCTCCATCTTCAGGCCTTGCGATGCCCAATCGACCGTGGTGGGCGCGTACTGGGTGACCCAGAGCTTGTTGCCGGATTCGTCGTAGATCCCATACGCGTGAAAGGCGTGCGCTTCCATCTGCGATCCAACGCAGCAGGTGAAGTCGTCGAACTTGCTCTGGTACTCGTGTTGCACGCCGCGACCAACAGGAACCATGTAACTGACGCGTCCGTCTTCGGGGTCCTGGCCACCGAGGATTGCGTTGAGATCGGCGCGCTCGACGAAATCTGCATAGCGCGATTGAGGATCCAGGGTGAAGAGCGTCCGCGCCATCTTGATCATGTTGTAGCTGACGCAGCTTTCGGCGGTCCGTCCGTCGATCATGTCATTGAGTTGGTCGGGCGGTCCGAAATACTCGTTTTTACCTGATCCACCTGTGGCGAAACTGTGATGTAACGACACCTCGTCGAAGAAGTACTCTGCCGCTTTCCCATCCGTCTCATTGTCGGTGTCTTCATATCGAGCCAGCTCGCCAATCATCTTGGGCACGTTGGCGTTGGCGTGCTTGCCTGCGAGGATGTCCTGCCCTTTCGACAGCGGATCGACGATTGCATGGTGCTCGAACTTGTCGGAAAGTTTCATCCAGCGCGGATCATTCGTGTCAGCGGAAAGGTCTGCCAGCACCTCATTCATTCCGCCAAACTCCGTCGCCAGCATCTTCTGAATCTGATCGTCGTTGAGGTTGCCCACAATGCTCTCTGCCCATGTAGCGAACTTGATTTCGACGTCTAGCGCTTGCTTGTTTCCCGTGAGATGGTACGCATCGCGCAACCCAGCAAACAGCTTGTGCTCGACGTACCAGGGCGACCAGAGGCCGTTCAGGTCGAAGCCTCCAGAGCGGATGATGCCCTTCTTCAGGTCCTCATAGCGAACCTTGCCATCTACGCCCTTTCCATCCAGCTGCGCGCCGATGTAGCCGTCGCCCTGCGCGTCCTGAATCTCCTTCAGTTGCGAAACCATCTCGTCGGCGCGCTGCTTGAAGCGCACGTCACCTGTGGTCGCATACATCATGCTGACCGCGGAGAGATAGTGACCCGCAATGTGTCCGGTGAGCTCGCGGCCAGGGCCATCCCAACCGCCGTAGCCTTGCGCATTGGGGGCAAGACCGGCGCGCTGGCGAAGGAAGGCGAGCATGCGGGCAGGCTCAAGCTGGAGCAGGTACTGCGCATCGAGATCCTGCGCCTTTTTCAGTGGACCACCGGTCAGCCGCACAGCGTTCATCGGCAAAGGAACAGCTTTAAGCTGAACTTTGTGCGCGGTAGTCTCCGCATATGCGCAGGAAACTACCAGCAACGCTGAACAAAGAACAACTGCCTGCATACCAAACGATCGCATAGAGCCTCGAGGAGGGGGAGTCAATTGAATACAAAATAGCATAATTTAACGTATGCATTAAGCGCTACTTCGACCGCAGCGCATGGGGATCGGCAGAAAGAACGACGTAGGCGAGGGGCTACTTCTGGTCTTCGTTGGGGCGCTTATTGGGGAGGAGCCTTTTCGAGAGCGGCGACACGCTTGAGGAGCTCGGGGAGACGGCTTACGGCGGCGACCGTGCGGAGCCATATGCGGTTGTCGGTGGCAGGGTAGCCGCTGACGACGGCTCCGGGAGCTACGTCGGAGGGGATGCCGGTCTGGGCGGTGGCTACGGCTCCGTCGCCGATGGTGAGGTGGCCGGCTACGCCTACCTGGCCGGCCAGGATGACGTTCTTGCCGATGATGGTGGAGCCGGCGAGGCCGGCCTGCGAGCAGAGGAGGGTGTTTTCGCCGACTGTGGAGCCGTGGCCTACCTGAACGAGGTTGTCGATTTTTGCGCCGGCGGCGATGCGGGTTTCGCCGATGGAGGCGCGGTCGACGCAGGCGTTGGCCTGGACTTCGACGGCGTCTTCGAGGATGGCGGGGCCGGACTGGATGATCTTGGTCCAGCGGCCGTTGGCGTGCTTGGCGAAGCCGAAGCCGTCGGCACCGATGATGGCGCCGTTCTGGAGGACTACATCGTCACCTAGGCGACAGCCTTCACGGACGATGGAGTGAGCGTGGGCGAGGAAGCGGTCGCCGACCTGGACGCCGTCGTAGAGGACGGCGTGGGGGAGCAGGACGACGTCGTCGCCGATGCGGCAGTTGGCGCCGATGACGACATAGGCGCCGATGTGAGCGCGGGAGCCGATGCGGGCCGAGGGGTCGATGACGGCGGTGCGGTGGATGCCGGGGGCGTAGCGGGGAGCGGGGTGGAAGCACTCGATGGCGCGGGACCAGGCGAGGTAGGGGTTGGGAGTGCGAAGGGTCGGGATCCTGAGGGAGGGGAAGCCGGGCTCGACGATGATGGCGGCGGCGTGAGAGGTGTGGGCCTGGGAGGCGTACTTGGGGTTGGCAACGAAGGTGACGGTGGTTGGTTCGGCGGTTTCGATGCTGGCGACTCCCCGGACGGGACGGTTGGCGACGGCGGCGAGGGATTCTCCTTCGCCGGGGACCAGTTCGGCTTCAAGATGCTGGGCTAACTCACCGAGATTCATACTGGCTCACCGAGGTTCATAGTGCGGATTCTACTCGCCAAAGAGTTTGGTTTGTATGTCTGGCGTCGCGGGTCGTTTGAGTTTGGGGAGCGGGCGACGGGAGGGAGCGGTGACGAAGCCGAGGACATCGATGGATTTGAGGGCTGGGCGGGGGATGAAGAGGCGCTGGGTGTTGGAGCGTGGGTCAGGCGGGGTAAGGAAGAAGCCGCGATCGTCGAGGAGGGAGTCGGTGAAGGCGAGATCGAGGGTGGAGAGGCCTTCGAGGGTGTTGTCGTCGCGGAAGGTGAGCTTGAGCCAGACGCCGTCGCCGCGGGGGCGGGCGAGAAAGGAGGCGCGGCCGATGCGCTCGGGATCGAGCTTGTCATCGAGATTGAAATCTTTTACATAAGCTATGTGTTTGAGGTGTCTGATGGGAAAGGGGGTTAGCCGCCCATCGACGGCCATAAGCTGGACGATGTTGTCGCGCAGAAAGGCAGATTGGGGAAGGTAGCCCCAAGCTATGTCGTTTGAGAAGGAGCGAAGAACCACTTTTTTCTGAGCTGGCGCCATGGTGTGGGCGGCGGTGCCGCGGATGCCACAATGATAGTGCAAAACAGTAGCCAAGCGCCGGAAAAGGGTGTAGAATTGGGCGTTGTGTCTATAAGTTACAACGCTGTAAACGATTGATATGCGGCAAGTTAGGGCGGGAGTTTGAGAAGCAGGCGACCGTTCGGAGCAAAGTAAACCTCTCATGGCTGACTACATTTATCTGCTGCAAACCCGCCTCACTCCAGCTCAACAATCCGCCCTCGAACATGTTCGTGAGGTAGCCAGGGCGCGATCCATGACTGTCTTTCTGGTGGGGGGAGCGGTGCGCGACCTGACCAGCGGTGCACCGATCCGCGACCTGGACGTTGCGGTGCAGGGCAACGCTACGAAGCTGAAGAAGGAGCTGCAGAGGGCTGGAGGGGTGCTGATCGGCGAAGACGAGCCGACGCAGACGCTGTATTTCACGTTTCCGCGTGGGGTTCGGCTGGAGGTGGGGTCGACGCTGAGCGCGACGTATCCGAAGCCGGGCAAGCCGGTGTACAAGGCAGCGCCGATTCTGGATGATTTGCATCGGCGGGATTTTACGGCGAACGCCATGGCGCTGTCGTTGAACGATGGTTCATTCGGGTTGCTGATGGACCCGCTGAACGGCGTGGCGGATATTGAGAACCGCGAGCTGCGGCTGGTGTCAAACTACGGATTTATCGAAGACCCGGCGCGGATGATCCGCGCAACGCGGCTGGCGGCGCGGCTGGGTTGGCAGATGGAGGAGAAGACCCGGCAACGGTATGAGAATGCCAAGTCCGAGGGGATGATGTCCGCACTGCACCCGACGCTGCACAAGTATGAGCTGGAAGAGATTTTCCATGAGGAAGATCCGCTGCGCGTGCTGAAGCGGCTGGAGGCCGAGGGCTGGGCGAAGGTGCTGTTCCCTGCGTGGACTTCGTCGAAGGCGAATGAGACGGAACTGGATAAGCTGCGGGACGTGGTGGGACGGTTGGAGTCGATGGGGATCTTCCCGGATCCGTCGGCGGCATACTTTCCGCTGTTGACCGCGAAGCTGGCACCAAAGGATGTGACCTCGCTGAAGAAGCACTTTGCGCGGCCAGGGTTCGCGGAGCAGATTCCGGCGCTGGAGGCGGACACCAAGACGTTCGCGGCGCTGTTTGCGAGCAAGGCCGCCGTGGCGCCGTCGGATGCGTGGAAGATGCTTTATGCGGCCAGGCCGGAGGCGGTGCTGTCGCTGGCGCACACGGCGGTGAATTCGAATAAGAACGCTTCGCTGAAGGCACGGTTTGAGGCGTTCTTTAATGACTGGTCGCAGGCGCGGCTGAAGATTCCGTACCAGCTGATGCAGGAGATGCGGATTACGCCGACGCTGGCAGGGTACGACGAGCTGGTGGAGGCACTGTTCTATGCGGTGATGGATGCGAAGCTGGAGACGCCGGAGGCGGCGCGGGCGTTCCTTGAGCCGTATTCGCCGCCGGCTCCTCCTCCGCCGGTGAATATGCGGCGCAAGGCGGTGAAACGCGAGGCCAAGGTGGCGAAGCCTCGGACTAAGAAGGCTGCGGCGGCGGCCAGCGAGACGCTGGATGTGGCGGCGTCGGGCGAAGCGGGAACTGCGGTGCGCTCGGACGCTGCGGCGAAGAGCGCTAAGGCCGTGGCAGCTACGGCTCCAGCAGCAGTGAAGACTTCGTCTGTGGCGGCGAAAGCCGCGCCGGAGGCAAAGAAGCCGGCAGCCGCAGCGAAGAAGACAACGCCGGTGAAGGCCGCGGCTAAGCCGCTGGCGAAGAAGGTTGTGGCGAAGAAGGTTGTTGCGAAGAAGCCTGCGGTGAAGGTTGCGGCCAAGAAAGCGGCGAAGCCTGTCGCGAAGAAAGTTGTGAAGCCGGCTGCAAAGAAGGCCGTCGTGAAGGCGGTTGCTAAGAAGGCTTCTAAGACAGCGACGCCATCGAAGAAGAAGCCGGTCGTGAAGGCTAAGCCTATGGCGAAGAAGGTCAGCAAGCCGGTAGTGAAGGCTAAGCCTAAAGCCTCCAAACCAAAGGCTGCGAAACCGAAGGCGAAGGCAAAACGGTAGCGATCGCTTGATGCAGATTGAAGTGACGGGATAGCGTCTGAAGTTACCTGCTATGCGAGGGAGCTGCGCGTCTGTACTGACACTTTTGGGCTGCGGTCATGGGACAATCAGAACATGATTTCCACTACCGAACTACAAGCAATTCCTATCTTTGGGTGTCTCGATCACGCAGAGCGGCAGCGTTTTGCCGAGCGGGCAGCGGATGTGCGGCTACAGCCGGGGGACTGGCTGCTTCGCGAAGGAGAGGTGGCGAGCTTCTATGTGCTGCTGGACGGGGAACTGCAGTTGCGGAAGGACATCCTCGGGCGTTCGAAGGAGTTGACCAAATACAAGCCGGGGAGTTTTTTCGGAGAGGTTCCGATTCTGTTGGGGGCGCCGTCGTTTGCGTCGGTGCAGGCGACGTCGAAGGCGCGGGTGGCGCAGTTCGATGCGCAGCTCCTGTTTGAGCTGATTCAGAGCTCGGCGGCTTGCAGTGCGCTGATCCTGCAAACGATGACTGACCGGCTGATGTCGGTACAGCGGTTCGCGAAGGAGACGCCGAGCTCGCGGGTGCTGGTGATTGGTACGCAGTATGACAACGACTGTAGGGACATTCGGGCGTTTTTGTCAGCCAACCGGATTCCGTATGAGTGGGTGGATGCGGATAAGGAGCCGGGGAGGATACCGCCGTGCATGGCGGGAGAGTATGAAGGTCCGTCGGTGATTGTGGACCGGGCGTACTGTGTGGAGACGCCGACGGTGCGGAGTGTGGCCGAGGCGCTGGGAATTCGGACGCAGCCGCGCTTCAACGAGTATGACGTGGTGATTGCAGGGGCGGGCCCGGCGGGACTGGCCGCAGGGGTGTACGGGGCTTCAGAGGGGTTGAAAGTATTGATGGTTGAGAGGTCGGCGGCGGGCGGGCAGGCGGGTACGTCGTCGCGGATCGAGAATTATCTGGGGTTCCCGAATGGGATCTCGGGAGAGGATTTGAGCGAGCGGGCGCTCAAGCAGGCGGGACGGTTTGGCGCGGAGATTGTGATGACGCGGGGCGTGGAGCATCTGGAGCTACTGGAGGATGGGCGGTATTGCGTGGAGCTGGATGGAGGAGAGAGGGTGTCGTCGTGCGTGGTGCTGCTGGCGACGGGGGTGGAGTGGAGGATCCTGGGAGCGGAGGGTGTGGACCGGCTGCAGGGGCGCGGGGTGCTGTACGGGGCGTCGCGCAATGAGGCGAGCAACGTGATTGGCAAGCGCGTGTTCCTGGTGGGAGGAGGGAACTCGGCTGGGCAGGCGGCGGTGTTCTTTGCAAACTATGCGGCGAAGGTGACGGTGCTGGTGCGCGGTCACGGGCTGGAACTTACGATGTCGCAGTACCTGATTGAGCAGATTGCGGCGAAGAAGAATATTCACGTTGAGCCGTTTACGCAGGTGGTGCGGGCTGAGGGCGAAGACCACCTGGAACGGGTTGTGACGCGGACGCGATCTGCCGAGGGTGAAGAGACAGAGCAAACGCGCGATGCCGATGCGCTTTTCATCATGATTGGAGCGAATGCGAGCACGGGCTGGTTGCCGAAGAGGCTGCAGCGGGACCCTGACGGCTACATATGCACGGGGCGCGACCTGACGACGTGGCCGCTGAAGGATCGCATGCCGTTTCCGCTGGAGACAAACCTGCCGGGAGTGTTCTGCGCGGGTGATTTGCGGCATGACTCGATCAAGCGCGTGTCGAGCGGCGTGGGCGAGGGAAGCATGGCGATTGCGTTCATCCATCAGTACCTGGCACTGAAGAACTTTTAGTCCTGCGCGGACGGCGAGAGTTGCTTTGCCGGTGATGGAGCGAGGATCGGAAAGGACCCCGTCAAATTTTCGAGGAAAGATGGAGGGGATTTATTTGGCGAAGAGCTGGGTGAGATCGGCGAAGGATTTGAATTCGAGGGCATTGCCGGCGGGGTCGAGGAAGAACATGGTGGACTGCTCGCCGACCTGGCCTTCGAAGCGGGTGTAGGGCTCGATGATGAAGGGGATGTTGGCGGCGCGAACGCGTTCGGCTAGCTGCTTCCAGTCGGAGAGGGCGAGGACGACGCCGAAGTGGGGGATGGGGACCTCGTGGCCGTCGACGGGATTACTGTCTGCGCTGCGGGTGTTTGGTGCTGCGGCGGGTTTCAGGTGCGCGACGATCTGGTGCCCGAAGAGGTTGAAGTCGATCCAGTGGTCGGAGCTGCGGCCTTCGGGGCAGTTGAGGATGGTTCCGTAGAAGTGGCGTGCGGCGGCGAGGTCGTCGACCGGGAAGGCGATGTGGAAGGGTTGCAGGGACATGAGTCGATGATACTCAGCGGACAGGATGGTGCGGCGACTTGTTCTGTGGATTGTTGTAGCGATGGGGAGGGTGGCGTGAATCCAAAGGCTGTCGCAATAAAAAACATGAGGTGAAATCCGCCGGGACGCCGATAAGGACTACAGGCGTTCTGCGATCGCGGGCACGAGGGCCAGAGGGAGTGCTTGGCTGTGCAGGTGATTTTGGCGGATAACCAGGAGATCTATCGAGCGGGGATGGCGCGGGTGTTGACGGCGCAGGCTACGGTGCGGGTGGTGGCGCAGTGTTCGGATGTGGCGAAGTTATTGGCGGCGGTGAGCAACCTGGGGCGATCGATCGTGATCTTTCCGTCGAGCTTTACGGAGGAGATTCATGATCTGCTGGATCGGACGCAGCGGGCAGGCAGCCGCGCGGTGATGATGCTGGAGCCGGAGGCAGTGCTGGATGCAGGGATTGCGAGGCGGTTGCATGGGGTGGTGATGCGGTCGGTGGGGGAGTTGCAGCTGATGGACTGCCTTTATAGCGTGGCGGCTGGCGAACGCTATATGCAGCGGGCTGTGGTGACGACGATGAGTTCGCCGGATCAGGCGGGGCTAAAGGCGGTGCAGCGGCTGACCGGCCGCGAGATACAGATTGTGGCGCTGATCTGCGAAGGGATGAAGAACAAAGAGATTGCGCACCAACTTGGGACGAAAGAGCAGGTGATCAAGAACTATCTGCGGAGTGTTTATGTGAAGACGGGTGTGTCGGACCGGTTGGAGCTGGCGTTGTTTACTGTGCATCACCAGGCGCTGGCGGAGGTGGTGGAGAGTACTCGGCTGGCGATGGTACGGACGGCGTGAAGACAAGAACGGGCGCGCTTCGCGCGAGAAGCAGGTTCTTCGCTGCGTTCAGAATGACAACTAGAAATGCAAATGCAAGAACAAGTGCAAGAGCAAATGCAACCGGTTAGCTGCGGGGTTCGGCGATGGACTTTGCCTGGGTGAAGAGGGTTAGGTAGTCGGGGCCGCCGGCCTTGGAGTCGGTGCCGCTCATGTTGAAGCCGCCGAAGGGGTGTGCGCCTACCATGGCTCCGGTGCACTTGCGGTTTAGGTAGAGGTTGCCTACGTGGAAGTCTTCGCGGGCCTGGTTTAGCTTGTCGGGGGAGTGGGTGTAGATGGCTCCGGTCAGGCCGTACTCGGTGTTGTTGGCCATGGCCAGGGCTTCGTCGAAGCTGTTGGATTTGATGACGGCCAAGACTGGTCCGAAGACCTCCTCCTGCGCGAGGCGAGCGGTAGGTGCGATGTCGGCGAAGACTGTGGGGGCTATGTTGTAGCCGTTGCCGGGGGTTTCTACGGCTGTGCCGCCGGTGATGAGGCGGCCTTCGGATTTGCCGATGGCAATGTAGTCGAGGATGCGCTTTTTGGCTACTTCGTTGATGACTGGACCGGTCTGGAGGTTGTCGGCGGGTGTGCCGTGGGTTAGGGCTTCTACGCGCTCCTTGAGGCGGTCGAGGAAGGTGTCGTAGATGGGGGCTTCGACGATGACGCGGGAGCAGGCGGAGCACTTCTGGCCGTTGAAGCCGAAGGCGGAGGCAGTGACGCCTTCGACGGCGGAGTCAATGTCGGCGTCGGCGTCGACGATGATGGTGTCTTTTCCACCGAGCTCAAGAATAGTGCGCTTGATGAAGTGCTGGCCGGGTTGGGTTTTAGCGGCGCGCTCGTGAATATCGAGGCCGACTTTTTTGGAGCCGGTGAAGGCGATGAAGCGGACCTGGGGGTGCTCGACGATGGTGCGGCCTACTTCGGGGCCGCCCTGGACGAGGTTCACCACACCATCCGGCATGCCAGCTTCTTCCATGAGGGCGAGGAACCGGGAGGCGATGGTGGGGGCGTCGGGACTGGGCTTGAGGACTACGGTGTTGCCGCAGACGATGGCGGCGGCGGTCATGCCGGCCATGATGGCGAGGGGGAAGTTCCAGGGGGGGATGACGGCGCCTACGCCTAGCGGGACGTAGCGGAGGAGGTTCTTTTCGCCGGGGTACTGGATGGGCGTGGTGGCGGCGTCGAGGCGGAGGGCTTCGCGGGCGTAGAACTCGAGGAAGTCGATGCACTCGCCTACGTCGGCGTCGGCTTCGCCCCAGTTCTTGCCAACTTCAAGGACGAGCCAGGCGCAGAAGTCGAAGTGGCGCTGGCGGATGAGGTCGGCGGCGCGGAGGAGCAGGGCTACGCGGTCGGCGGCGGGAACTTTGCGCCAGGTGGCGAAGGCTTTTTGCGCGGCGGCTACGGCTTCGTTGGCCTCTTTGGATGTTGCAGCGTAGTGGGTGCCGATGACCTCGGTGGGGTTTGCGGGGTTTACGGAGTTGAAGGTGGTCGGGGTCTGGAGGTCGCTGCCGCCGATGATGAGGTCGTAGGTGTGGCCTAGCTCGGCGCGGGCGCGGTCTAGGGCGGCGTGCATGGCGCGCTTGTTCTCGGCGGTGGAGAAGTCGGTGAAGGGCTCGTTGCGGAAGGGCGGTAGGGTGGTGGGGGTGGCGACTGACGAGCTCATGGAAACCTCTGGAGATAGTTTACTGGAAGCAGGCACAGGGATTGGATGGGCGGGGTGGGGGGAGGACTCAGGGGGCCCACTGATGCCCCAGGTGCAAGCGCAGCAATGGGGCACCCGGGAGGCAGTCTGACGGTCGGGATGCGCCGAGCACAAACCGCCCATGGAGAAGCTCCGCTCATTTTTTGGACGCGTAGAGTTCACATAAGAAGATCCCTATCGCGACGGCACCACCGGCATAGTAGGTGGCGACATTTGCCCAATATCGCGACGGGTTGTCTGCGCGAGATACCCAAATATAGCGGCGGTCCCACGTTTTTCCGATGCACGTAAATACCACTGCTAGAATAAGCAGGCCCATCCCGAAGATCAGCAAACTCTTCTCCTAAGGTGAAATGAGTTTACAGACGTCATCACTGGGTCGAATGTAGCGGGTCGCCCACATCTAGCCCACCGCCCATGCGGGTGCCCCACGTCTCGCATTTGAGACGTGGGTTCATGGCGGGGCACGATTTCTGCGCATCGTGGTCCATTCCGACTCGATCTCTACGACGGAGGGAGAGCCTGATAGGTAGTGGTTGTAGCTTGACCATTTCCAGTCCTCCGGTTTTTCGACCAATCCTCGCTTCACCGGATTGCGATGCATGTAGCGCATTTTCTCCGCCAACTTCCGTCCGGTAAAGACGTTGAAATCGTAATATCTCACCTGCCAGAAGGGTCGCTTGACGCTCTGCACGGCGACGGAAAGCTTCAACGCCTGCACGGCCTTTGAGAGCGGGGCGTGCTTTGGTTCGCTTACGACCAAGTGAACATGTTCGGGCATCACCACATATCCCAGGACATAGAAGTCGTAGCGTTGGCGCATCGCTTCTAACGACTGCATGAATAGTTCTTTTCCTTTGGTGGAAGTATCCCTGCCGGTGGTAGCAGCTAAACGTAAGGAAGTGGAGATGGCCGGTCTGGTGATATCGAACTAGACCTTGTGCCATGCAGACATCCTACATCCCATGTCTCAGAAGCGAGACATGGGACACCCGTGTTCGTGGTTGGTCCAAGATGGGCCGCTGGCCAGACATCCTACATCCCATGTCTCAAAGGCGAGACATGGGGCACCCGTTTTTGTGGTGGGTCGAATAGGGGCGCTCTACCGGTAGAGGTTACGGGCGGGGTTCCTGGGTTAGGTGCTCGGTGGATTTGGACATTACTGCTGTGCGTTCTAGTTTGTCCCAGCTGAAGCTCTTGCCGTCGATGGCTCGCTTTACGGTGCGGATCAGGACCCAGGAGAAGAGTTGACGGTAGGTGAAGCGCTGGATCCAGATGTGGACTAAGAGCCAGGCGTCGCCTTTGCTGGCGGGGTGTTTGCGCTCCAGCGCGAAGGCCAGGGCGGAGGTTACGAAGTCGATGATCAGGAAGGCCGCGAAGAAGGCGATTAGCTTGTAGAGGTCCGAGGAGCTGGTGGTGTTGGGGTGGAAGTGCTTGTCGATGAAGTAGTGGATGACGCCGGCTACGAACATCAGGTCGATGAGGGGCGAGACCAGCGGCAGGAGGATCTGGAAGACGACGGTGTTGGGCAGCGCAAAGAGGCCCATGGCGCGGCGATGGGTGATGGCTCCGCGATGTTTGAAGACGGCTTGCAGGATTCCGAAGGACCAGCGGAAGCGTTGTCGGGCCAGGCTGTTGGCGGTGGCGGGGGCTTCGGTGAAGGCGAGGGCCTGGTCCTCGTAGATGACGGCGTAGCCCTGCTCGAGGAGGTTCATGGTCAGGTCGGCGTCCTCGGCTACGGTGTCGGGGTGGTAGCAGCCACCGGTTTTGACGGCTGCGGTGCGCCAGGCTCCGATGGCTCCGGGGACGACCATGACTACGTCGAAGAGGTCTAAAGCACGGCGCTCGAAGTTTTGGCTCGTGATGTATTCGAGGGCCTGCCAGCGGGTCCAGAGGTTGATGCGGTTGCCTACCTTGGCGTTGCCGGCTACGGCGCCGATGTGGGGGTTGGCGAAGTGGTGGACTAACCGGGTGATGGCGTCGTGCGCGATGACGCCGTCCGCGTCGATGCCGACGTAGATGTCTTCGTTGGTTTGCGCGAGGCCGTAGTTGAGAGCGTCAGCCTTGCCGCCGTTGGGCTTGGTGAGGACGGTGACGCGGCCGGCTGCGATCTCTTTGGCGTAGGTCTCGGTGGCGATCTTGAAGGTGTCGTCGGTGGAGCCGTCGTCGATGACGAGGATGCGGATGTTCTTGTAGTTGGACATCAGCACGGAGCGGATGGTGCGGGCGATGACCTTGGCTTCGTTGTAGGCGGGGATGAGGACGGCGACGCGGGGCTGGTAGTCGGGGGTGGAGAAGTCCTTGCGCTTGCGGAAGCGGTCGATGGTTGCGAAGAGGCCGAGGATGACGAGGCGGCCGCTCATGAGGATGTCGCCGATGAAGAAGACGCTGATGACGAAGTGGTTGAAGAAGGAGATGAGGAAGAAGGCGATGGAGTCGATGAATGCGTAGTAGCGTTGGCGGCCCTTGATGGGGGGCATGACTTCGGCACGGGTTTTGCCGATGAGGGCGGAGACGGGAACGATGGTGTAGCCGTGCGCGCGGAGGGAATTGATGAGGACGGGGAGTGCCGCGACGGTTGCGGAACGGTTTCCACCGCCATCGTGCATGAGGATGATGGAGCCGCGGGTCCAGGGCTTGGTGTTGAACTGAGCGATCTGGTCGTAGACTTCTTTGACAATGTCCTGGGGTGTCTTGCGGGGATGCTCGTCCCAGTCGTTGGTGTCGATCTTGTCGCCGAGGATGACGTAGCCGAGGCTCTGGATGTTCTGGATGGGTGCGGCCTGGTCGTTGGTATCGGGCTCCTGATCGATGGAGTATGGCGGGCGGAAGTAGACGGGCTGGACGCCGAGTTCGGCGGCGAACAGGCGCTCGGTGAGGTTGAGCTGGAGGTCGACCTGGCGCTGCGAGATCTCGGAGATGTCGGGATGAGAGAAGGTGTGGTTGCAGATCTCGTTGCCGTCGCGGTAGGCGGTCTTCATGAGGCCGATGTTGTCCTGGGCGACCTCACCGATCATGCAGAAGGTGCCGACGACGTGGTACTGCTTGAGGACGGCGAGGATCTTGGGGGTCCACTCTGGGTCGGGACCATCGTCAAAGCTGAAGGCGATTTCTTTGGGATGGTAGCCGTATTGCGAGAGGGTGTAGGGCAGCGGGTAGGAGTCCATGGTCTCGGAGACGATGCTGAGGTAGGGCTTGGGGATCGTCGGGTCGTCGTCCATGGTGAGGGTGCGGTGGCCGTTCTGCGGAGGGCTGGTGACGCGCAGGATGTCGCCGTCGCCTTCGGTGTCTACATCCTGACCGGGCGCGACTACTGCTAGCGCCGTTACTGGGTTGGTTTTGAGGGGAGTGTCCCAGATCTTCCAGAGGGAGTCGTCTTCGAGGCCGAGGCGCTGGATGGCGAAGGTCTGGATGCCGAGCGCGCGGGCGACGCGCATCTCGTTGAGTGCGGTTACAGCATCCAGGAACCAGACGTTGTGCTGGACCTTGGCATCTTCGTCGTCGTAAGCGAAGTGCGGGTTGAGCGAGTCGTCGTCGAGTGTGATCTTGGCGCTGGCATCGGATGCGGCCTGCCAGGCCTCCTGGGTGGAGAGCATGGTGGCGGTGTAGGCGGGCGGCGCGGGTTTGGGATCGGGATGGCCTCTGCGGTGTTTGGCTGGGGGCAGCAGGGGAGTGGACCAGTCGTAGCCGTAGCCGCCGATGGAGCAGATGATCTTCTCGCGGGGAACGACCTTCATGATGGTGCGGAGGTTGTTTTCGAACCAGTCCTGGCCGGCGATGGGGCCGGGATCGGTGCCGTACTGATGCTCGCCGTAGTTCATGAGGACGAGGCCGTCGGATTGGGCGGCGAGGAACTTGAGGTCGAGGTTTTCGGGGTCGACGGGGACGTTGATGTAGAGGCGAAGATTGCGGGGGTGGAAGTCGGCGTAGAGAGCTGCGACGAGTTGGCTGTAGGCTACCTGGGCGTCGGGCGGGAGGGCCTGGAAGTCGAGCGTGAGGCCGCGGTAGCGGGTGTTGGTGGCCAGGAACCGATCAACCTGTTGAACGAAGTTGGCGCGTGCGGCGGGGTTGAGGAGGAACTGCTCGACGTTGGGCTCGAAGACGCCGGCGAGGGGATTGTAGTTGTTCACCATCGGGAAGATTTCGGTGTCTTCGCGAGCGGCCTGGATGGTGCGGAGGACTTTGTTCTGCTGGTCGACGCCGTGGACTCCGGCGGAGTCGACGACAGCGAAGGGTGTCTCGTCGGGGGTGTAGGCGGTGAGCGAGCCGTCGGGTGTGATGACGTGCAGCCACTCGGGGAAGAGGAGATCGATTTGCTTGACGTGCTCCTTGAAGGAGGCGTAGCTGGCAGGGTCGAGATCGGTGTAGAAGGCGGCGCGCAGACCTTCACCCTGATTGAAGGTGACGTCGGAGGGTTTGAGGTCCGTCTTGCGGTGGGCTGAGCGGTTCAGCTTTTCGCGTGACCGCAGTTCGGGCGCAGGGGGATTGGAGAGCGCACGGTAGCGCTTGGTGGCCGAGCGGAGGTCGAGGCCGTGCATGGGTTTCATGCGCACCAGGCCGACGACGAAGAAGATGCCGACAAGGGCGCCGAGGAGAGCGAGCACGTCGAATATTCGCCGCAGTCGCTTCCAACGCTTGCGTTGCGGATCGTAGAAGACTTGTTTGCTCATCGATAAAAAGACGTACTTCTCATGATACTACCCGGAAACGTGGATGATGCAGGCCGTACCTTGCTTACTGCAAGTCTGCACGTGCGGGTAGGTGCCTACGCTCGTATGATGCAAAGAAATGGATGAAGGGCGAGCGAAGTATGGCTGGGGCGCGGCGCTGGTGGCGGGTGCTTTGCTGCGCCTGCTGTTCTTCCATGTTCGTCCGGAGGTGGCGGGCGATGCACTGCTGTACGGTGACCTGGCACACAACCTTTTGGCTCATCATGTTTATGGATTTTCAGGGGCGGTGGTGCAGCCTACGCTGATTCGGCTGCCGGGGTATCCGCTGTTTTTGGCTGGCTGCTTTGTGGTGTTCGGGGGTATGCGGTATGCGGCGGTGGTCTGGGTGCAGATGGTGCTGGACCTTGTGGGATGCGTGCTGCTGGGGATGCTTGCGGAGAGGCTTTGGAGACGGCGCGCGGGTTTGATTGCTATGTGGCTGGCGGCGCTGTGTCCGTTTACGGCGAACTATTCGGTGGTGGTGCTGGCTGAGTCGCTGAGTGTGTTTTGCGTGGTGCTGGTGCTGTTTGCGTTGGAGAGATGGGTTGCTCGCTGGCGGGCTTGTGAGGCGGCGTGGGGTTGGGCGGTGGTGATTGGGTGTGCGCTGTCGTGCGCGGTGTTGCTGCGGCCAGAGCAGGGACTGCTGGCGACGGTGGTGGTACTCGTGATGCTTTGGGTAGGGTGGCGATCGCGCGGGGTGCGCGGAGGAGGGTCGGCAGTAGTGGCTTCGTTGATTGTGGTGTTGCCGTTGATGGTTTGGGCGGCTCGGAACTGGCGAGTGTTTCATGTGGTTCAGCCTCTGGCTCCGCGCTATGCGAATGATCCGGGTGAGGCCGTGCCGTTTGGGTTTCAACGCTGGTTTCGGACTTGGGCGATCGATTACAAGGCTACGGTGGACATTTATTGGAGCTATGACGATACGCAGATGAGCCTGGGGGACCTGCCGGCGAGGGCGTTTGATAACACGCAGCAGAGGGAGCAGACGCAGGCGTTGTTTGCGCAGTACAACCAGGTGGTGACGGCGACGCCGGAGTTTGATGCGGCGTTTGCTCAGATTGCGGCGGAGCGGATTGCGCAGCATCCGCTGCGATATTACGTGGAGCTACCAGTTGCGCGGGAGCTGGATATGTGGCTGCGGCCGCGGCTGGCGCTTACGGCAATGCAGGTGGATTGGTGGGCGTGGCGGAGGCATCCGAGGGAGTCGGCTGAGGAGATTGCTTATGCGCTGTTGAATGCGGCGTATCTAGCGTTGGCGATGGTGGGACTGTTGCGATGGCGCACACGCGGATGGAGTGGGGACGGAGCGGTGGCGTTTGCGATGCTGGGGTTTGTGGCGCTGCGTTGTTTGCTGCTGCTGACGCTGGATAACTCCGAGCCGCGATATACGCTGGAGTGCTTTCCAGTGGTGATTCTACTGGCGGCGTTGGCTTTGGCGTCGGGTGTGCTGCGGGCTAGTGATTGACGATGGTGGTGTTCTTGTCGCGCTTGATGGCGAAGTGATCCTTGTGGACGTTGCCGTTAACCTTGATTTCGGAGTAGGTTGCGGTGCGGTAGTCGCCGGCGGGGGTGTAGAAGATCTGCTTGAGCGAGACGTCGCGTACGGGATCGATCCAGATGGTGATGTGGGTGAAGTTCTTGCGCATGCTGGGAGATTTGCCTTGGAGATCGAGTTTCTCGACTTTTACGGGCTGGCCGTTGTCGGTGAGGGTTTCGGGGCCTAGGTCCTTGATGTTCCAGGCCTTGGCGAGATCGGTGCCGCTGCCGCCGAAGCCGAGAGCAAAGAAGGCCTCGATCTCGGACTGGTTGGCGCCTTCGTGCATCACGGTGATCTGGTCCACGCCTGGGTCGAACATCTGGAGCGTGCCGTCTTCGTACTGGATGACTTTTACGATGTTCGATTTGGTGTGGGCCGAAGGATCAACGATGACCATGCCCATATTGGTAGAGTTGCCCTGCCGCTCGAAGTAGATGTAGCCCTTCTGGGTGGTGGTGTCGTGGACGATCTTTTCGTAGTAGTCCGACTGGAAGTCGGCGGTGGCGCGACGAAATCTGGCGCTGCCGGTGTCCATCTGCTTGAGGACGTAGGTGAGCTGGGGCGAGTTCGCCTGGGCCATGGTTACGGGGGCGGCGGAGGCGAGGCTAAGGATCAGGATGGCGAGCTTGCGGCGGCGCTTCATGGAACGAACTCCTGTTTGGTTCGACGCCGGTTGCGCGGCAAAGGCTTGCTGGGCTTAACGGACGATGGTGGCGTCATAGGCGACGATGTGGCCTTTCGTATCGACCACGGGAGAGTAGTTCTTGATGGCGACATCGCCGGCGATGGGCTCGACTACGTTGAGGATCGCCTGGCGAAGGTCGGCATCGGATTGGGCGCCGTGGAGGTCGTCTACGCGGATCTCGTAGACGAACTGAGCTTCATCTCCGGAGCTGCGCGATGCTTTGACCAGGACTTCGCTGTGCTGCAGGGGGACCTCGCGAACGGGCTTGTCTTTGAAGTCGATGAAGCGCGGCGAGACGAAGAGGAAGAGCAGGATGACGGTGACCATCACGTCGTAGTGAAAGCTGCCGCGCTCGTAGGTCCAGAAGATGTAGCCCTTGAGTGTGTTCATAGATCACGTCCGAAGGATTGCTTACGGATGACCTTCTCGTTGTTCATGTAGGGCTGGAGGACGTCGGGGATGCGGACGGAGCCGTCGGCCTGCTGATAGTTTTCGAGGACGGCCAGGTAGGTTCGGCCGATGGCCAGGCCGCTGCCGTTGAGGGTGTGGACGAACTCGGATTTTTTGGCGCCTTCGGGTTTGTATCGGACGTTCGCGCGGCGGGCCTGGAAGCTCTCGAAGTTGGAGCAGGAGGAGATCTCGCGGTAGGTCTGCTGGCCGGGGAGCCATACTTCGAGGTCGTAGGTCTTGGCGGAGCTGAAGCCCATGTCGCCGGTGCAGAGAAGCATGCGGCGGTAGGGAAGGCCTAAGAGTTCTAAGACTGTTTCTGCATGGTGGGTGAGGGCTTCGTGCTCGGCTGCGGAGTCTTCTGGGCGGGTGAACTTGACCAGCTCTACCTTCTGGAACTGGTGCTGACGGATCATGCCGCGGGTGTCCTTGCCGTGGGAGCCGGCCTCCGAGCGGAAGCAAGGGGTGTAGGCCACGAAGGAGATGGTGCCGGCGGAGAAGCCTGGTTCCGGAAAAACGATGGTCTCGTCGCGGAAGATGTTGGTGACGGGGACTTCGGCGGTGGGGATTAGCCAGTGGTCGCTGTCCTGCAACTGGCCGGGAACGTAGGGGCCTTTGTCGTCGGCGTGGAAGAGGTCGTCGGCGAACTTAGGGAGCTGGCCGGTGCCGTAGAGGGACTTGGAGTTGACGAGGCTGGGAGGAAGGACTTCTACGTAGCCGTGCTCGCGTGTGTGGAGGTCGAGCATGAAGTTGGCGAGAGCGCGCTCAAGGCGTGCGCCGGAGCCTAGCTGGAGGACGAAGCGGGCACCGGAGATCTTTGCGGCGCGCTCGAAATCGAGGATGCCTAGCTGCTCGCCGATCTCCCAGTGGGGCTTGGCGAGGAAGTCGAAGGTGGGAATGGTGCCCCAGGCTTTTTGGCAGATATTGTCGTGCTCGGAGGTTCCGGCGGGGACTTCATCGTTGGGGAGGTTGGGCAGGGACTCGAGAAGCTCGCGGAGGCTGAGGTCAGCCGCGGTGGCTGCGGCTTCTAGCTGTTCGGTTTTTTCTTTGAGCGCCGAGGTTTGCGCGGCGACGAGGGAGACGTCGGCGCCTTCGCGCTTGAGACGGCCGAACTCGGCGGAGAGGGCGTTGCGCTGGGCTTTGAGGGTCTCGGCTTCTGTGATGGCGGAGCGGCGCTCGGCGTCGAGGGTGGAGAAGCCTTGCAGAAGCGCCGGATCTATGCCGCGCAGCTTGAGCTTCTCTTCGACCAGTGGGAGGTTCGCCCGCACAAATGCTAAATCGTGCATACTCTTCTATTTTAGCGTGTTGGGGTGTGCGAAGAGGGGGATGATTCGAGGGCTTTCGAGGGGCGTCCACAGTGGGAACGCGTAAAATTTGGATATATGAGTGATTTGAAAGCTGTTCGACGCGCCCTTCTGTCGGTGACCGACAAGACCGGGGTGGTGGAGTTTGCGGGTGTGCTGGCGGGTTTGGGTGTGGAGCTGGTGTCGACCGGCGGAACGGCCAAGGCACTGCGGGATGCCGGGTTGACCGTGCTGGATGTGGCCGAGCTGACCGGCTTTCCGGAGATGCTCGATGGGCGCGTGAAGACGCTGCATCCGGGGGTGCATGGAGGGATTCTGCATCGGAGGGATGTTCCGGAGCATGTGGCGGCGGTGGCTGAGCATGGGATTCTGCCGATCGATATGGTGGTGGTGAATCTGTATGCGTTTGAGAAGACAGCCGCGCGGGTGGGGGTGACGACGGAGGAGTTGATCGAGAACATTGATATCGGTGGGCCGTCGATGCTGCGGTCGGCGGCGAAGAACTATGCGGATGTGGCTGTAGTGTCTCGCGCGGAGGATTATGCGGCGCTGACGGAAGAATTGAAGGCGAATGGAGGGAAGTTGAGTTTGGAGACGCGCTGGCGGCTGGCGCGGACGGCGTTTGCTACTACGGCTGCTTATGACTCGGCGATTGCTAGTACGTTGGAGGGGCTGCCGGTTGCGGAGCCAGGGTTGCCGCCGGTGCTGCGGGTTTCGGCGAAGTTGAAGAACTCGCTGCGCTATGGAGAGAATCCGCACCAGGCGGCGGGCGTATATACGGACGGATCAGAGAAGGGCATTGCGAACGCCGTGCAGTTGCAGGGGAAGGAGCTGAGCTACAACAACCTTGTGGACCTGGACGCGTGCTGGGCGATGGCCAGCGAGTTTGAGCAGCCGGCTGTGATTATTGTGAAGCACACGAATCCTTGTGGTGTGGCGCTGGGGCCGACGGTGGAGCAGGCGTATATTCGTGCGCTCGCGGCCGATCCGGTGTCGGCGTTTGGAGGCGTGATTGGGGTGAACCGCGTGGTGGATGGCGCTGCGGCTGCGGAGATGGCCAAGCTGTTTGTGGAGGCGATTGTTGCGCCGGACTTTACGGTGGAGGCGCTGGAGAGGTTTGCGGCGAAGAAGAATCTGCGGCTGCTGAAGATTGTTCCCCCTACGTCGGCACGCGTGGTGAAGCAGATTTCGGGGGGCTTTCTGCTGCAGGATGAGGACCGGGCGCTGGTGACGGCTGACACGCTGACGTATCCTACAGCGCGGAAGCCGACAGAGGATGAGGTTGCTGCGATGCTGTTCTCCTGGAAGGTTTGCAAGCACGTGAAGTCGAACGCGATTGTGTACGCGCGACTTGAGGGTGGGTTTGGGCAGACGGTGGGCGTGGGCGCGGGGCAGATGAGCCGTGTCGATGCAGCGCGCTTTGGCGCCATGAAAGCAACGCTGCCGCTGGCGGGAACAGTGGCGGCCTCGGATGCGTTCTTTCCGTTTCCGGATGGGGTGGAGGCCATTGCGAATGCTGGCGCGACGGCGATTATTCAGCCGGGCGGCTCGGTGCGGGATGCAGAGGTGACTGCGACGGCAGATCGGCTGGGGGTGGCGATGGCGTTTACTGGGATTCGGCATTTTCTGCATGGATAGGCGGCAGAAGGTGGGGTTTGCCGGGCCGGAGAGGGCTCGGGGGACTGGTGCGTTCGTATCCAAACCCTGTAATGTACCGTCTAAGATGGTAGATGGAGCGATTGAAGACGAGCCTGTCTAAAACCGATCTAAAACCGAACTGAGACCAGGTTTCCAGGACAACACATGACCCGAATTTTCCGCGCAACGTTACTGCCTCTTGCTGCCGCAGCATTGTGCGCGCCGACCCTTGGGTGGGCACAGTCGACCGCGCCGACACCCGCGAGCCTTTCTACCCAGCCCGTTGATCATGCGGAATCGTACTATCACTATGGACTGGCGAAGCTGTATGAGGACCAGGCGGTGGCGTCGGGACGGCAGGACGCTGCGACCCAGGCGATCGAACAGTACAAGCTCGCACTGGATGCGGATCCGAACTCGCGGATTCTGCAGGACGGCGTGGCAAACCTCTATTTTCGGCTGGGGCGAATCCGCGAAGCAGTATCTGCGGCGCAGGATCAAATTAGCAAACACCCTGATGACGTAGACGCCCACTTGTTGCTGGGCCGGGTGTATCTGCGCACGCTGGGGGATGGGCAGGGGCCGCGGGCTACGGAGATGCTGCAGGCTGCGATTAAAGAGTACGAGACGATTGTGCAGCTGAAGCCGAATGACCTGGAAAACAGGCTGCTGCTGGGGCAACTCTATGGACTGAATCATGACTCGGTGAAGGCGGAGGGTGAGTTCGAAGCCGCTCAGAAGATTGATCCGACCAATGAAGATGTCGTGCTGGATATTGCACGCGAGTATTCCGAGCAGGGTGATTTGAATCGCGCAGCAAAGGTGATTGCCGCGGTGCCGGATAGCGATCGGACGGCGCGCATGGATTTTGCACTGGCTGCGCTGTACGACGAATTGAAACGGCCGAAGGATGCCGCAGTTGCGTATCAAGGGGCGCTCCAGCAGGACCCGGGGAACACCGATGCGGAGCGCGGGCTGGCGGCGGCGTTGACGGCTTCTGGACAGACGGAGGCAGCCGCGAAGGTGAATGCGCAGATCCTGCAGACCGATCCGCAAGACGCGCAGGCGCTGATCCGCGAGGGGGAGTTTGAGAGACAGAAGGGTGAGTTTGAACAGGCGTTGACGACCTTCAAGAAAGCGGAAGCGCAGCTCTCCAATGGCAATGATCCGGAGGTAATTTATAACGAGGCACGGGCGTATGAGGGACTGGGGCGGTTCGATGATGCGTTGAAGGCGGTGAAACAGTTGCTGGCGATTACAGCGTCACCGGATGGAAAATACACAGGAGATACGCGGCAGAACCGCGCAGCGTTGCTCCAGTTGCTGGGGAGCGTCGCTCGCCAGGCAGGGAATACGGACGAGGCGATCGGAGCGTATCAGCAGATGGAGAGCCTGGGCGGGGACTATGCTGCGCAAGGAACGGATTCGCAGGTAGATACGTATCGAGATGCGCATGAATGGACAAAAGCTTTGCAGGCATCGGCTGCAGCCGCTAAGGCGATGCCTTCGAACCACGACGCACAGCTTACGTATGCGCTGCAGCTTGCAGACGCTGGCAAGCTTGGAGAAGCGCAGAAACTGGCACAGGCACAGTTGACTGGAACACCGAATGACCGCGAGGTATTCTTCGACCTTGCGGAGATGGATGTGCGGGCGAAACGTTGGGCGGATGCGTCGCATGCATTCGACCAAGCGGAGGCACTTGCGACCAAGCCCGATGACAAGGTGATCCTGTATTACTACCGCGGCGACGCTGCGTTGCGGGAGAAGCTTTATGACGAGGCAGAGTCGGATTTCCGTAAGGGGCTGGCGCTCGATCCCGGCAATGCATCCATCGAAAATGATCTGGGCTACATGTATGCAGACAGGGGAATCAAGCTGGATGAAGCGATAACAATGCTGAAGAAGGCTGTAGCCTCTGATCCGCAAAATTATGCTTTCCTGGATTCGCTGGCGTGGGCGTACTACAAGCAGGGACAGTATGCGATGGCAGAGGACTACGAGCGCAAGGCTTCACTGCGTATGCCCAACGATCCGACTCTGCTGGATCATCTTGGGGAGATCGAAGCAAAGAACGGCGAACTGCCGCAGGCTATTGCCGACTGGACGAAGTCACTGCAAGATTATTCGAGCTCGCTTGCTCCGGATGCCGATCCGGCGGATGTGCGGCGTGTGCAACACAAACTGGAGAGCGCACGGGTGCGGCTGGCCCACGCTGGAAACGCGCCAGCCAAATAAGCCATAAGCTGTTCGATATTTCGGGTGGCCGCGAGAATTAGAAAGGCCTTTCCGATCGCGATACACTGGATATAATGATCCACAATTTACATGCTTGTGGTGTATTCGGAGAAGACGAGCGCAGGCTTTCGGTGCGCGCTTATGCGGCGCCCACTAGTGACGATCGGACAGCGTTCGAGCGTGACCGCGACCGGGTGGTGCAGGCGCGAGCGTTTCGACGCCTCGCGGGGAAGACGCAGGTATTTACCAGCCGAGCCTCGGACCATTTTCGCAGCCGTCTAACGCACACGATTGAGGTCGCTCAGGTGGCGCGGCAGGTTGCGGCTGCACTGAATCTCAACGTTGATCTGACCGAGACGCTGGCACTGGTACACGATATTGGCCATCCACCCTTTGGGCACGCCGGCGAGCGTGCGTTGGACGATTGCCTGCGGCAGCACGGATTGCGGTTTGATCACAACCTTCATGCGCTGCGGATCGTGGAGCGTTTTGAGCAGCGTTATGCTGGTCACCCCGGGCTGAATCTCGCGTTGGGAACGCGTGAGGGAATCATCAAGCATTCGCGTGACTATGCGGCCTTGGAACATCCTGAACTGGCTGAATATTTTTTGGGCGAACGGCCGCCGATCGAGGCGCAGCTAATCGACCTGGCAGACGAGATTGCCTATCTTACTGCCGATCTCGACGATGGCGTGGAGTCAGGGCTGCTCGAGATCGGGCATATCCGCGAACACGTCGATATTCTGCGGTCGAGTTATATCGGTGTAGAACGTGCGCACCCCGATGCAGAAGAGAAGTACATCTTTCATGATGCCTTGCAGGCAATGCAAAAGACGCTGATTCTGGATCTGATTCATCGGACTGCTGCGAATGTTGAACGAGCCGGGACAAAATCGCTGGCAGACATTCGAGCCCTTGATTATAGGGTTGCCGTGTTTTCAGAAGAAGCAGAGGCGCAGCGCCTTCAGGAGAAGCGATATCTTTATGAAACGCTCTACACCTGCCCTGCGCTGGAACTTGAACATGCAAAGGCGGAAGAGGTGATCAAGGAGCTCTTTGAGTTCTGGGTGAGTTACCCCGAAGAGCTTCCGGAGTCGTACATAGAAGACATCAAGAGTGAGGGGTTGGCGCGCGTGGTCGCCGATTATATTGCGGGGATGACCGACAATTTTATTCTCCTGCAGTATGCAGAAGTGCGACGTCGCGTGCGGTTGGGCCGCGTGCCGTTTCCAGAGCATCGCTAGATAGAATCAAACCGTATGCCGCTGGCTTTGACACCTGCCGTACGTGTTGTTAGCGTTAGAAGGAGTCTGTTTTTCAATAGACTATGCGTCCCCGTCGTCCAGTGGTTAGGACATCGCCCTTTCACTGCGGTAACACGGGTTCGAATCCCGTCGGGGACGCCAAACCTTTTCAAGCGCTTAGCAAAACCAAACGCAAACCCCGGGGGTCGAAAGGGTTTGATAAAGAACGGGGTTGAAAATTAGCCTTCGTCCTCATCAACCTTCGGCAGCATTATCTGCCTCGCAACCCTCCGATGCGTCGTCTGGTTTAGGTTATGAAGGCCTGCGTATAAACGTTCATCTTGACTTTGAAATTGGCGTGGCGGGGAAGCTCTTGGATTGTTTTCAGGTCCTCTCCGTTTGTCTTCATCAACGTTCGGAAGGTATACCGCAGCGTATGCCAACCCACCGGCCCGGTGATTCCGACAGCCTTCAACGCAGGTTTGAGGTACACCTATGCAGAGAGCTAGGCCAGTATGGCTGTCTGCCCTTCGCGTGAGGACTGGCGAATACCGAGTCCTCGGGTTGGTTGTAGGCGCAACGTAAACGCCATGACCAGGGAGCTTCGCCCACAGCCGCGTCAATCGGTACTGGTTTCTTGGAAGCTTCCGTCTTGCAGCGTTCGATCCGCTTCTTAGTGACATCGCGAGTGACGCCGATTTCGAGTATTTCAAAATCGATATCTGCCCACTTAAGTCCAAACAGCTCGCCTTATCCGCAAATCGATCAGAGCCCTTAGGAGGACTGCTGCCTTACAAAATAAGGTTTCGGTCGAAGACTAACACTCATACTGGTTCAAAAATAATGGAGCCGATCAAATGTGAGATCTCGATACAGCCTCAAGTAGAGCCGCCGCAAACGCAACTCGTAAAGCACACCCCTCCGGCCGCGCCTCGGGGGAAGGTCGATTGACGAAAAGGCGCGAAATTGCCGGTCCCGTTCGCGCCCATCAGCGCCGGCTTCGCGTGCGCAGTTCAGCCAGTTCGCCTCAAGAAAAAACACTTGTGCCCAAACCGCTTGCCCGCATCATGCAGTAAGAGCGTTCCTCTTCATTTTCGCGGAGGCCACAGAGACGCCGCCGCCGCGCCCTGTGTCTTCCGGTTTGCAACCCCACGCGACGAGGCGCTATGGTGGCATTAGCATGGGTGAAACTCGAAAAGCCGCCGCGCTCGCATGCGGAGCCGCTGCGCTCGTCTTCTGCATATCCCTTGCCTCATCCGCGCAAGCCGCGGACTCGGGTGACTTTCAGACGCTGCTCAAGCAGGGCTTTGCACTCCACCAGCAGGCCCGATTTGCGGAGGCCATTCCACTGCTGGAGCGCGCCCGCGCTCTCGAACCCAGCGACTACTTCGCCAACCTGCTTCTGGGCATCGATCTGCTGCGCATCGGCAAGCCCACCCAGGCGTTGCCGCGTCTGCGGGTTGCTGCCCAAGGCCGCCCCGGCGAGGAGATCCCGGAAGGCTATCTGGGAGAAGCCGAAGCAAGCGTGGGCCATTATGCGCTGGCCGCCGAAGCTTATCAGCAGGCTGTCTTGCGCAGTCACGCTTCTGAGCAGTCTCTCGAAGACTGGGCCGGCTTCGCGCTCGAACGCTTTCGCCAGATTGGCATAAGCCTGCGGGCTACAGATGCGGGAGTAGCGACGATTCGCCGCTTGAAAGCAGCTTCAGGAAATCCGAAAGAGCCAATGTCATGCAAGGGCTCTATTCCAGCCCTTGAAAGAAAGTTGGCCTTGCGATCTTCGAGTCGCGTCGGAGTACCTCAAGATATGAATACGGCGTACGTGCTCTCGATCTGCTATGCGGTGGAGGCAGGAAATGCGGCCGGGCAATTACAGACAGCGGCTGAAGACCCAGCCGCACTGCATCGGCTGCGAGGAGATGTGCTGCTGCGATTGAAAGGCGATGCTGCAGCGGCGGAACGCGAATACAAGCTTGCAATCTCCATGCGACCCGACGATCCGGCGCTACTGGAGAGACTTGCGGAAGCGCAGCTGACGGCTGGGGACTCCGATGGTGCTCGACAAACGGCGCAGGCCGCGCTGGCAATCGATCCGCACCAGGCCGATGCGTTGCGGACTCTGGCTTCACTTGCGATGCAGAGCCGAGATTACAAGCAGGCACTTCCATGGTTACAACGGCTATCGGCCGAGTCGCCGGGGGATCGCACGGTGCAGGTGGAGTTGGGCAAGGCGCTGGAGCAATCGGGAAGTGCTGCGGAGTCATTGCGCTATCTGGCGCCTGCTCTTGCGGCGGGCTATCCGGATGAGAAGGGTGCGCTCCATGCACTCGAGGCGCGTGCGCTGCGTCAACTTGGCCGCGATGCCGAAGCGGCAAGAGTTGAAGCGGAAGCTCGCCGGTTGTCAGACGCATTTCAGGCGCACGGCGCAAAGCGCGACGAGGAAAGCCTGAGTGACGATCAGTAGACGCAGCATCCTGCGCGCAGCTCCGGCGATGGCCGCTACAGCTCTGAGCCGCGGCCGGCTGGGGCGCGCGGTTGTCATGGCCACTGCGCCACCGTCGTCCATCCGCATGGTTGAAGGCGCGGCCGCAGCTGGTCTCGGCTTTGTCCTGCGCAACGATGCACGCGGGCGCAAGTACCAAGTGGAGACATTGCCTGGCGGTCTGGGCGTCATTGATTTTGATGGCGACGGATGGCCCGATCTTTTCTGCAGCAACGGTGCATCGTTGCCTGCGCTCACCAAGACCGGGCCCGACTACTGGAACCGTCTCTACAGGAACAACCGCGATGGAACCTTCAGCGACGTTACTGCGAAGGCCGGCCTGCAGGGCGAAGGCTACAACATGGGAGTTGCCGTCGCCGACTACAACAACGACGGACACGAGGACATCTTCGTCGCCGGCGTGCACGCCAACTTTCTCTATCGCAATAACGGCGACGGTACTTTCAGCGACGTGACGCGCGCGGCCGGACTCACTAGCCCCGGATCTCTGGGTAAACCTATGTGGTCCGTCGGCGCCTGTTGGATCGACTACGACAACGACGGCTACCTCGATCTGTTCATTTCAAACTATTGCGACTGGCAGGCCGGAGACGATCCGATCTGCGGAGGAATGGAAGCCGCGGAACGCACCTATTGCCATCCGGACCGGTATCGAGCGGAGTCGATGCAGCTTTACCACAACAATGGTGACGGCACCTTTACTGAGATCACCCACAAGCAAGGGCTACCAGACCTGATCGGCAAAGGTATGGGATTGGCGGTGGCTGACTTTGCCGGTGACGGCCGTCCTGGCATCTTCGTCGCCAACGACAACGCGCGCAACCTGCTTCTGCGCAGCCGCGGCCACGGCTTTCAAGAGATCGGGATGGATGCGGGAGTGGCTTACAACGGTGATGGGCGCAACATCTCCGGGATGGGCGCCGACTTTGGAGATATTGACGGCGACGGCCGCCAGGACATCGT
>JBAVDD010000333.1:0-26499 GCA_049587035.1 Acidobacteriaceae bacterium | reverse complement strand
AAACCGGGCCGGGGAGTAGGGGGAGTTGGATGGGTGGGTCGGATAAGGATTGCCAGAGGAAGATGCGTTGGGGGCCGGGCCAGTTTGTAGCGAGACTCTGAGGAGTCTCGAAGAGTATGGGGGCGTCGGGGAAGAAGCTGCCGTACCAGAGGTTGGAGCTGCGGCCCTGGAGGATGTGGATGAAGTTGGTGGCGTTGGGTTGGGACGCGTAGGTGGCTGGGCGTTGGAGGTAGAAGGCGAGGGTGCTGCCGGCTTCGTACTCGCCGTGGATGACGATGAGGTCGTTGGGGTGGACTTGTGGGGCGATGGCTTCGGCTAGTTGCGCGCTGGAGAGGACGGGGGCGAAGGTTTGGAGGCCGAGGTGCGCGGCGAGGAGGAAGCCGAAGGCGCCGGCGGCCAGGGCTATGTTGGCGGCGTGGGGACGGGCTTTCTTGCGCAGGATTAGGGAGATGAGTGGGCCGAGGAAGAGGCTTAGTGCGGCGAGGGCTAGTGGGATGCGGAAGAGGCCGAGGGCGCGGGTGTCGAGGTCGAGGAAGTGGCCCATGCTTAGGGCGTAGTCGGAGGGGTGCTCGGTGAGGAGGGTGGCCAGGTCGGTGTGGGGTGCGGGGGTGTGCGCGTGAAGAAGGATGTAGGTTGCAGCGGCGGCGAAGAGGGTGCCGAGGGCGAGGAGGACGGCGGTGCAGCGGAGGGCGGCGCGGCGGAGCCTTCTGGCGTTCTCAGCTACTGGCTGCCATTGAATACGCGCCTCTTGCGCGAGCCAACCAGCAATGAGGATGGCTGCGGCGGGGAGTGCGGGGAGGACGTAGTACTCCTGACGTGTAGAGAGGGCAAAGAAGAGGAGGACGAAGGCGGCCCATATAACGAGCAATAATCCTCCGCGCATCTCGAGGCCGAGGCTATGGATAGTGCGTTGGAACTTGAGCCGACCAGCTTTACCGTGTCGAAGAACGCGCATTGCATAGACGACAGGCCTTATCGCAGAGAGTGCTGCGCGGAAGACGAAGGCGGACCAGGGCATGAGCCAGATGAAGCAGAGGCCCCAGAAGAGCCAGAGGGGCGAGGTGTCGTAGTCGTGGGGGATGCGGAGGTTGAGGTAGCGGAGGAGGTGCTCGTTCATGAAGTAGAACCAGTACCAGCCTCGGACGTTGCCGTCGGTGGGAAGAGGGACTAGCCAGTGGCCGAGTGAGAAGGGGAAGGTGTAGTGGAAGGCGAAGCGGAAGGGTGCGGGATGGCCTTGCGTTGGGTTGGCCAGGCCGGCGAGGATGTGCCATGGCGCGGCGATGACGAGGAAGGCTGCGAGGGTGGTCCAGAGGTGGAGTTCGCGCAGGCGATGGAGGGTGAGCTTGAGGCCGCGGGTTAGTAGGAGGTAGAGGAGGACGATGGCTGCGGGGAAGACTACTCCGATGAGGCCTTTGGTTAGGACGTTGAGAGCGCAGGCGGCGGCGAAGGCTAGGCAGTAGAGGCGAGAGCTGAAGCTGCGGGTCTCTCCGCTGCGGCCTGCGGCCTCCGGTCGAGATGACAAGTTGTAAGTGGCTTCGGGCGTGAGTTGGTGGGATGCCGCGTCGAGCTCTTCGGTGCGCCAGAAGCAGTAGAGGGCGAGGGTGGTGAAAAGGCAGACTGCGGCGTCGGGGATGTTGATGCGGGTGAAGATGAAGATGCCGAAGCTGGAGAGGAGGATGAGCGCGGCGTAGAGACCGGATCTGGTGGTGTGGAAGAGGCGGCGGGCGAAGGCTTCGATGAGTAAAGCTAGTGCCAGCACGGAGAGCGAGAGGGGGATGCGCGCAGCGACGGTGAGGGCTCGCGGGGACGTTGCGCCGCAGAGCTGGAAGGTGCGCATGGAGGCGGCCATGGACCAGTAGAGGATCGGGGCCTTTTCGAGGTAGCGGATGCCGTTGGCGTAGAGGGTGACGTAGTCGTGGCGGAGGAGCATCTCGCGGGCTACTTCGGCGTGGACGCTGTCGGCGTCGTCGAGGAGTTGGGGGGTGAAGAGGGTGAAGCTGGCGTAGAAGGCGATCCAGAGAAGGAGGATGGTGAGGAGTGTGGAGCGCGGACGGGATGGGATAGCCACTGGCGTTAGTTTACGAGTGAATCGAGGAAGGCCGGGGACAGAGTTTGGGGTGAGTGTGCTATTGTCTTCGCAGTTTCTCGAGCGCATGGCTGAATACTTTCCAGGACGCCGCTTGGTGCGCAACCGCTTCGCGGCGGTCGTGTTTCCGGGCAAGTTGCGCGTGGACTGCACGATTTACGAGCGGTGGGAGTTTCGCATAGAAGGCTCGTGCTCCTGTGACCACGAAGCTCCGGTGGAGTACGAGAAGACGCGGGGCGTCTCTAAAACCAGTTCTGTGACGGTGGAGAAGACTTTAGAGGCGCTGGTGGGAGCGCCTGGGCTGATGCAGATCAAGGGAGCGCTGCGCGAGTCGCTGGGTGTGGAAGTGAACTGGAGCGGAAGCGAGACAGAGCGGTTTTCCGATGTTTGCAAGGCGCCGAAGTGCGGGCGCGCGACGCTGGTGATCTATCAACTGGTGCGTGAGTATGAGCTTTTGATCTGGCGGCGGGGCCAGTATCCGTATGGGCCGAACGTCTGGAAACAGAATGCGGAGTTGGTTTCAGAAAATGTCAGCAGTTACACGGCCGTGCCCGAGACGACGAGGTGGGACAAACGCTGCGGTTGCGATGAGGTAGCGTCTCCAGAGTTTGATGGGCGGCTTTCGATCGATATGGGTGAGCTTTGCCTGCTGGTTCCGTACAAAATTCAACCGGAGGTTCTCCAGGTCCAGATTGCGAATATTGGTGTGTCGTTTCCGTTTATGCAAGCGGAGGGTGCGCAGCAGTTGGAGATGGGTTTGCGGCTGCCGATGGAGCGGCGCTTTTTGTCTCCGGCGCTGCAGTTCTTTGCGAATCTGAGCAGCGAGAGCCTGGAGGTGGAGGCACACATCTTCCGGGAGCAGCCACCGGCGGACAGGGAGCTCGTTCCGTTGATTCGATTCTCGAAGGCACTGGCGGAGGACATGATGAAGAAGCCGGAACTTATCGCCGGAGGGGGAGAAAAGGGTGGTGGCGCGGAAAGTGGTTCATGAGACAGCGTTGGCGCGGAGCGAGCCAGGCACGCTGCTAGACTCGTGAAGATGAGTGAGCGAGGCGGAAAGTCGATGCGGCCGATTTTGCGCGGAGCTGCGGCGTCACAACTGGTCCAGGTCGGCGGCGATGGACCGACGGGGCCTCCGGCGGAGATGGTGTTTGGGGATTGGTATCCGGCGCTGCGTGCTGAGGGGTTGAAGCGCGGCGCGACGGCAGTCGCAATGCTGCTGGGGATTCCGATGCTGGTGGGGCGGAAGAGTGATGGGAAGTTGTTTGCGATGCGGGACCTGTGTCCGCATCGGGGGATTCCGCTCTCGGCGGGGTGGTTTGATGGAGAAACGGTGCAGTGCAAGTATCATGGCTGGCGGTTTGAGCCTTGTAGTGGACGGTGTGAGGAGATTCCTTCGCTGACTTCGTTTGATTCGTTGGTGCCGACGAAGATTTTTGCGAACTCGTTTCCGGTGGTGGAGAGGGATGGGTATGCGTGGGTGTATGTGCCGGCTGCGGGGGCTGGGCGGGCTGGGCTTGATGAGGGGGACTTGAGTGCGCTGCCGCCGGTGCCGGAGCTGCCGAAGTTTGGGGCGCGGTTTCGGAGTGCGCATCTGCAGGCGGAGCTGCCTTGCAATGTGGACCATGGGATTATCGGGTTGATGGATCCGGCGCATGGACCGTTTGTGCATCGGGCGTGGTGGTGGCGGAGCGCGGGTAGCATCCATGAGAAGACGAAGAAGTTTGAGCCGTTGGAAGACGCCGAACACGGCGGGAGAAATGCCGGGTTTCGGATGAGTGCGCATGCGCCTTCGTCGAACAGCTTGCCGTACAAGCTGCTGGGGAAGCCGGTGACTACGATTGATTTTGTGCTGCCGAACCGGCGGTACGAGACGATTCGGGCGGTGAATGCTAAGGGCCGCGAGCATTGGTTTGCTTCGCTGACAACGGTTACTCCGGTGACGGCTACGACTTGCCGAATTGATGTGCTGGCGGCTTGGGATATTGCTTATTGGGTTCCGTTGGTTACGCCGATTGCGCGGTACTTTGGGGCGAAGTTTGTGGGGCAGGATCAGCAGACGATGATCGAACAGGCGCGGGGGTTGCGGTCGAACCCGGGGTTGATGTTGATCGACGACGCGGACATGCCGGCGAAGTGGTACTTTGCGCTGAAGCAGCGGCGGCTGACGGGTGAGGGTGAGCATCCGCTGAAGGGGCCCGTGGAGCTGCACTGGCGAAGCTGAGTCCTACGCGGACGGCGGGGGGCTTTGCGTTGAGTGGCTGCGCTTGACGTTCTACACTTGAAGTGTGAGTGGAACGGCCAGGTCGAAGACGCGGATGCAGGCGATCCTGAAGGGGTCGCTGGCGCTTACGGCGATGTATATTGCGGCTACGTTTTTCTTTGGGCTAAGGGCGCATTCGCTGGCGTTGATCTCTGAGGCTGGGCATAACGTGTCGGATTTTCTGGCGCTGGCGCTTAGCTTTGTGGCGGTTTGGTTGCAGATGCGGCCTGCCACAGATCAGCGGACCTTTGGGTACCAGCGGGCTGGGGTGCTGGCGGGGTTTGTGAATGCGTTGAGCTTGATGGTTCTGGCCGGATGGATTGTGGTGGCGGCGGTGGGGAGATTTTTTCATCCGGTGACGGCGGAGCCGCATTTGATGATGATGGTGGCGGCGGCTGGCGTGGTGATGAATGGGTTGATCGCGGGGCTGCTTTGGAAGTTTTCCGGGGACGTGAATATTCGCAGCGTGTTTCTGCACATGCTGGGCGATACGGTTTCAACCGCTGCGGTGATTGTGGGTGGGTTTGCGATTTCGGTGACGGCGTTGCAGTGGATCGATCCGCTGCTGAGCGTGATTATTGCGGTGATGATTCTGTGGAGCAGCTTGAGTATTGTGCGCGAGACGCTACATATTCTGCTGGAGGGAACGCCGCGAAGTGTGGACCTGGGGGAGATTCGTGCGGCGATGCAAGGCGTGGCAGGCGTGGTGAATGTGCATGATCTGCATGTGTGGAGTTTGACCTCGCAGAGCCATGCCATGGCGTGCCATGTGCAGGTGGTGGAGATGCAGCTGGCGGAGTGCGAGGATGTGCTGGCGCGGTTGAATCATCAGCTGAAGGATCACTTCGGGATTCAGCATGCGACGATTCAGATTGAGGTGACGGAGTGCGAGACGGTGGATGGGTGCTGCTCGCCGCCGGAGGTTGCGGAGGTGGATGGGCACTCGCATCATCATCATGGGCCGGGTGGGCATGATCATGCGCATGCGCATTGAAAACAGGGGTCAGAGCCCAGGCCCAGAGTGCAGCGAAAGGCCGCCTGTTGGCGGCCTCTGGTGTTTTGGTGTTAGGGATGATGGGGTGCTGGGTAGGGGATCCAGGGTTGGGCGGGGTGGAAATTGTAGACGAGGCTGATTGTGGGTTCGCTGGTTAGAGTGAGTGGTGTGGGATAGCTAAAGAGGTGAGGGCTCTTGTAGAAGAGACCACGGTACTCGGCGCGGAGGTCGAAGTGGCTGCTGAGATGCAGGTCCGCACCTGAGCCGAAGACGCCGGTGGGGAGGTTCTGTGTCGCGGGGTAGAGGTTGTATTGCTTTTGAAGGGTTTGGAAGGTGAGACCGCCGAGTCCGGCGTCGGCGAAGATGGAGAAGCGCTTGTTGACGCGGGTGTGGATGACGTAGGTGAGGGAGTATTCATACATGTTGGTGCGGACGTTGGATTCGCCGTGCGGGTCGAGGCCGATGTCCTGGGCGTCGTCGAAAAAGTGCTCGGAGACGTGCGAGTAGCCGAAGTTCGCGGAGTAACCAAGCCACGGGCCGAAGGTCTGGCGGAAGGTGCCGAGCAGGCCGGCGGTGGGGGCGGTTCCCACGATGGCTATGCCACTGCTAGGGATGTCCTGAATTCGGTTGACGGTGAGTTGGGGGTTGACGCCGAGGGAGACTGAGGTTTCCATGTGGTGTTTTGCCGGGCACGGGGGGAAGGGTGACACCGGGAGTGGTGGGGGTTCTGTTCCTGGAGGTGGAGCGGGAGTGCAGAAGGGTGCGGTTGGAGCGGCTTTCGGACTGGTGAGGCTTTGAGCGAGGCTGCAAGGAGTTATCAGCGCGACCGTGCAAAGGATGACGGTTGACCGGCGGAGGGGTCGGGATGTGCAGGTGTTCAAGATGGTCTCCTCAGGATGTTGTATTTGGGTGCGTGGGACGTATCGATCGCGTTTGCGAAGAGTTGTTGCTAAGGCTAGTCGTTACTTCTACGACCGAAGAGATAAGTGACGCCGACGATCGCGTTGCTGTCAAATGTGTTGTTGCTGGAGGAGACGGAAATGCCGAGCGGTGCGATGGTGGAGAAGAGCGCTGGTGATTTGTAGAACTGAGCGCGATACTCGGCCCGCAGACCCCAATGCCTACTAAGGGCTAACTCTGAACCTATGCCGATGACGGCGGCGGGGTGGAAGGTGTGGGAGTTGTCGTATGTGGTAGCGACCAAAGCTGCGCCTGCCTCGGCCGAGGTGGTGAGGCGGCGGAGTCGTGGGCCTTGGACGACGTAGGTTCCGGCGACTTCATAGATCTGTAGGCCTTTGGATCCAGAGCTGAGGCTTACGTACGCGCCTGTGAGGCTGTAGCCGCGAAATGGGCTGAACTGCTGGCGGAAGGAGGCGAGCGCTCCGACCGTCGCCCCTGGAGATTGCGAGACTGACTGGGTTATTGCGGAGGTGCCAGTGCCGTCGGTGAGCGTAGCCCGACTGGCGATCGCGAGGTCTCCGAAGATGCCGAGAGTCAGTTCATTGGCGGGAGAGTTATGGAAAGGGGATCTCCATCGAGACCTGCCCCGATGGATGGGGGATTGGGTTGATGCTTGCGCCAGGGTTTCGGCTGTTGGCTGCGTCTGGGTTGGGCTGGGGGGCGGAGGGGTTGCGCTTTTTGTCGGGGCCGTTCCGGATGGCGCGATAGAAGGTGTGGTTGGGGTTAGGGGGGTCGGTGATTGCGCGGGAAACGGCTGCGGGGGAGGCGTAGCTGTTGCGGTTTCCAGAGGCGCGGAGGATGGAGGCCACGCGTGGTTCGTGGGTTGTGGGCGCAGGTTGAACTCGTTGGGGCTCACGCTGGAGGGTAGCTCGGGGTGGGAGGCTGTAGAGGGAGCGGGTGCGGGGGTTGGAGTCGTCGACGAAGGGGTGGAGATGGTGGCGAGTGTGGGTGGTTGGGTGTGGCGACTGTGATGCACCGCGACGAGGAGTGCGGTGGCGACGAGGGCGGAGCCGGCGATGGCGGGGAAGGCCCAGCGGGGGGACATGCGGGCGAACAGGCTGGACGGAACGACGGGTGGGGCGGTGTAGATGGGGAGGGAGGGTTGGAGGGTGCGCCACATGCGGTTGAGGGCGGCGGCGTCGAGGGGGAGAGCGGGTTCGTGTTTGGGGAAGGCGTGGAGGGTTGCGGCGATGGCCATGGATTCGGCCTGGAGAGCGGGGTTGGATTGGAGGGCGCGATGGACGGCGCGTACCTGCTGGTGCGGGAGTTCGTTGAGATGAAAGGCGATCAGGTCGTCCTGTTCGATGACGTCTTCGTTGGGTTGGTAGAGGTTGTCGTCGAATGGGGTCATCGCGACTCCTTTGCAAGGGTGGTGGTGGGAAGTGGGGCGGGGGCGAGCTCGCGGCGGAGTTTGGCTACGGCTCGGAAGACGGCTTGCTTGGCGGAGTTTATGGGGACGCCGAGGGCGTCGGCGATGATTTGAAGAGGCTGCTCTTCCATGTGGCGAAGGATGAAGGCGGTGCGCTCCATGGGGGTGAGTGTGAGCATGGCGCGTTCGCGGCGGCGGAGGGCTTCGTTGTGGAGGAGCTCGGCTTCAGGGGTGGGACGCGGCGAGACGGCCATGTTGTCGGTGGGGGTGCCGGGTTCGAGGGGGACGGCGTTCCAACTGATGTCGCGGGAGCGGCGTTCGACGAGATTGAGAGAACAGTTCATGGCGATGCGATAGACCCAGGTGCCGAAGGCCGCTTGTTCGCGGAATCCGGGGAGTTTTTTGTAGGCGAGGAGAAAGGCTTCCTGCGCGGCTTCTTCGGCGTCGACGGCGTTGCCGGTGACGCGATAGGTCATGCGAAGGACGGTTGGGAGGTGACGGTCCATCAGGACGCGAAACGCGTCTCGATCACCGGCGAGGGTTCGCCGTATCGCCTCTTGCTCCACGTTGCCCATTCGACGGGTTAGACAATGAGGTTGCGGGAACGGTTAGGTTCGGGGGAAAAGAAAAAGCCCGCCTTGGCGGCGGGCTCTGGTTTTTGCGTAGAGATTGGTTAGAGGAGGGTGGCTTCGAGGGTGATGGCGGCGGCGGCCAGGAGGCGGGAGATGGGACAGCCTTCCTTGGCCTTCTTGGCTAGCTCGTGGAACATGTCCTTCTCGATGCCGGGGATGGTGGCGTGGGTGGTGAGAAGGATTTTGGTGACGGTGGGGCCGGCGTCGGTGGTTTCGAGGGTGAGGACGGCGGAGGTTTCGAGGGTGGCGGGGGGAAAGCCGGCGCTGGTGAGCTGTCCGCTGAGGGCCATGGTGAAGCAACCGGCGTGGGCGGCGGCGATGAGTTCCTCGGGGTTGGTGCCGATGACGTCCTCGAAGCGGGTACGGAAGCTGTAGGGGGTGTTGTTGAGGACGTGGCTTTGGGTGGTGAGGGCGCCTACGCCTTGCTCGAGATCGCCATGCCAAATTGCCGATGCGCTGCGTTCCATCCTGAATCTCCTTGAGGGCGAGCTTGCCGCCTACAGGTACGATGCGGACGATGGATAAGGGGTTGGGGACAAAGGCAAAGGCCTGCTGGAGAGCAGGCCTTTGTGGTGCAGAGAAAGAGTTGGTTAGAGCAGAGTTGCGTCAAGCGTAATGGTTGCAGCGGCGAGGAGCCTGGAGATGGGGCAGTTGGCTTTGGCGCCTGCGGCGAGTTCGTCGAATTTGGCTTTGTCGATGCCGGGGACTTCGGACTTGTTGACGAGGTGGATTTTGGTGACGGTGGGACCGGTGGGGAGCATCTCGAGGGTGACGGTTGCGGAGGTGTCGACGGACGTGGCGGTGTGGCCGGCCTTGGCAAGCTCGTTGGCGAAGGCCATGGTGAAGCAGCCGGCGTGGGCGGCGGCGATGAGCTCTTCGGGGTTGGTGCCAGTGCCCTCTTCGAAGCGGGACTTGAAGCTGTAAGGGGTGTTGTGGAGGGTGTTGCTCTGTGTGGTGATGGTGCCCTTGCCGGCTTTGAGGTCGCCGTTCCAGAGGGCGGATGCTTTGCGGTCCATGATGTTCTCCTATCGTGCTGATGGCTACGGTTCGATGCGGTGTGTTGGCACCAACTTCAATTCTAGGCCTAGGTGGAGCGGAGGTAGATGAAGCGACAGAGAAAGAGGACAGCGAGGAGGTAGAGCATCCAGTGCTGGCGGCGGGCACGGCCGGTGGTTATTTCGAGGACTGCAAAGCTGATGAGGCCGAAGCTTAGGCCGGTGGCGATGGAGTAGGTGAGGGGGATAGTGATGAGGGTGAGGAAGGCGGGGATGGCGATGCGGGGTTCGTTCCAATCGATGCTGGAGGCGTCGCCGAGCATGAGGGCGCCGACGAGGATGAGGGCGGGGGCGGTGGCGAAGTCGGGGATGGCGCCGACTAAAGGCGCAACGAATATTGCGGCCAGGAACAAGATGCCGGTGACTATGGCGGTGACGCCGGTGCGGCCACCGGCGGCTACTCCGGCGGTGGATTCGATGTAGCTGGTGACGGTGCTGGTGCCTCCGAGTGCGCCGACGATGGTGGCTGTGGCGTCCGCGAAGAAGATGCGGTCGAGGCGGGGGATGGTGTGGTCTTCGGCTATTAATCCAGCTCGTTCGGTTACGGCGACCAGGGTGCCGATGTTGTCGAAGAGGTCTACGAAGAGGAAGACGAAGATGATCTCGAAGGCGTTGAGGTGGAGGGCTCCGCGGATGTCGAGATGGAAGGCCGTGGCGCGGATCGCTAAGGGGTTGAAGGTGGAGCGCTGGTATTTGACTTGATGGAAGAGGATGCCGATGGCGAGGGTGCCGAGGACTCCGATGAGCATGGCGGCTTTGACTTTGTAGGCCTGGAGGATCGCGATGAGAAGGATGCCGAAGAGGGCGAGGAGGACGGTGGGCGAGTGCATGTTGCCGAGGGTGACGGTGGTGGCGTTGCTGCGGATGATGATGCCGGAGTTGACGAAGCCGATGAAGGCGATGAAGAGGCCGATGCCTCCGGCTACGGCAGCGTGGAGCTCGTGGGGGATGGCTCCGACGAGTCGCTGGCGGATGCCGCCGATGGTGAGCAGGAGGAAGATGACGCCGGAGATGAAGACCGCGCCGAGGGCTGTTTGCCAGGGGACTCCCATGCCCTTGACGACGGTGTAAGTGAAGTAGGCGTTGAGGCCCATGCCGGGCGCGAGGGCTAGCGGGTAGTTGGCGAGCGCTCCCATCATGATGGAGCCGAAGGCTGCGCAGAGGCAGGTGGCGGTGGTGACGGCGGCTTGCGACATGCCGGTTTCAGAGAGGATGGCCGGGTTCACGAAGATGATGTAGGCCATCGTGATGAAGGTGGTGAGGCCGGCGAGGAGCTCGGTGCGCCAGTTGGTCTGGTGCTCGGCGAACTTGAAGTAGGCTTCTGCGGATTGGACAAGCCTTGGACGGCTGCGCATGCGGCGGTGGCCTTCGGTTGCGGAGTGTCGGTGGGTTGGAACAGGATACCGTATGGGGCTGGTGGGGCCGCGGATGCGAAGAGAACGGAGCGGGGATTGAAGTTAGTGTTCGAAGCCGTGGTCGTTGAGGCCACTCCGCGCGAACCCGATGAGGGTTGCGGTCCAGGCGAGCTTGCCTTGCGTGTCGGAGATGGCGGTGATGAGCTCGGCGGTGTCCTGCGGGGAGAGCTGGCCGGTGGGGTAGCGATTGGCGATGGCTTTGGCGATGGAGATCTCGATGTTCCAGCGTTCGGCGGATTCCACGACGCCTTCGCAGACGCCGAAGGTGAAGGCGTAGTGTTCGAGCTCGGGGTGCGGCATGAGATTGAGTGCGCCGGTTTGCTGGTTGGTCTTCCAGGCAGCGTCGCGGGTGACGTAGAAGTACCAGGTGAAGTCGAGCTTGCCGGCGAGGGGCTTGCCGGTGTCACGGTGGGCGAGCAGGAGGGCCATGTCGTGGTTAAGTTCGGCCTGGAGCTGGTGAATTTTGTCGAGGTCTTCGGAAGTAATTTGGATGTTCTCTGCGACTTCGCCGCGGAGTTCTTTGCGAGCTTCCGCGAGCTGATGTCGGTGATGGATGGCTTCGACGGATTGCTCGAGTCCGATGGCGATGACGAGTCCGAGGACGATGGTGGCGATATGGATGAAGAAGTCGCGCCAGGTGTGGGGCGTGTGTTCGGGGGGTTGGATGTCGATCATGCAGGTCTCCGGTGAGGGTGAGAGCAGTGTAGCGGAAGCTTCTGCGAAGCCATGTCTTAAAAGCGAAACGTGCCGGCTCCTGCGATTTGGCTAATGCGCGACAGCTGAGCTGAAGAAGGATGGGACGCGAGCGTTGGTGCGGGCTGCTGCGGCTGCGTACGCGGGATCGCTGGCGAGAACGTCCACGTGCATGATGCGGCTGAGTTGCGGAACGGTCAGGATGGGGGTGAAGCCGGCGTCGAGCCTGCTGAGCTGGACGAGCGCGGATGCCTGGGTGAAGTGGGCGGCCTGGACGGCTTGCGTGAGTTGGATGGCTTGATCGATTTCGGCAGGCGTGAGAGTGGTGAGGTCGGGGTGAGCCATGAAGAAGATGCGAGCCTGAACGATGGTGGGCCAGATGTGCTCGACGCCTTGCTCGACGGTGTCGATGTGCTCGTAGAGGATGGCGTCGCGGCGGACTTCGCTTTGCGGCATGAGGGCGGTGACGTTGCTTTGCTGCGCGGTGCGCCAGGCGGAGTCAGAGACCGTAGTGCGGGTGGCGTGCCAGACGAGGACGCCGGGGAGATCCTGCGGCGAGGGGTGCGGGTGCGTGCGGAGATAGTTGAGGACGAGGAGATTGTTGTCGAGCGCGGCGGTCTGGCGGTAGAACTCCTGCATACCCTCGGCGAAGGCCTGGCGATTGTGATCGCGCTCTATGCGGAGGGCTTCGCGGGTTTCGACGACCTGGCGGTGGTGGTGGAAGAGCTCGACGGATTGCTCTAGGCCGATGGCGATGACGAGTCCGAGGACGATGGTGGCGATGTGGATGAAGAACTCGCGCCAGGTGTGAGGGGTGTGTTCGGGTGGTTGGATGTCGATCATGAAGGTCTCCGGTGAGGATGATTGCTTTCAGCGAATTTAGGGGTGCGCGCTTGTGTCCGGCCCTTCTTCTGCCTGGCGAAGCTGCTCGACACTGCGGTGGTCTTCGAGGAAGGCGACGGTGCCTCGGTGCATTACGTTGATGTAGTCCTGCATCTGCGTCCTGACCACTCTTTCGCCAAGCAGGAGGCCGAAGTAGTCATCGAGCTGGGTCTGGCTGGCGGATGAAAAATCGGATGGACCCTCTGGAAAGTTTGCCTGGAATCTTTGTTCGAATGCGATCCGTCTTCCTGCTGCCTCCTGAACGCGTTCTCTGAGGACCGCGACGCGGTCGATGCCCACTTCGGGCTCGGTGAGCACCACAACTTCTTTCGGCGAAAGCAGCTGCAGCAGGCCGCTGGATTTGGCGGCTTCGATGTTTCCGAGCCTGGGCGTGTTCGTCGGGAGGAGTGGCCGGTATGCGGGAGGAACAAGCTTCCTGCCATTGGACAGAGCCTGCTTCACCTGCTGGATGCGGACGGTGAGATCTTCGATCCGTTGCGCGTTGGCGAGGTGCAACTGGTCCACATCGTGCAGATAGAGCTTTGCGTCGGCGATGATCCCTTTGCGCAGTTCCTGGCGCTGCTGATGATGATGGACCGCCTCGACGGTCTGCTCGAGGCCGACGGCGATGACGAGGCCCACGACGATGGTGGCTATATGGATGAAGAAGTCGCGCCATGTGTGGGGCGTGTGTTCGGGCGGTTGGATGTCGATCACGGGAGAGGGCTCCTGAGCGTAGAGGGCTATCAGTTTTTGGGTTGATCTTCGGGGCTGGGCACATCTTTTGGATCTTCGAAGCGTTCCTGATTCATCGTCATCATTTTGATGTCTGCCTTGGTCTCTCCGGCGATCAAGCCCTGCTCGTAGATGTCGGACCAGCGGAGGCGGAAGCAAAGGCCCTTGATTCCGGTCTCGGTGTTGGAGGCGGTCTGGGCGAGGAGTTCGGCTTGCGCTGGAGTGAGGGTCCAACGCAGGGTGGTGGCGCCAGGGGTGGGGCGGGCGAGACGTTGTTGCATCGCGGCGATGGTGTTGCAGTTGTTGAAGACCGCGTTGCGATCGTCGCCAAGCAACTTGTAGTTGTGGTCGAGCCTGGCGTACATGCGCGCAGGCTCGATTGGAAGCAGCATGATTAGGCCGTCCTCGCGCGCTGTGGTCAGGACGGCTTCGGAGGGAGCGAAGTAGCGAATGCTGGCTGTTCCAACGGAGCCGGGAATACAGGGCGCAGGGGGAAGATCGATGTGCAGCTTACCCTGCGTGGGCGTTGCGCTGTCAACTGACGCCACGGCGCCAGCGAACCAGCCCTCAAGGTTGCGCATGTTCAGGTTGCGAGCGATCACCTTGCGGTTGTTGATGGCCTCGTTACGGAGGTCTTGTACCAGTTGGCGACGCTGATGGTGATGATGGATGGCTTCGACGGATTGTTCGAGACCGATGGCGATGATGAGGCCTACGACGATGGTGGCGATGTGGATGTAGAAATCGCGCCAGGTGTGTGGGGTGTGTTCGGGTGGTTGGATGTCGATCATGGAGACTCCTCAACTCTCGCTTAGCGGACTTAGTGGGGATTTGCAGGGCTGGAGGCCTTTGGCAATTCGGAAAGTGCGTAGTCGATGTCCTGCTGGGTGCGGCGGATGCGGGTGGCGTCGCTGTGGCCGCTTTCGAACTCCTGCTTCATGTAGAAGAAGGGATCGATCTGCCACAGGCCTGGGGTGGGGCCGTAGTCTTTGTCCTTCTGCGCTAGCGAGTACAAGGTGAGGCCGTAAAAGTTCTCCGCGGCGAGGCGTTGTTGGAGCGCGCTGATCTCAGCGGTGATCTCGGCTGGGGTGAGGGTGGATGCGTCGTCGGTTGCTGTGAGGTAGGAGACGACGTGTTGCTGCAGAGGGATGACTTGCTGATAGACCTGCAGCGCCTGATTGAGGCTGTAGTACTCGGCCGCATAGGAGGCGACTTCCTCGCGCGGCATCAACTCAAGCACGCCGGTTTGCTGGGCGGTCGTCCAGGCCGCGGTCTCGGGTTCGGTGATGCCTATGGGCCAGATGATGGCGCCGGGCAAGGTATTGGCTGGGGCGTGAGGGTGCGCGGCGAGATATTGGAAGATGCGCAGATTGTTGTGCAGGAAAGCCTCGTCGGTGAGGTGGGACTTGATGTTGGCGTGGTAGCGGCGGATATTTTCCTGGTGCTCTGCCGCGAGCGCACGACGGGCTTCATGCACCTCATTACGGTGGTGGAAGTATTCAACGCCCTGCTCGAGGCCGATGGCGATGACGAGGCCTACGACGATGGTGGCGATGTGGATGAAGAAGTCGCGCCAGGTGTGCGGCGTGTGCTCGGGGGGATAGACGTCAATCATGGGAGAGAGCTCCAGCGAGTCGGTTGCTATGCAGTGGGGGTGACTGCACGATGCTAACAGGCGCGCTGGAGGAGCTGTGCGACGGAGTGGCGGGGAGTTAGGCGGCGGCCTGGAGCCAGCGGACCATCTGTGCGGCGTCGACGACGCCGGCCTGCTGCTGGACTAGCTTGCCGTGGGAGAAGATGACGAAGTTGGGGATGCCGCGGATGTTGTAGCGTGCGGCTAGCTGGGGGTTGGCTTCGGTGTCGACTTTGAGGACGATGGCGTGGCCGGCCATCTGCTTTGCGGTTTCGGCGACGTTGGGCGCGGCCATGCGGCAAGGTCCGCACCAGGCGGCCCAGAAGTCGACGAGGATGGGGACCTTGGCTTCGCGGAGGATGTCGTCGAAGAGGGCGGTGTCGGCGGGGATGGGTTCGCTGACGGGTGGGAGGGGTTGCTTGCAGGCGCCGCAGCGGCCGGTGTCGGCCAGGTGCGCAGATGGAGTGCGGTTTTTAGCGTTGCAGTGGGCGCAGGTGCGGACGAGAGACATGGATGCCTCGCTTTCAATTGATTAGATGATGAGAGATGTGGTGTGGGTGCGCAGGGCGGTTAGGATGGTGGCATGACGGCTGACGATGTGAAGAGGATTCTGGGGCTGCGGCCGCATCCGCGCGAGGGCGGATGGTATGTGCGGACGTGGGAGTCGAGTGAGTATGTTGCCGTGAGCGATCGTTATGATGGGCCGCGGAGGACTTCGACGGCGATCTACTATCTGCTGGAGCCGGGGACGTTCAGCGAGATGCATGTGCTGAAGAGCGATGAGATCTTTCATCACTATTTGGGCGATGCGGTGGAGATGCTGCAGCTGTTTGAAGATGGGTCGTCGCAGGTGACCGTGCTGGGGAAGGACATTGAGGCAGGGGAGAAGTTGCAGCATGTGGTGCGGCGTGGGGTTTGGCAGGGGTCTCGGTTGGCTAAGCCGGAAGGGTGGGCGCTGCTGGGGTGTACGGTTGCGCCGGGGTTTGAGTTTGAGGATTATGCGGATGCTGGTGCGGAGGAGTTGATTGCACGTTGGCCTGGTGAGGCGGAGATGATTCGGGGGTTGACGCGGTGGTAGGAGTGTTGGCGGTCTGAGTTGCAGGCCTCTCCGCTACGCCGCGTTCTGGTTGAGATGACAATTTATGGATGAAGTTGTGAGGAACTTGCGAGTCCATCGAGGCCGATGTGGCGCATGGCGGGGACTGGGGGAGGAGGGCATTGCCTGCCCAGAATACAGAGGATCTGGAGGAGGAGGTGCCAAGTAAACGATTTCTGGGGTAGAATTTTCGCGCTGGTGTTTCTACTTTTTTATTGTGAGCGGACGGGTGCTATGCGTTTCCAAAGGTTGATTACATCTCGGGTTGGTTTCATGGTGATTGGTGCCGGGTTGGTTGCCGGCGTGGGCGCGGCTACCGCGCAGATGCAGCATGCGGGGGCGATGAAGCATGAGGCGGCGATGCAGCCAGTTGCGCAGCTGGACATTGATACGACGGTGAATGCGCGGCCGGCGAGTCCGAAGATCTATGGGTTGATGACGGAAGAGATCAACCATGCGTACGAGGGTGGGCTGTATGCGGAGTTGATCAACAACAATACGTTCCGCGGCGACTGGCTGAATGTGCGGGAGTGGGCTGTGGTGGTGAAGGGAGACGCGCTGGCGACGGCGGAACTGGACCGGACGGATGGGCCGAGCACCGCGCTGCCAACGAGCATGGAGTTGAAGGTCACGTCGGCTTCCGAGAGGAGTGAGGCGGGCTTGAGCAACCCCGGGTACTGGGGGATTGCGGTGCGGGCGCACTCGACGTACAAGGGATCGTTCTATGCAAAGGAAGATGGCGACATGGGGCCAGCTACGGTGCGGCTGGTGAGCAACGATACGGGTGCTGTGCTGGCTTCGGCGAAGGTGGAGTTGAGTGGGAGTGGGTGGACGCGGTATCCGTTTGAGTTGAAGACGGGCGAGGTGAAGACTTCGAGCGCGAATCACTTTGAGCTGACGGTGGCGAAGCCTGGAACGCTGCATGTGCAACTGGTGAGCTTGTTTCCTCCGACGTATGACAACCAGCCGAATGGGAATCGGATTGACCTGATGGAGAAGATGGCGGCGATGCATCCGAACTTCATACGGCTGCCGGGAGGGAACTACCTGGAGGGCGATACGCTGAAGGATTGGTACAACTGGAAGGAGACGGTGGGGCCGCTGGTGGATCGGCCGGGGCACCAGGCTCCTTGGACGTACTGGTCGACAGATGGGTTTGGGCTGATGGAGTTTTTGAAGTGGACTGAGGAGCTGCATACGGAGCCGATTCTGGCGGTGTATGCGGGGTACTCGTTGCGCGGAGAGCATGTGAAGCCGGGCAAGGACCTGGAGCCTTATGTGCAGAGCGCGCTGGATGAGGTGGAGTATGTGACCGGTGATGTGTCCACGAAGTGGGGCGCGGAGCGGGCCAAGGATGGACACGCCGCGCCGTTCCCGCTGCACTACATCGAGATTGGGAACGAGGACTTCTTCGACAAGAGTGGAAGCTACGATGCGCGGTTTGCGCAGTTTGCTGAGGCGTTGCGGAAGAAGTATCCGCAGTATGAGCTGATAGCTACGACGCCGGTGAAGGAGAAGGCTGGGGATGAGCCGGACCTGGTGGACGACCACTACTACAAGTCGACGGCGGATATGTTTGCGCTGGTGCATCACTATGACGATGCTCCGCGGACGGGGCCGAAGGTGTTTGTGGGCGAGTGGGCGACGGTGTCCGCCGGGCCTACTCCGGACTTTGGCGATACGCTGGGCGATGCGGCTTGGATGACGGCGATGGAGCGGAACAGCGATTTGATCAAGATTGCCTCGTATGCTCCGCTGCTGGTGAATGTGAATCCGCAGGCCTCGCAGTGGCCGACGAACTTGATTGGGTATGACGCGGTGTCGAGCTATGGATCGCCTAGCTACTATGCGCAGTGCATGTTCGCGGCGCATATGGGCGATGAGATTCCGCAGAACTCGATTACGGGTGTGGATGCGAATGCTCGGTTCTTTTATTCGGTGACGATGGACTCGAAGGCGCATGTGCTGCATTTGAAGCTGGTGAATGCTACGACGGAGGCGCAACCGATGGAGATTGCGCTGAAGGGCGTGGGCGCGGGAGCGCATGAGGCGAAGATGATCTCGCTGCATGCGGCTACGTTCGAGGCTACGAATTCGATTACGAATCCGATGATGATTCACCCGGTGGATAGCATGCTGCGGTTCAGCGGAGAGAAGCTGAAGCATACGGTGCCGGCGTACACCATTGAGGTGGTGGATGTGCCGCTGAAGTAAGTGCTGCGGACCTACGTGGATGGCGGGAGCTAATGAGAGAGGAGCCTTTGCGGGCTCCTCTCTTTTGTTTCGGTGAAGACTTTTAGACGACGTAGAGGCTGACGTATTGATCGACGGGTGTGGCTTCCAGCTTGGATTGGTCGAGGGATGCGTTGAGGATTCGGTCGCGTGCTTCGGGGGAGAAGCGGCGGTCGAGGTTGGTCCTGAATTTTTCGATGAGGAGGGGGATGCCTTCGGTGCGGCGGAGACGGTGGCCGATGGGGTATTCGACGATGACTTCGGGGAGGGAGGTGTTGTCGTTGAGCGTGATGGTTAGGGCGTTGGCGATGGAGCGCTTGGTGGGGTCGTGATAGTCGCGGGTGAACTGCGGATCTTCGATGCAGTGGATGCGGGCGCGGAGGTTGTCGATGCGTGGGCCCCAGGTGGGGTCGAGGGCTAGGGTGTCGTCGTAGTCTTCGGCGGTGAGGCGGCCCAGGAGTAGAGGGACGGCGGTCATGTACTGGATACAGTGGTCGCGGTCGGCGGGGTTCGAGAGTGGGCCCTGCTTGTCGATGATGCGGATGCAGGCTTCGTGGGTGCGGATGGTTACGGACTTGATGTCGGCTGCGGATTTGCCGAGGGTGGCTAGTTGTTTGTGGAGCGTCATGGCGGCTTCTACGGCGGTCTGGGAGTGGAACTCGGCGGGGAAGCTGATTTTGAAGAGGACGTTCTCCATTACATACGAACCGTATGCGCGTTGGAATTTGAAGGGCTGGCCGCGGAAGCTGACGTCGTAGAAGCCCCAGGTTTTGGCGGTGAGGACGGAGGGGTAGCCCATCTCGCCGGTGCGGGCGATGAGGGCGAGGCGGACGGCGCGCGAGGTGGCGTCGCCGGCGGCCCAGGATTTGCGCGAGCCGGTGTTGGGCGCGTGGCGATAGGTGCGGAGGGATTGACCGTCGACGAAGGCTAGCGAGACGGCGTTGAGGGTTTGGTCGCGGGTTAGGCCGAGGAGTTGGCAGACTACCGCGGTGGACGCGACTTTTACGAGGAGGACGTGGTCGAGGCCGACGCGGTTGAAGGAGTTTTCGAGGGCGATGCAGCCCTGGATCTCGTGGGCCTTGATCATGGCGGTGAGGACGTCGCGCATGGTGAGGGGGTGGCCGCCGTCGTTTGGAGAGAGGCGCGTAAGGTAGTCGGCTACGGCCAGGATGGCGCCGAGGTTGTCGGAGGGGTGGCCCCACTCGGCGGCTAGCCAGGTGTCGTTGTAGTCGAGCCAGCGGATGATGGTGCCGATGTTGAAGGCGGCTTGTACGGGGTCGAGCTCGTAGGATGTGCCGGGGACGCGCGCGCCTTGGCGCATGGTGAGGCCGGGGACGAGCGGGCCTAGGAGCTTGGTGCAGGCGCGGAAGTCGAGTGCCTGCAGGCCGCAGCCTAGGGTGTCGAGGAGGCAGTAGCGGGCGGTTTCGTAGGCTAGCGGGGATTTGATCTCGTAGGTTAGGGCGTAGTCGACGATGTCGATGAGGGGCTGGTCGAAGGGTGGGCGGATGTTGGAGATGGGCGCTGACATGTGGTTCCTTTGCTGTTAGTTCTGTAGATGTTCGACAGTTACCGTTTTCTCAAATGCAATGACGGCCTGGAAGAGGATTTCGGGGTTGCCGTGATAGGTAATGTCCAGGTGGGACGGAGAGATCCAGTTCATCCGGAGATCACGAACTGCGGACGTTCCCTCATCGAGTTCGAGGACTTCTACCGGTCGTGCGTTCGGGATGGTTTGTTGCATTTCAACGATGGTGTATTGGGCGTTGATACCCGGGCCGTCGATGTTGTCGGTGTGGGCGCGAGCTAGCCAAGCTCCGTCGGAAGATTTGACTTGTGCCGACCAGATGGTTTTCTGCGCGTTACAGCCAACGAGCGCGATCATGATGACGCCGATTGCGGGCATGACGCGTTGGATGGACTTCATCGTGGTTTGTCCTTGGGGAGCAGTGGTAAGAGAAGCAGATTCCTCCGCTGCGCTGCGGAATGACAGCCAGAAAGGCAAGAGCAACGGCAAAGGCAACTGCAGATCCCTGCGGGATGACAAACTAAAGAACAAAGGCAAGAGCAAAAGTGAAGAGTCGAAGGCTAGGTGCGTTGGTCGATGGGGATGAAGGGTAGGTCTTCGGGGCCGGTGTAATTGGCGCTGGGGCGGATGATTTTGCCGTCGGTGCGTTGCTCCATTACGTGGGCGGACCAGCCGCTGGTGCGGGCTATGGCGAAGATAGGCGTGAACATTGCTGTGGGGATGCCCATGGTGTGGTACGCGGAGGCGGAGAACCAGTCGAGGTTGGGGAACATGCGCTTGACTTCCTGCATGACGGACTCGAGGCGGTCGGCGATGTTGTAGATGCTTAGGTCTCCGGCTGTTGCGGAGAGGTCGTGGGCTACTTTTTTTATTACTACGTTGCGGGGGTCGCTGATGGTGTAGACGGGGTGGCCGAAGCCGATGATGACTTCCTTGTTTTCGATGCGGCGGCGGATGTCGGCTTCTGCTTCGTCGGGTGAGGTATAGCGTTGTTGGATCTCGAGGGCTACTTCGTTGGCGCCGCCGTGCTTGGGGCCTTTGAGGGCTCCGATGGCTCCGGCGATGCAGGAGTGCATGTCGGAGCCGGTGCCGGCGATGACGCGGGCCGTGAAGGTGGAGGCGTTGAACTCGTGCTCGGCATAGAGGATGAGGGAGGTGTGCATGGCGCGCACCCACTCTGCGCTCGCGGGTTTGCCGTGGAGGAGATGGAGAAAGTGGCCGCCGATGGAATCGTCGGTTGTCTCGACGGCGATTCGTCGGCCGTTGGTTGCGAAGTGGTACCAGTAGAGGAGCATGGAGCCGAGCGATGCCATGAGGCGGTCGGCGATGTAGAGGGCGGAGTGGGTGGTGTAGGGCTGGGGTTCGGGTTCGATGGTGCCGAGCATGGAGACGCCTACGCGGAGGACGTCCATGGGGTGCGCGGTGGCGGGGACTTGTTCGAGCGCTACCTTGACTGGCTGGGGAAGGCCTCGCAGGCTGGCGAGACGCTGCTTGTAGTGGGCGAGTTCGCTGGTGGTGGGGAGATGGCCGTAGAGGAGGAGGTGGGCGATTTCTTCGAACTCGCAGTTGGCGGCTAGCTGGAGGATGTCGTAGCCGCGGTAGTGTAGGTCGTTGCCGTTGCGGCCGACGGTGCAGAGGGCGGTGTTGCCGGCGGGAACGCCGGAGAGGGCTACGGATTTTTTGGGCTTGAAGGGGGTGGTGGTGGGAGTGTCGGACATGGGTTCCTCAAGTGGATTCTTCAGGCTTACCTCAGCGGCTAAAGCCGCGTGCTTGCCGGATATCTTAATGGCACGGCTAAAGCCGTGCCCCTTCGAGGGTGCTGGGCCTCGATGCTGCTTTTGGCCTTCGATACTACTTATTGTTCCTGCTTATCTTTGGCGAAGAGTTGGTCGAGCTTTTGTTCGTAGGCGTGGTAGTTGAGGTAGTCGTAGAGGTTGGCGCGGGTTTGCATGGTGTTGAGGACTTGTTGCTGGGTGCCGTCGTTACGGATGTGCTGGTAGACGTTGAGGGCCGCGGCGTTCATGGCACGGAAGGCGGAGAGTGGGTAGAGCGCGATGGAGACGTTGGCGCTGCGAAGTTCGTCGAGGGTGAAGAGGGGCGTGGAGCCGAACTCGGTGATGTTGGCGAGGATGGGAGCGTTGGTGCGGTCGCTGAAGGCTTTGTATTGGGAGAGCTCGGTGACGGCTTCGGGGAAGACCATGTCGGCGCCGGCTTCTACGCATGCTGCGGCGCGGTCGAGTGCTGCTTGCAGGCCTTCGGAGGCCAGCGCGTCGGTGCGGGCCATGATGACGAAGGTGGGGTCGGTGCGGGCGTCTACTGCTGCTTTGATGCGGTCGGTCATTTCGTTGGTGGGGACGATTTGTTTGTTGGGGCGATGGCCGCAGCGCTTGGCTTGCACCTGGTCTTCGATGTGGCAGCCGGCGGCTCCGGCTTTGATGAGAGCGCGGACGGAGCGGGCCAGGTTGAAGGCGCCGCCGAAGCCGGTGTCGATGTCGACGAGCAGAGGGAGGGGGCAGACGTCTGTGATGCGGCGGACGTCGGTGAGGACATCGTCGATCGTGGAGATGCCGAGGTCGGGCATGCCTAGCGAGCCCGCGGCTACGCCACCGCCGGAGAGGTAGAGGGCGCGGTAGCCGACGCGTTCGGCCATGAGTGCGTGGTAGGCGTTGATGGCGCCGATGATCTGGAGGGGGTGTTCGTCGGCGACGGCGGCGCGAAGTTTCTCTCCGGCTGTGGTGGGGCTAGTGTTTTGACTCATGCGATCTGGAACCCTCGCGGTAGCGATCATCGTCGGACTGGGCTAGGGTGAAAGTCAACTGAGGTGGAGAGGTTGCGCGGTTACCGATGATGGTTAGAGCGTGCTTCATGAACCTGCGGCAGGGTTGCTGCCGCGAGCAAGAAGCAGGTCCTTCGCTTTGCTCAGGATGACAATTCTTATCGTTGGTAATTTTTATCCTTGGCAATTCCTAATCCTTCAGCATGTATGAAACGTGTTCTAGGGAGCGGGGGTGGTGGGGCAGGCGCAGGTGCGGAAGCTGGCTGCGTCTGTGTTGGTGATGGCGCAGGCGTAGGTGGGCCAGACTAGTTGCATCGCTGCGGCTTTCAGGGTTGCGCTGATGCCGGGGTTTCCTACGTAGAAGTATTGCTGGTAGGACTGGCTGGCGTCGGTGGTGCTGGACTTGTCGGCTACGAAGGCGTTGGTTAGTTTGGCTAGTGAGGCGCCTGATAGATCTGGCAGGTGATATGTCGCGGAGTAGGTGTACTCCTTGCTCCAGGTGGTGTGGATACCAGTTTTGTTGTCCGCGCTGTAGACGGTGTAGTCCTTGAGGGTTGCTGTGCGGGGCTCTACCTGCGCGATGGTGAAGGCGGGGTTGTTGCCGTTGACGGGGGTGATGGAGGGGACTAGCTTGCCGGGGATGATGGCGTCGGGCGAGGGGCTGTCAGGGGCGGCGCGGAAGACGCGGAACTCGTCCATGTGGGTGTGGGCGAAGAGCGTGAGGCGGATTACGTCGGGGAAGTCGGCGATGGTTTGGGCCAGGGCGTCGGAGCTTAGGAACATAGCGGGTGCTTTGCCGGCGCAGACGTTGCGGTGCTTGGTGAAGGTGGAGTAGGCGTCGATGCCGGGGGGGATGTGGGCCATGATCCAGACGTGTTCGTGGGCGGCGCGGGCGGCGGTGAGTTGGGTGCGGAGCCAGACGATTTGTTGGGTGGCGGGGGCATCACTAGAGTCGCCGTTGCAGGCGGCGTACTTTTTGGACTCGAAGATGTCCTGGAGGATGATGAGGCGGGTGTGTTGGATGGGTGCGGGGAGGGTGAGGTTGTCGTCGCCTAGCTGGGGGAATTCGCGGAGGATTGCGGCGCGGTTGGCGGGGGAGATGGCGTCGGCGGCGAAAGCGGTGGCGTCGGCTTGGAGGAAGGCGCTGTTGGGGTCTTCACGGTAGTCGTGGCAACCGGAGTCGTTGTTGCCGAGGGCGAAGTAGATGGGGGAGTGGGGGAAGGTGCGGTGGAGTTGGAGGGCGATGAAGGCGATGGTCTTGGCGGCGAAGGCCGAGTAGTCGGTGGGGGTGGCGGTGGGGGCGAGGGTGTGGAAGCGGCAGTCAAACTGGTGGGCGAGGAGGTCGCCGGAGAGGGTGACGAAGAGGGGATGGGATAGGTGGAGGTGTTCAGCGTGCAGGCTGGAGGCTAGCAGGGCGGGAGGTGTGTCGATGCCTCGGGCACCGCAGGTGGACTGGAGTTGGGTGAAGTCGGCGGTCTGGGTTGGGGATGCGGGGGCGTAGAGGATGGCGGCCCAGCCGGCGACAGGCGTGGTGCGGAGTTGGGCGAATTTGGCGGGGTCGTGGAAGGGGTCGAGGTGGATATCCGAGAGCATGAGGACGGGGACGGTGCTGGCGGTGCGCGTGGCGGGTGTGGCAGCGAAGAGTGGGGTGCAAGAGAGCAGTAAAGCGAGAGACAAAAGGCAGGCAGATTTCACAGGAACGGACCTCGGTGAAGCGGGTAGTCGATTAAGCTTGCGCTGCTGCTGAGAGTGTATCTCTGATGTGTAGGTTGGGATGTGTAGACTGGATTGCTAAGACAACGTTCATGGTGAGCAAGGAAGCCTATGAAACGGGTGGCATTTGCGGAGCTGCAAGGACGCATTGAGCTCGTGCTGCTGGCGCTGGGAATTGCACCGGCGCGGGCCGCTCTGGGTGCGTGCCTGATCGCGGAGACTGATCGCGATGGCGTACGAACGCATGGAGTGGCGCGGCTGCCGAGGTTTGCGCAGTGGGTGCGGAGTGGGCTGATTGATCCGCGTGCGGGTCCGGAAAAGGTGGCGGGGTTTGGCGCGATTGAGCGGTGGACGGGAAGGCGCGGGCCGGGGAATCTTGCGGCGCATTCGGCGATGCAGCGGGCGATGGAGTTGGCGCGAGAGCACGGACTGGGGTGCGTGGCGCTGGCGGATACGTCGCACTGGATGCGTGCGGGGACGTATGGATGGCAGGCGGCGGATGCGGGGTTCGCGGCGATGTGCTGGACGAACACGCTGCCGAATCTTCCGCCGTGGGGAGCTAGCACAGCGGCATTGGGAAACAATCCGCTGGTCGTGGCGATTCCGCGGCGCGTGATCTCGCGTGGCGAGAGCGAGAGCAAGGGTGAGGGGCAGTCGGCGCCGATTGTGCTGGATATGGCGATGAGCCAGTTTTCGTATGGGACGCTGGCGTCGTATCGGCTGCGTGGCGAGGCGCTGCCGGTTCCGGGTGGGTATGACGAGAAGGGCAGGCTGACGACGGATGCGGCGACGATTGAACGCACGCAGCGGGCGCTGCCGATTGGGTATTGGAAGGGGTCGGGGTTATCGTTTGTGCTGGATGTGCTGGCGGCGATGCTGACGGGTGGGCTGGCGACGAATGATCTGACGACGGACCCGCTGAAAGAGGTGGGGCAGTCGCAGGTGTTTCTGGCGATCGCGCCGGCGTCGGTGGAGACGATTGAGGAGCTGAGCCGGTTTGCGCAGGGTGCGAGTGTGGCGCAGCGGGCGATTGACGCGCTGCATGCGGCGACGCCGATTGAGCCAGGGCACCCGGTGCGCTATCCGGGTGAGGGGACGCTGCGCGCGCGTGAGGAGAGCATGCGGCTGGGCGTTGCGGTGGAGGATGCGGTGTGGGATGCGTTTGTGCAGCTGGAGATGGAGCTGTCCCATGTGTAGAAACACAGGACGGATTCCAGATCAAGTCACAATCCGGACATTGAAGCCTCGCCATTCTAGAGCGCGAGTTATGTTGTCTACGTTTCGCTCATCCGTTTTGCCATCAATCGGGGAACTATCGTGATTCCAATGCCGCATTGAATTATGGAAGACATCGATCTCCGATCCATCACCTTCGGTGCGAACGGTCATTGCCTTCCCGTCGACCTCATATAACAGAGTGGTCCTAGACGTGAAGGCGATCGAAAAACCTTCATCCGAAACCGTCTTGCCTAAGATCCACCACCGTTTTTTGAACATCAGCACTCCTGAAGATATGGACCGCAAAAAGTACCGCTGAAACTGACCACTTATCTTCAGGAGTTTACTGGCTTGTAGGCTACATGTTGGTGTGGCCGTGGCGCATTTCTTCGTTGAAGGTGGGTTTGATGAAGGCCAGGGCTTCGGCTACCTGAGCGCGGTAAGTGTCTTCCTGGTTGCGCAGGGTGTCGGTGGCGCTGCCCCATTCGCCGGTTGGGTCGGCGATGACGAGGCCTTCGGCGACTAGCGTGGCGGCGGTGCGCTTGAGTTCGGCGACGCTGGTGTTGAGGTACTGCGCGTCGCGGGGGTCGGTGAGCCAGATGGGTTCGCCACCACCGAGGATGTGGCTAAGCCAGAAAACTTTTGCGGCTATGTAGTCGTGGCGCTGCTGTTCCGTCGTGTCGTTGAAGATGAAGATCTGCTGCTTCATGGAGTAGTAGCGGGTGGTGACGGGGACGGGCTGGCGGTTGCCAGATGCAACGAGTTCTAGCTGACCCTGGTCGAGCGTCTTGCGGACGGCGTTGTAGATGAAGCCTTCGGCGAAGGGCTGCTCGAGCGCGACGACGATGGTGGCGAAGGTCTGCGTCATGGAGGCGGAGATCTCGGCGTTGAGCTTACTGCCGGTGCCGTCTTCGAGGCGAACGTTGCCATGGACGATGAAGGTATCCGCACCCGAGGTGGAGCCGTGAAAGGGCCAGGCGAACTTGCCGAAGCTGAGCGGCAGCCCGTGAAGCGTGAGATAGACATTCGGGCGAGGATTCCGCATTCGCTGGGCTGCCTCACGGAAGAAGACGGCGAGCGGTGCAGCGAACTTCGGGTCTGCCGCGTCGAAGGCCTGACTGAGTTCGAGGACCTGCTGACGGGCCGGATCAGAGGAAAGCGCGGCGTTGCCGGCTAGGGTCATGATGGCGCGGGTGGTGGGCGCGCCGGTGAAGTCGGTGCC
>JBAVDD010000332.1:0-4700 GCA_049587035.1 Acidobacteriaceae bacterium | reverse complement strand
GGAAGATGTACGAGTTGTTCGTCTGCGCACTCTTCAACGTGCGTCCACCAAACTCCACCGGCGCAAACGGACTGCCCGTCCCGACAATCGCGCACCCGTCCGTCCACCGAATCACATCCGCAGGCGCAGCCTCGCAGCGGCTGGTCGGATTAGAGAGTGGCAGAATCACTGGCCGCGCATCGCGCCCACTCTGCTGCAGCCCGCGCTGCATCGCTCGCACTACCTCTTCGCTGAACGCGCCCGCCTGACCTGACACACCGATCAGCACCGTAGGCCGCACGCGCTCCACCACCTCCAGCAACCCAATGCCATGCTCGCCGCGCGCCCAGCCCTGCACCTCGTTGCCTCGTCGCGCAAAAGCAGCTTGCTCACGACCCAGGCCGTCCATCCCCTCCACCAACAAGCCATCTTTATCGACCGCATAGAAGCACGACCGCGCCTGCGCCTCACTCACGCCTGCGTCCATCAACGTCTTCAATAGAAGCCCTGTGATGCCCAACCCAGCGGACCCAAACCCGAACACCACAATCCGCTGCTCGGTGAAGGGAACGCCGGACGCCTTCACCGCGGCAAGCAGGGTCGCCACGGCCACCGCAGCCGTTCCCTGGATGTCGTCATTGAAGCTCGGCAGCACGTCGCGATAGCGCTCCAGCAGTCGCGCCGCATTGTGTCCAGCGAAGTCCTCCCACTGCAGCAGCACGTGCGGCCAGCGCTTGCGCACCACGCGCACAAATGTGTTCACAAACTTGTCGTACTCCGCGCCGCGCACCCGCTCATGCCGCCAGCCCACGTACATCGGATCAGCGATTCGCTCCGCGTTGTCCGTGCCCACATCCAGCAGCACCGGCAGGCACAACATCGGATGAATCCCCGCCAGCGCCGTGTACAGCGCCAGCTTGCCAATCGGAATGCCCATGCCACCCGCGCCCTGGTCGCCAAGCCCAAGGATGCGCTCGCCATCCGAGACCACGATGCAGCGCACGCGGTCGTAACGCGGATGCTTGAGAATTGTCTCCATGCGCGAGCGATTCGGGTAGCTCAAAAACACGCCACGCGGCCTGCGCCATATCTCCGAGAACCGCTGGCAGCCTTCACCCACGGCCGGCGTGTAGACGATAGGCAACATCTCCTCGATGTTGCGCGTGATCAGCGCGTAGAAGAGCGTCTCGTTCACATCCTGCAGGTCGCGCATCAGCGTATAGCGCGCAAAGTCGTCGTGCAGCGAGCGGAAGGCCTTCAGCCGCCGTCCCACCTGTTCATCGAGCGTACCCACATGCGGCGGCAGCAACCCATGCAACGAAAACGCGTCCCGCTCCGACTCCGGAAACGCCGTGCCCTTGTTGAACATCGCAGAGTTCAACAGCCCCAACCCCATGAGCGATGTCTCGATAAATTTGGGCGTCCCGCGTTGCGTTGCCATGCTTGGATTTTACCGTGACGCTCCTCACTCAGCCACGCGTACTCAGCGACTCTTGTGCACGCAGCGCCAGCCCATGCGCTACCGAGGTGAACTCGTTGCCGCTGCGAATCCGCTGCTCACCAAATCGCTTGGCAAAGATCCGCCGCACGGCCGGCACGAACGAGCTTCCGCCGGTAAGAAATACGCGGTCCACATTGCGCGCGCTCACGCCCGAGTCTTCGAGCAGGGAATCGACCGAGCTCTCAATCGCGCGCAGCTCTTCTGCAATCCAGCCTTCAAACTCTGTGCGCGTCACCGGAATCTGTAACTCCATGGTTCCGTCGCGGAAGTGAAACTCCGCACTCTCCGCGTGCGACAGCTCAAACTTCACGCGCTGCACCGCACGATGCAGTTGATACCCGAGGTCCTCCTCAATCAGCGAGCTCAGCGCCTTGATCTTCTCCGGCTCCAGCGCCCGCAGCCGCGCACTGCGCAGAATCTCCGTCACTTCATGCGTGCGCAAGAACGAAAGATAGTGCCAGCGCTCGAGGTTTGCGTAGATCCACGCCGGCACAGCAGGCAGCACCTTATTCAGCGAGCGCGCATACGAGTCCGACCCCAGCGCCGGCGACACCAGCTTGCGCACAATCCGCGCATCAAACGAGTCACCCGCCAGGCGCACGCCGCTATTGCCTAGCACATCCTGCCGAGCGCGTCCGCGCTGCCGCACGCCAGGCCCCACGCGCAGCAACGAGAAGTCGCTCGTGCCTCCACCAAAATCCCCAATCAAGATCAGCTCATCATGGTCCAGCGTCGATTGATACGCATAGGCTGCCGCGACAGGCTCCAGTTCGAACTCCACGCTCTCGAACCCAGCCCTGGCAAACGCCGTGCGCAGTCGCCCGACCGCATACGCGTCGTCCTCCTCGGTCTCCGCGCCCACGAAGCGCACCGGCCGGCCAACCGTTGCATGCCGGATCGGCCGCCCAAACTGCCGCTCCGCCTGCTCCCGCAGATCGGAAAGAATCCGCCCCACAAGGTCCTCGAACGCATACTGCCTTCCGAAGATTCCCGTGCCCGTCAGCGTGCGGCTGGGCAGGTACGACTTCAGCGACTGGATCAGCCGCCCCTTCTCCTCCGCGTTCAGATAGTGCTCAATCGCCGCCGGGCCCGTCCACGAGTGCACGCGCCGAACCCCGCTCGCCTCGCGCACCTTCTCCAAATACATCACCGAGCGCGAAGAAAACGCCTCACCCTCGCGCGTGGAAAACCGCACCAGCTCCACACGTGCATCGTCCCTCACCAGCGCCACCGAGCTGTTCGTCGTCCCAAAATCAATTCCAACTGCGGGCCCTGCGTCCGTCGTCGTTCCCATTCAATCTATTTTCGCAGCAGAGGCTCCTCGCCTCTTCCACACAATCGCGCGACAATAACACCCATGGCCAAGCTCTACCGCCGCACGCCACTTTCAGTCGCCATCCTCGCACTCGCAACGCTAACCGCCCACGCACAGCGCCCTGCACCCATCGCCTCTCTCGACGCAGGTCGCATCCAGGGCGTTCCCGTGCGCGCACTTCCGCAAGGCGCAGCGTTCCTCGGCATCCCCTACGCCTCGCAGCCCGTCGGCAATCTCCGCTGGCGCGCGCCACAGCCTGCTCCCGCATGGTCCGGCATCAAGCACACCATCGCATATGGCCCTGCGTGCCCACAAACCCCGAGCGGCTGGCTTCCCGAGATGCTCAACGAAACCCGCATGGCCACCAACGAAGCCTGCCTCTATCTCAATGTGTGGACGCCGCACCTCACGCCCACCGCGCATCTCCCCGTGCTGGTCTGGATCCACGGCGGCGGCAACGTCGAAGGCTCAGGCCAGTGGCCACCACTCGGCGAAACCCTCGCGCGCCGCGGCATCGTCGTCGTCAGCATCAACTACCGCCTCGGCATCTTCGGCTTCTACGCTACGTCTCAACTCTCGGCGGAATCTCCCAGCCATCTCACCGGCAACTACGGCCAGCTCGATCAGCTCGCAGCTTTACAGTGGGTACAAAAAAATATCGCGCGCTTCGGCGGAGACCCGCACCACGTCACCGTCGCCGGCCAATCCTCCGGTTCCGAAGACGTCTGCAACCTCATCGCCTCGCCGCTCTCCGCCGGCCTCCTCCAGCGCGCCATCATCGAAAGCGGCACTTGCGTCGACTCCATCTTCCCCACCTCCGCTGAGATCGAAGCCGCCAACGCCCACTTCGCCGATCACCTCAGCCCCAACAACCAACCCGCATCGCTCGCTCAACTGCGCGCTCTCCCCGCGCAGCAACTACTCGACGCCGCAGCCCACAGCGACCAGGTCGACTTCGAACCCTCCATCGACGGCCACTTCCTGCTCGAACAGCCCGCCGCCACCTTCGCTCTCGGCCGCCAACTCCTCATCCCCATCCTCGCCGGCAGCAACGACAACGAGGTCTCCATCTTCGCCAGCCCCATCGTTGGCGCAAGCCCGCGCCATATCCAAACCATCGCCGCCTATCACCAATTTCTCGACAAAAAATTTGGCCCACTCGCAGCGCAGGTCTTCGCCAACTATCCCGCCGCGACCGACGCCGAAGTCCCACGCGTGTTCACCACCATGTACAGCGACTTCGACTTCGGCTTCAGTGCGCGCCTGCTCGCCGTCGAAACCGCGCGTATCCGCCAGCCCGCATACCTCTATCACTTCGACTACATCGGCCAGGGACCCTTCGCCGCGCTCGGCGCCTTCCACGCCGAAGAGCTCATGTTCCTCAGCCAACACTACTGGACAACATGGACGCACACACCAGCAGACACGCGCCTCTCCAACGCCCTCATCGGCTACTGGGTAAGCTTCATCCAGACCGGAAATCCCAATCGCGCGGGCCTGCCGCCGTGGCCGCGTTTTACTCCGCAACAGAACCTCACGCAGATTCTCGACCGCACCATCACCACCGCGCCCGACCCGCGCAGCCAACGCTTCAAACCCTTCCAGCAGTACCTCGACGCGCAACTCGCTCACCTGCCCAACCACGGCGTCGCCGCATCCAACCCACAGCAGTGAGTATCATCAAACTTCGTCGTACCCCCACGGAGAGCAAGCATCATGAGCACCCCATCACCAGCCCCAACCGAAGACCTCGCCATCCTTACCCAGCAAGAGTCTCTTCTGCACTTCACCACCTTCACACCCGAAACCGCCTGGCACCTGGGGAACCGTCTGCGTGATGCGCTGCTCGCTCGCAACGCCGGCGGCACCGTGGAGATTGAGCTCGCCGGCCATCTTCTCTTCGCC
>JBAVDD010000331.1:0-3412 GCA_049587035.1 Acidobacteriaceae bacterium | reverse complement strand
AACGTACTGCTGAGGGTATAGTCCTGCGTGTCCAGAATCGGTGCAGTAGAGGAGACATCCACGGACGCGGTCGCTCCCTTAATGGCAAGCTTCGCGTTAAAAGTCACCGTTTGCAGGGCTTCAAGGCTGAACGACGGCAGCGTCTGACCGCTGAAACCGTTCGCATTCGCAATAACTTCATACCTGCCGATCGGCAGATGTTCGATGCGATAAACGCCGTCGGCGTTCGTGGTCGTGGGCGTGGACACGTTAGTGTCCAGATCGTGGGCCGTGACCATCGCGCCTCGAATAGCTGCGCCGCTCGGATCGGTGACAGTTCCAGTAACTCCGCCAGTTACGGTCTGCGCGTTTGCGGGGAGCGCGAACAACGTGGAGGCGATAAGCCCAACGAATATATGAATGCGAAGTTTATTGATCACCGGATTCTCTCCCAAAGTGCCTCGTCGGCCATGCACTGTCAGTCAGGATGCCGCTCCGCAAGTCGATGTGCATTCCCATGCACGCGTTGCGGCGGACCCCAGCATAGCCGAATGAGAGGAAGATTATGTCTCGTTATGAGCATTTGTCAAGAAAAAATGGGCAAAAGAAGCACATATTTGCCTATGTTAGTTATTTTTTGGCCGAATCGGTCACTTTTATGAAACGCTGGAAACCCACACTGAACAGAATGACACCTGTTCGCGCTAATCTCGGTGCAGCGCAAGGCACGACGTAGCAAATCCAAAAAGTGAAGAAATTTGAGTGATTTTGTTTCTCGCGATCGATGCCGGAGGGGCTTATTAGGTACCTTTACTACCGAACGACGACACCCAGACGCTCTTTCTCGAATAAGATCTGCTAGCCCATGCCTAACGGTGTCTTGCGTCTTCGATGATGACACCGCCCCAACCCTCGCATCCGCCCTCTCAGAGGACTCACGGCTTTTCACCGCTCAACGAGGGTGGCGCGTCTTCGGGGGCTGCGCCCCAGAGCTGATTGGGCTTCGTTCTGACGACTACATGCAATGCGCCGCCGGCCGCGATGGAATGGAATGAGATCCAGTTCTGACGGTGCGGTTGGCTGTTGAGCTGCGCGCTTTGTATGTAAGGTGCGTCGGCTGCGGCTCCATCGGTCGCGATAGAGAAGGTCTTTCCTGTGTAGGGCTCGTGCAGATGGATGACGACCTTCGGGAAGGTTGGGCCGACGAGCTCATAGGCGAGGCTTGCCGGATCCACGCTGTAAATGCCCATCATGCTCAAGACAGCCCATGATGACATGGCGCCGCAATCGTCGTTACCGGGAATGCCGTCCGGTGCGGTGGTGTAGTTCTCGCGAAGCACACGGCGTACGACGCGCTGCGACTCCCACAGCCGTCCCGAAAAATTGAATTCAAAGGGCGCTTCGAGATCGGTCTCGTTGTATGGGTTGTAGAACTGCGCGTACCAACCAGGCGCGGGATAGTTGAAGAACTCGGTGAGGCGCTGGTTGAAGAGATCGCTCCCCATGGCGTGAACCAGCCAAGCCATATCGGACGGAGCGAACCATTGGTAGTGCCAGCCCGTACCTTCAATGAAACCGTGGCTATCCTGCGCGGGGTTGAAGTCGGGCACCCACTGTCCGTTGGAATCACGCGGACGGAAGAAGCGGTCCTCGGAATCGAAGACGTTGCGTTCATCGGACGCGCGATCGAAGAGCATCTTCGCGTCGCTGGCCTTGTCGAGCGACACAGCCAGGCGGTAGAGCGATGCGTAGGCGACGGCATCCTCCTGCATCTGAGAGACGGAGCCGTAACCAACCTTGTCGTCCGGCACGTAGTGAATTTTGCTAATCCAGTCGATGCCGTCTTCGCCGGCGAAGGGATGTCCGGGCGGAGGGGCCTGGGTGGCATCTTTCAGCATTCCGTCCCACGCGGTGTCGATGTCGAAGTCATGCAGACCATCGAGCCAGGCGGTCGCCAGCGAAACAGTGAGAGGGCTGCCCGCCATCACATTGGTGTAGTCGTTGATCTGTGGCCAGCGCCCGATCCAGCCGCCCTGCTGGTACATCAGGACGACCGAGCGGGCCATGTCTTCCATGCGGCGTGGCTCGATCATCGCGAGCAGCGGAATTTCGTCGCGGTAGATGTCCCAGCCGGAGTAGTTGGCATAGATTTGATGTCCGCGCGTGACAGCGTGAATCTGGCCGTCGAAGCCGAGATAGCGGCCATCCACATCGCTGAAGATAGTCGGCATCAAGAGGCTATGATAGAGCGCGGTATAAAACACTTTCCGCTGGTCGGCTGTGCCTCCTGAGACGTCGATTACGCTCAGCGCCTTGTTCCATGCCTCATGGGCTTGGCTGCGGATGGTGGAGAAATCCTTCGCCTCAGCCTCTGACTTCAGATTGTTCTCCGCACCTGCCCGGTCAACATAGGAGATCCCAATCTTTGCGGTCACCATCTGGGACCGGGGTTCGGACGCCCATGTGGCGTATGCGCCTACCCACTCATCATGGCCTGCCTGTTCGGCCGAGCGGCTCCCAGCTGCGATCGTACCCGGGCCACCGTAATGGGTACCGGCCCATGTGCCAAAGGATGAAAATGGTCGACTGAACTTCATCACAAAGTACACCTTGTAGGTGTTCTTGCTCCCGCAGAAGGCGTGGTTTTCTACGTAGCCTTCGATCTCGCGATCGCCGATAAGGTGCACCGAGGCCGCTGATGTGTTGTTGAGTGTATGGCTGAGCGGAACGAGAATGTTTGCAGCGTGGCCTGCAGGAAATGTGAATCGCGCAATACCCGTGTGGTCGGTGGCGCTCAACTCCACGTTGACGTTCCACTGTAACAACTGAACCTGATAGTAACCGGGCGCGGCGCTCTCCATCTTGTGCGCGTATGGCGATTGAAAATCTGCCGCCTGCGTGACTACGGGCCCTGTCGTCGGCGTGAAGAACACGTCGCCTTCGTTCGGGCAGCCGACCCCGCTCATGTGAGTCATGCTGAACCCTTCGATGTCGCTATCTGTGTAGTGATAGCCGAAGCCGTGATCTTCTGTGTCGGGGCTGATCTGCACCATACCGAAGGGTGTTGTGACTCCGGGAAAAAGATTGATGCCGCCGCCCGGACCGGCGCCTGTGCCGATCAGCGGGTTCACGCTTGCAACAGGGTCCGTCGCGCCAGAATTCTGCGCCCTTGCAATGTAAACCGTCAGCGTCAGCAGCGACACAAACGCCGTCCATCGTGCAATGGCCACGGAGTTTCGCACGGAGTTCCGAAACCTCGTTGGTTGACGGTGACGCGGCTCCATACTAACAAGACGTCCCATGGCAGGCTCTCCTCTTGTTCGCCGAACGTAAAATTATAACGTCACAGGGATAGCGGCCTGTAGGCCCCAATCCACGTTTCCAATGCACTCGGATTTAGCAGTTTCGTTTAACTCGCCGATCTCCTCAGGCC
>JBAVDD010000330.1:0-8835 GCA_049587035.1 Acidobacteriaceae bacterium | reverse complement strand
CAATGTGCCCGAGTTACCCAAGCGTGAGCTCCATCCGGCGCAGCCCGTTGGCGGCCGACACGGCAAGCTCATGATGCACGGCCGCGAGCGCGAGCCCTCCTGCCTGCAGATGCTCCTCGATCAGCGCGCCCACGAGCTTCTGACCCTCGCTATCGAGGTTGGTCGTTGGCTCATCGAGCAACCAGAGCGGAACCTGCATCAGTGTGAGTCCCGCGAGCGCCGCCCGGCGTTTCTGTCCGGCGGAGAGAGTGCGCACCGGACGATCCGCCCACTGATCTCCGCCGACGCGCTGCAGCGCACCGTCGAGCTCCTGACCATCTAGTCGGCGTCGGACACCGACCCAGTAGTGCAGGTTTTCTCTCGCGGTCAGCTCCGCCTTGAGCGGCGGCTCGTGTCCCAGGTAGGCGAGTTGCGCGTGAAAGGCATGGAGGTCTTTACGGATGTTCTCCCCACACCAGGAGATCTCGCCCCCTTCCGGGTACGCGAGCCCACAGGCCGTGCGCAGCAGCGTCGTCTTGCCAGCTCCATTGACCCCAGTGAGCTGCAGGCATTCCCCCGCATCGACCTGAAACCGGACCCCGCGCAGGACATGATGGTCACCGCGCCAGAGATGGACGTTCTCCCCCTTGAGACAGAAATCGGTCATGACGGCTGAAATGGTCGCTAAAAAGCGGCAAGTGTCGCCAATTCAGTAGCTTATCACCACCCACCCCCCAGGCCCGCCTACCCCTCCGCAACTTCGGTAGAATCCCCCCGCACCCCTAGCCCGGGTGGCGAAATTGGTAGACGCAAGGGACTTAAAACTTGAGCACCCGGCGCGGAAACGCCCGGCGTGAATGGGGTCAAATTCGGTGAACCAGCAGCACGTCAGGGTGGCTGCAATACCGAGCTAAGCCGCGCTGGTCAGCGCGGAAAGTGTAGAGACTTGACGGCCCCCGCCTAAACCGCGCGCTCCGCAAGGTCGCACGGCAGGGTGAAGGTAAAGTCCAGACCACAAATGCGTGGCCGCCTCGCGATCCTGGATCGCCCGATCACGCAGCAGCGAAAGCTGTAGTTGGTAAGAAAATCCCTCGGGGGCAACCCCATGCCGGTTCGAGTCCGGCCCCGGGCACCAGGTGGGGTCAACCTCCACCTTCCTAACCCGTCCTCCAACATCCCAACATTGCGTGGAAACACAGGAAATCGTAGTGTTTCCGCATCGACACACGCCGACGCCCGTCTACCGCCATCCAGGGGCATGATAACACGCCTGAGGTGCGAAAAGTGGGGTAAGGCGGGTCGGTTTGAGTCCCGGTTACCCCAAAGGGCTGGTGGAGCGGCGTCAATGTTGTCGGATGCGAAGATTCGGAGCCTCAAGCCGAAGGAGAAGGCATACAAGGTCTATGACGATCGCGGGCTGTATATGGTGGTGAACCCGAACGGGTCGCGGTGGTGGCGGTTCAAGTACAAGTACGATGGGAGGGAGCGAGGGATCTCGCTCGGGGTCTACCCGGATGTGACCCTGCAGTACGCGCGGGAACAGCTGCAGGAAGCGAGACAGCTCGTTGCTCGGGGAATCGATCCGAGTGCGCAGCGACGGACGGTCAAGATCGCCACGGCGGATACCTTCAAGGTGATTGCCGAGGAATGGCTGGAGATGCAGGCGGAGCGGCTGGCGCCGATCACCATGGCCAAGGCGCGGTGGATTCTGGGCTCGCTCGTCTACCCTCGCCTGGGCTCGCGGCCGATCGCTGAGATTACGGCGCCTGACGTGCTGGCCGTGCTGCGGCCGATCGAGAGCCGTGGGATGAACGAGACTGCGCACAGAGCCCTGCAGCGCTGCGGGCAGATCTTCCGGTATGCCATCGCGACGGGTCGAGCGACGCGGGATATCACATCCGACCTGCGGGGCGCGCTGGCGCCGGTCGTGGTGGAGAACCGGGCTGCTATCACGGAGCCGGCGAAGATCGGCGCTCTACTCCGCGCCATCGGCGACTATATAGGGCATCCGACCACGCTGATCGCCCTGAAGTTGTCCCCTCTCGTCTTTCTACGTCCCAGCGAGCTTCGAGCGGCGGAATGGAGCGAGATCGACCTGCAATCGGCGGAATGGCGCGTTCCGGCAGCGCGGATGAAGATGCGGGAGCGGCATATCGTTCCGCTGGCATCCCAGGCGGTCGCCCTCCTCCGAGAACTCCGCTGCGTGACCGGCAAGGGCCGATACCTCTTTCCGTCCCTTCGCACCTCGGATAGACCGATGTCCGTAAATACGGTGAACGGCGCCTTGCGACGCCTCGGGTATGCGCGTGATGAAATGACGGGACACGGATTCCGGGCCATGGCCTGCACGTGCCTCAATGAGCTCGGTTGGCATCCCGACCTGATCGAACTGCAGATGGCGCACGCGGAGCGGAACAAAGTTCGGGCCGCGTATAACCGAGCCGAGCGACTCGCAGAGCGCAAGATGATGATGCAGGCTTGGGCGGATTACCTCGACAGGTTGCGCGTAGGCAAGCGTGATTCGCCGCGCTCCGATGACTCGTCACCGCGGGACGCGGTTACCGCGGCGTCTCAAAGGCTGAATGCGCACGAGGAGAAACGGGAAGAGCAAGCAAGACGGGCAAGCGTAGGTGGTCAATTGGACCTCTTCTGACCTGCCAACCGAGAGAAACGAGCGAGTCCAAGTCTCGCGAATCCATCCATCGGATCACATCACCAACCTACACAACTATCGTGGTACACATGCTGGTGATAAGCTTCCTCGCCCCAATGTCCTGGAGTGCTTGCCGTGGCAGATCCCGTAGACAAGGAAATCGCGGCCATTCGCACCGTTCTCGGAGCGCTTGAGCCGTTGCCGTTCGATGTCCGGGCGAACGTTCTTGAGTATGTTCTGAAGCGCCTGTCGATCCAATTGCACTCCAGTGCCAGCATTCAGGGCACCAGCACAGTCGTGCCTGCGAGTGTTGCGACTCCTGCGATCGGCGCGGAAGGTGTGCATATTGAGCAGCTAAAGGACACAAAAAAGCCGCGATCCGTGAATGAAATGGCGGCTCTCGTCGCCTACTATCTTGCCGAGGTAGCACCGCTGCCTGAGCGTAAGTCCACGGTGACGACCGAAGATATTCGTCGCTACTTCAAAATCGCGCGCTTCCCCCTGCCGCGCCAGCCACGTGCCACACTTCTGAATGCAAAGGCTGCAGGCTACTTCGATTCCGCAGGTGGAGGCGAGTTCCGCCTTAATCCGGTGGGCTACAACCTAGTCGTACACGCGATGCCCCGAGGGCAAAGCGCCGCCGGCGGCCGTCCGCGTAGACCCAAAAAGGCAAAGCGCGCAGCACGCAGGTAGCGGAAGCTGCGAATGGCAGGCGAGCTGCTCGACGACGTCGATGAGTTCGCAGCGCTACTCCGTCGCGGAAAGTCGACGACTGTTCGCGTCGGGCCCACCAAAGGCACTGCTGTCTTACTCACGACCAGATATTTTGGGCAACGGCGACCTGAACTTGTCGCTGCACTTGGAGAAACCGCTCAGCTACTAGAGCTCGATACCGCGTGGCAGCACCTGCTTCGCATTGCACACGAAAACCAGAGGAGTCGGGCGAGCTACGAAAAGGCGTTGCAGGAGGTGCGGCAGCGGCTGATGGAGGTTACATTGGCCGCACTAACGAAAACCGCATCCGCCAACAAGCCCGACCTATTGGTACTCAGCCAGGAGGAAACGCGCCTTCTGCAGACGCTTGAGCGCGCCGTGCCGCCCGCGGCCGAATCCTACAAGCAGGGGATGGCCGATCTTGCCCAAAAATCGCGCGCATCGTACCGCGGCACCGCTACCGAATTCCGTGAATGCCTGCGCGAGGTGGTCGACCACTTGGCGCCGGATCAGACAGTCATGGCAGAACAGGGATTCAAGCTTGAACCGAATCAGACGCGACCAACTACAAAGCAAAAGGTTGGCTTTGTACTGCGAAGCCGTCGGCGCAACGATACTCAACGAGAGGCAACAACAAGGTCGCTTGACCTCATCGATGAGATGTCGGGCGCGCTCACCAGAGCTATCCAAAACCGGGCCTCAGTCGCTACGCACGTACCGCAGACTGCGCAAGAAGTGCGCCAGATAAAGCGTTATGTAGACGTAGTATTATTCGATCTTCTGGAGATTACGTGACACCTCGAGCTGTGGCCACAGAAGCCAGCGGTTCCAGCAGACGAAGTTAATTGCCAGAGCACAAGTCCTCGCGTCCTCTATTTTTGTGACCCTATAATGGGCCGACTATGAGCATTTTTGCCGCCAAGATCAGCCAGATCCAGGACTTGGTGGAATCGCCTGCCGAGCGGGAAACGCTCGAGCTGAAGTCGTGGGTGGATCTCAGCACTGCCGATCACGTGGCCCGCGCCAAATGCGCGAAGCATCTGGCCGCGATCGCCAATCACGGCGGTGGCTATCTCGTGTTCGGGTTCAACAAAGACGGGACGCGATGCGCCCGCAAGAACGATGTGAGGACCGCATACGGTCATGACGTTTTCGCGGGTATCATCGAAAAGTACCTCCATCCTAAATTTCAGTGCGATGTATTGTTCCCCGAGTGTCAAGGCGTCGAACATCCGGTTGTCTGGATACCCACGCACGGCATGAGTCCGGTCATCGCAAAAGCCGATGGCCCGAAGGATCCGAAGGGGGCTGTTCAGGGCATCCATTCGGGCGTCGTTTATATCCGGACAGCGAAACCCGAAAGTGTGCCCGCATCGACGCCGGAACATTGGCAAAAGATCATACGGCGCTGCGTATTGGCAAGCCGAGATGAAATGCTCGCCCTCTTCTCGGCCGTTATGTCGGGCGTGGGCTCCAGGGAATCACCGCCCGAGACGACGCGAAAGCGACTTGAGACGTGGCACGTATCGGCTCAACACCCCGCGCGCGTGGCGGCGAGTATCGCTGAGGCGAAAACCCGCTATCCTTTGGCTGAGAACTTCGTGCAGTTCTCTTACATGATCGCGCATAGCGAGGAGCAACGCATCGCGGCGAAAGACGCCTTTCTGCTCGTACAGAAACTCAACGCAGCTGTACGCGACACTGTGCGCTATGGCCGGAGCATGTTCTATCCGTTTACAAGGAAGGAGATTGGCCCTAAGTTCAACAGTGATGCGGCGATTGACGGCGGAGACACGGACTTTTTGGAGGCAAACACCTTTCGAGGGGACTCCGACCGCGGCGAGTTCTGGCGCATCGCCCTTGATGGTCGAGCCACCATCATTCGGCCTTTCGAGGAAGACACTTATGAGCAGTCGCCACCTGATATACCCGAAGGTGGCAAGTGGTTCGATCCGCGCATTCATATCCGAGACATCATGGAAGTCGTTAGGCACGCGCGGGCATTTGCCGAAGAATTCGAAAATGTCAGCGATATCTGCTTCCAATGCGAATGGTTCGGGCTGAAAGGAAGGCGGGTTACCACGCATGAGCGCTACCAATCGGATATTTACATCGCGTCGACCGATTGGCGCAGGCAGTATGATTGCGTAGCATTCGGCCTAGTTGCGGCCGACGCTCCTGAAGTGGTGGCGCGGCTCTTCGCGCCTGTCTACCGTGTCTTCAACCCGCGAGGGGATATATCAGCCGGGTATGTGAGGCGCTACATGGATAGTTTTATCGTGCCCGGACTCTAACGAGGGCACGTCGGATTCGCACTTTTACAAGAGTACATGACACAGATATACGTGCGGCTGCTGGAGGAAGGCACTAACGTGTGGCGACCTGTCGCCGCAACAAACCTACCTGACCGTACCTGCATCCTGGCGGAGATCTCGCCAATCCCTGAAGGCGAGAGGTGGGAGTTCCGGCCAGGAAGCCGAGAGGAAGTCGAAGAGACATTGCGCGAGGGTAAGAGCGAACCTCCCGGCTGCCCGTTTCACCGATGCTTTCCATTCTTGAAGGAGCCGGGAGCCCGTTTGCTACCAGTTTTTGCGATTACCCGACGGCCATTTAGCCATGCGACTCCGCGGGCTGCTTTTCGATATGCTTTCGCAGCCCCTCGGCTCGGCGGCACAAACGGCGCAGGTTCGCCGCCTTCGCCTACTGGAACGCCTGCCGCGCGGCTACGCGCAAAATTTTTCGCTCGCAGTTCCCGATATTTCTTCCGCAATCCGCGGTTCTTATTCATGGAGCGAAACCTCGCCCTGCTTCCAGAGCCTAACTCGACTCGTATATCCTACGCGACTTGACCAGTCAAGGTCTCAAGTTACCTGGGCAGTGCGACCGCGCCGTCTGCCGACGAACACCGTTGAGACGAACAGAACAGTCGCCGGAGGGACGGGCCGGCTTTCAAGGAGGACTGGATTCAGACCGAAAGGTACGAGAAGCAGATTCTCATTCATCCTCATGCCTTCATTAGGTCGTCGAAGAGTTCTTTAAGGTTCTGATCATTCGGCGACTCGGCCAAAATACTCTCTCGGTGTCTAATGTGGTAGAACTTAGATGCCCGCCCAGATGCCGTGCGAGTTTCCTCCCGAAGGTAACCGTGGTTGGCTAGAACCTTGCTCAGAGATTCCCAACTAGGGTCGTTGATAATCTTGATTGCGTAGAAATCGTCACCCCCACTGCGCATCCAATACTGCCGCATGCGAGCGGCTCTGATAAGCAATTTATAGATGGGCTTGCTCTTCAGTGCCTGAGGTGCAAGGCCGCTCGCTACCGTCACTTCTGGATTGCGACCATGCTTATCTAGCCACTCGCCGACTTCATCTGCGCCAGAGAGCTGATCTCCGGTCGGCAGAGTGATCCTCGTCGGCACCGGAAATGACGGTGAAACGCACACCGCATCGTCTGCTAGTAGGTTCTGGATCTTAGAGTCCACCCAAGTCAGCGCCGAGAGATCAGCTCCCCTACAGTCGAGTTGATTGATTTCGCAAGTAATAAGGTCGGCTCCGGAACATGTTCCCCGGATGACGGCGTCATCTACATGGAACTCGCGCAGCTTGACCGACCCTTCCTCCCTCGTAACTACTGACAAAGAAGCAAAAACCAAAGCGCCTACATTCCTCGGTCCGCGGTCGGTGCTCGTGTAGGATAGCGGTAATGTCGATGCATACGACCAAAAGGCTTCGAACACGGGCCGAGAGGATATGGCCATTTCGGCCGCAACGTCCGCGAAGATGGACAGAAACTCTGATCCGAGCAGATTGCGCCGAATGAACTTAGGTACGTCGCTTTTCGCTAGCGCCTCAATGGCGACGATCGCGACGAAGTAGTCCAGCAAGTAGGAATGTATGAAAGTCTTGTATCCAGGCCTTTCATCGTTAATAAAAAACGCAACTACGCTGGCGCGATTTCGAATTAGTCCCACTACTTCTGCAGACTTGCCTTCCCCCAGAGCAATCTCGCTAATCCAGGAGATCTCGCTTGCATCTAGAGACTCAGTCTGCGAGTCCGCCATTTGCCGGGCAACCTCTCGAAGAAACTCAAAGAGGAATTTCTCCAGCTCGGTGTGAGTCATCACGGATTCGACAGGTGCCCCAAACAGACGGGCTTCACGTCGGACCATTTGATTTACGAGCAACGGAGTAAGGTATCTCTCGTGTTTGTCTTTTAGTTCCTTCGGCGTAACATAGTCTGCGATAATCCTTAAGAATATCGGCCTTAAAGCAAATGAATCCTCTTCCAAGAGTACCGCGATTGACGGAAGGGAGAAGTTCGCTTCCGTCCACTGACGCTTTGTGAGCCATTGCTTCGCCTGTGCCGGTGTCGGCGCCCTTAGCGTCACGCTACTAACGACATCTACGCCTTCGCGAAGCGCGGCGACGCTCTTCAGCAGACGCGCTCGCCCGATGAACGTGTCCCGTCCCGCCAGGATCAGAGTGCCCTTTCCTCGGAGAAACGTGACCAGTTCCCCTAGCTGCGCCCATGCCATCTCGTATCCGTTTGGATCGGCCAGCTCATCAAAACCATCGATAGCTATGACGAGCAGGCCGTGTTTAGCCAAAACCGGGACTTGGTCGTACGTAATTGATGAACGTATTGTCTGCAAGCTGAAAGCCATTAAATCCTGGAGGTTTGACAACACCCTACCGCGGCTCTTAACGTGCAGGATTACTGGCTTGCTGCTTGTCTTAAAGATTTCCGCTCTTCGGAGAGCTAACTGCTGTATTAGGTTCGTCTTGCCAATTCCGGCGGGGCCGTCGATCAGCAGAACCTCTGTTGTATCATCAGGTCGCTGTGCAGTGCCAAGCAACTCGTCAAATTCTTCAATAGATTGAAGTGGCTGGCCGCCATGCGTAACGCCGTAGGTTGGTAATAGTTTGTCAGGGGAAGGCGTTTCACGGCGTAACAGCTCGCGCTGCGCGTCAGCCCAGCGGCGAAGATTTGCAAAGATATCCGACGCTAGCATCGCGTGGAGATTCGCGAAACTGCGCTCCAATTTTCCCCAGGTTCCGGTGATCTTTCCTGACTCTTTGTCGACTACTACCTTCAATTCGCGCCCTTCTCGCGTGAGGCGAACGATAAATTTCTTGGCTTGTTCGGAAATTTTCACTGCACTATCGCCAATATCGGCAAACGGTGCTAGGTCAGCAAGGAGTTGCTCTCGATTCATATTAGCCAGTCCTGAGTATGCCACCTAGATCCATCATGCTCGTTTGGCTTCGCTGCCGAAGTAACACAACTTGCGCTCCACTGCCGTCGAGAACTGCCTCGGCGATGTAGGTTGCTGGTATTAGGTCGTCATCTTCTGTGACGACCATTATCCAATCTGCCCTTTCGCGATAAGCGGTCGCGACCACGTCAGCGGAGAGCGCTGTGTCAACCATCTTTTCCTCAAGGTCGCGGCCGCTATTTCGGCTGCGAACCGTGTTAGGAAGATGTATGCC
>JBAVDD010000329.1:0-5238 GCA_049587035.1 Acidobacteriaceae bacterium | reverse complement strand
CGAGAAAGGTACGCCGAACCATAGATGAGCCGGCGATTCATAGACCGTGGTGTTAGGATCGGTTCCTCATACAAGCAGAGGTATTGAAAATGCATTGGAACTGGCTCTCGGGTCCCCTAAAGCTCCGTTGCCACTGGCTTTGGACGCCACTTCATTGGATGCTTCAGCACCCGAGTATTTGCCTCTTCGTCTGTTTCGTCGTCGTAGGGTTCTTACAGATAGCCTTGGCCGTTTATGCGGGAGTGCTGACAGTTGAGTCACTTCCGGAAACTGTCAGCAAAAGGCGGAGGAGGCTTCACCTTGTATTCTTCGTTATCGGTGGACTCGTTCTTTTCGTCTTTACCGCAATGATCGGAATACTCAATGATCAGAGCCAGCAGGCCGCAGATGCGAGAAGTCAACGAGACGAAGTGGTATTTAGGAAAATCTATAACTTGCAACAAGAAGGGAATCAGAAACTAGATCCTGCCGTGGCTTCATTAAACCCGGCTAGCCTATCCAAGGCCCAGAAGGACGGATTCGAAGAGGCTAGGCGTTTTTTTACTCAAGTTGCGGTTACTGCGGATGCGGCGAGTCAACACCCCTCGTCTGCACCTAGTCGCCCGGCTACCCCGATTGCAACGTCGTTCACGGGTTCCAGTGCGCCGCCGCACACTACAACCGAACAGCCAGCATTCGATGACGCCCAGCGAGCGCAGTTTCGTACTGCAGCTGTGGATGCCAATACAGTGATTGCTGATCTCGCTAAACAAAACAAGGCAGCGCAAAATCGTCTTACAGGGCGCGATGGGGTAATAACTAAATGGCGTGCGGAACATCCAGAAGCCAAGGACTCTGATCCATTGCCCCAAGACTTGAAGGATAAGGTACACGCCCTATTGATCCAGCGGCCAGACTATAGCCGTTGGGATTCTAGCCTCAGCAACATACGTTCCGAACTCCAAATCTGCTGTTCCACGGACTTTAGCGCGATGCATGCGGAGGAACGGTTCGGGGCGGCCCGAAATGGAGAGGGAAGCGGCTTCGCTAACAATCAGAAGCAACTCAGCACAGTCGGCGATCTCAAAGACCTCAACGCTATATCGACGCAGGATGCCCAGGGATTGTTGAGAGGGATGGCGCAAGACCTGACGGATGCGGCCAACAAAAAGTGAAGATGGCCGATTAGAGGCGGTTAGAGGAAATAAGGTCAAACAGGGAATGCTCGCCACTTCGGATTCTTGGATCTCTGCACGGTGGTGTGTCTAAATGGGCGTCGCTTCGACGATGCCTACGTTGCGGGCGTTGGGTTGGTTGCCGCTGACGGGGTGGACGGCGCGGAAGGTGAAGTTGGCAGCTTCGAGGAGTTGCTTCCATTGGTGCTCGCTGCGCTCTTTGCCTCCGGTTACGGCCAGCATGTTGAGGTCGCTCATGAGATGGCCTTCTAACTGGGGATCGGCGTGCTGGACTATGGTGGGGAGGATGAACTCGATGATGAGGAGCGTGCTGTTGGGAGACATGGCGGCGCGAATGTTCTTTAGCATGGCGACGGCTCCGGGGTCGCGGTGGCCGTGGAGGACGTGCTTGATCATGTAGATGTCGGCGCCGGTGGGGACAGATTGCATCAGGTCGGCGGCGATGAGCTTGGTGCGCGCGGATGGGTCGTCGGAGATGTCTGGATGGGCGGCGAAGCGGGGTCGGGCGGCGTCGATGCTTTCGTCGAGATCTACGAGCATGCCCTGCAGGTGCGGGTAGCGGGCGAGGACGGCGAGGAGGAGTGAGCCGCCGCCGCCGCCGAGATCGGCTACTACGTTGGCTTGCGAGAAGTCATATGCGGCGGCGATGGGTGCGTAGTCTTCTGCTGGGGCGGTGCCCATGACGGCGCGGAAGATGTCGCTGGCGCCGGGGTCCTGCGACCAGCGGGAGGGGATGCTGGGGTCGCGGATCTCCTGGGCTGGCTTGCCGGTGCGGATGCAGTCGGTGAGGAAGGACCAGCTGTCGGCGAGGAGATCGGACCAGAAGACTACGGAGGGCCAGACGGATTGCGGTGCGTCTTTGCGCAGGGGTTGGCCGAAGGGCGTGAGGCAGAAGTGCTCGGGGGTGGCTTCTTCGGTGATGCCGAGGGCGGCGAGGGCGCGGAGGAGGCGGTAGAGCGCGTCGGGATCGGCGTGGCAGGCTTCGGCTAGGAAGGTGATGTCGCGGGTTTCGTCTGCGATTGCGTCGGCGATGCCGAGGCGCGCGGCGGCGCAGAGCATGCGGCTGCGGGAGTACGCCATGGCCATGGAGACCAGGTCTGGGTTTTCGATTACGTTGCCGATGCCGGTGTTGGATTGAGTCATGGAGCGCCTCGGAATTTCAGGGAGAGGATAGCAGGGTGGATGCGGTGTGTGCGGAGATGCGGTGTGTCAGCGATTGGGTGATGGTGGTGCGGGCTTGGGTGCGCGTTTGGGCTTTGGGGCGTAGTAGCCGGAGCGGATGGTGAGGGTGGAAACGCGGTCCGGGGTTTCGAGGGTGAGGGTGTGGAAGGAGCCGTTGTGTTGCAGGTTGGCGGGGCGGAAGACCAGGCGGTACTGGTTGCGGAGGCTGGCTTCGATGGTGCGGAGATCGGTGAAGATGGCGGCCGGTGAGGCGTTGTCGTAGAAGAGTGCGCCGCCGGTTTGTTTGGTGAGTTGAGCGAGCGTTGCGGTGCCGGGTTGGAAGGAGCCGTCGTGTGCGTCGGAGCTGAAGGCGTAGATGGCGGTGTTGGTTTGCTGGCACATATCGACGGCGGTTTGGAGGTCGAGGAAGCTGGCGTTGTCGGCGCCTTCGGAGAAGAGAAGGATGAGGTTGCCGGTGGTGCGGTGGTCGATGGCGCCGAACTGGTAGCGGCAGGCGGCGTAGAGGGCGTCGAAGAGTGCGGTGCCGCCGATGGGGTCGCCGCGGGTTATGTTGTGGATGCCGGTGGTGAGCGTGGCGGGGTTGCTGGTCCAGGCTTGAGCGAGACGCGAGGCTCGATCGAAGTTGGTGACGAAGGCCTGGTCGGTTTGCTGGCGGAGTAGGTGTTGCCCGTATTGCGTGGCGATGGATTGGTCGCGGAAGAGATGTGAGGACATGGAGCCGCTGGTGTCGATGAGAATGCCGGCGCGGATGGGGAAGTTTTGCTGAAGTTGGAAGTCGAGGATGCGCGCGGGTGGGTTGCCGTTGTCGAGGAGGGTGAGGTCGGAGAGTTTTAGATTGTTGACGGGGAGACCCTGGGCGTCGGCCGCGTGGAAGGTTAGGACTACTTCGTCGACCGCGACGTTCAGGTGGAAGTTTGGGGTGGTTTGCGCGGGGGTGTGGGACGCGAATGCGAGTAGTACGAGGATGAGCGTGATGGCGCGGTGCGGTCGCATGGTTGGGAGCTCGTGGTTTGAGTGTATGACTGCGGCTGGGGGAATTGGTTAGGGAGAACGGGCGCTTGCTGCGCACGCGAGAAGCAGGTTCCTCGCTGCGCTCGGAATGACAGATAGAAAAGCAAGTGCAACGACAAAAGCTAAAACAAAAGCAAGTGCAACTGCAGATCCCTGCGGGATGACAAACAAAAAGGCAAATGCGAAGGGGAGAGCGTAGTGCGACGGAACCTTCGCGCGTGGGGTTGCGTATGGGGATGTAGAGAGAATTTTGCGGAGTCTCTTTCGTTGCTTGCTGTGCTCGCTGCCTGGTCATTCAGGATGGTGTGGCGATGCGCATGGTGCAGGCACGTTCGTCCGCAGACGTCTGTTTGACGTCCGCCAGATGAGGCCATATGAAGCAGTACCTTGTTGCCGTCGCGGCAGTTGCCGCGCTTGCGATCCCCCATGCTTTTGCGCAGAGTGCGTGCCAGGGTACGACGTTGCATGGCAGTGTGCGCGATGTTACGCAGGCGCTGGTGCCGGGAGCTGCGGTGGTGCTCGCTGGGCGGCGGCGGGTGGCGAGTGATTCGGACGGGCGGTTTGAGTTTGCTTGCGTTAGCGATGGGCGGCACAGGCTTGCGGCTAGCGAGGATGGGTTTGCTCGGACGGAAGAGACCGTGAGCGCGCCGCATGGTGGCGATCTTCGGCTGGTGTTGAAGTTGAAGGATGTGGAGACGCAGGTGGATGTGACGGGTGGGGGCGGGGCGGCTACGAACGTCAATACAGAGGGACCGACGCAGACGATTGCGGGGAGCCGGTTGCAGTCGCTGGCGGATGATCCGGATGATTTGAAGCGCGAGCTACAGCAGTTGTCGGCGGCGGCGGGTGGAAGTCCTGCGAATGCGACGATCTCGGTGGATGGGTTCCAGGGATCGAGCGCGCTGCCGCCGAAGAGTTCGATTGCGTATATCGAGGTGAATCCGGACCAGTTCTCGGCGCAGTATCGCGAGCCTCCGTTTGGTGGTGGACGGATTGAGGTGTATACAAAGCCGGGGCAGAAGACGTATCACGGCGCGGTGTTTATGACGAATGGAAGTTCTTGGGAGAACGCGCGCGATCCTTTCTCGACTAGCTCTTCGCCGATTGGCAAGCAGCGGTATGGGTTTGAGCTGGCGGGGCCGATTCGCAAGAAAGGCAGCGACTTTGCTTTGTCGCTGGAGCATCGCAGCATTGATAACTTTGCGGTGGTGAATGCAGTGACATTGGATGGCGCGGGCGATGAGGTTGCGACGAATGAGAATGTGGCGGCGCCGCAGCGGTTGTGGTTGGGAACGGCTCGTTTGGATTGGCAGCTGGGGATGAAGAATACGTTCATCGCGACGTACAGCGCGAATGTGAATCACCTGCAGAATGTTGGCGTGGGTGGAGCTACGTTGCAGGAGGGTGGGTACGACAGCGGGACGTATGAGCATATGTTTCGGGTAAGTGACATCACTACGGTGTCTACACATTTGATGCATGAGGCGCGGGCTAGTTTTCGGTTTGATGGTGAGACGGATGTGCCGAACTCCGCGGCCGCGCAGGTGAATGTTGCCGGCGCGTTTACGGGCGGGGGCGCGACGATTGGGCAGCAGCGGCTGAAGGAGTTCAACATCGAGGCCGATGATGATGCGATCTTGACGACAAAGCATCACACGATGAAGTTTGGCACGCAGTTCATGCTGTATGACGAGCATCAGCAACTGACGACGAGCTTCAATGGGTCGTACACGTTTGGCGGCGGAACGGCTCCGGTACTGGATGCGAACAATGTGCCGGTGTCTGGTGAGACGGAGACGATTACGGGCGTGGAGCAGTATCGGCGAGCTCTGCTGGGGCTGCCGGGTGGGAGCCCCACGGCGTATAGCAA
>JBAVDD010000328.1:0-2005 GCA_049587035.1 Acidobacteriaceae bacterium | reverse complement strand
CCACGATCGAGAGCACATGGTCGAGAACACCCAGGGCTTCGCGCGTCGGCCGCTGAGGTTCGATCAGCCAACGTTCGAGCGTCCGGTTTGAAAGGTGAGCAGGCTTGATATAGGCGTTGGAATGAGTCATATGCAGATGGCCGGCGGTGGCTCAGGGCTCACAAGCCCTTCCACTAAAGAAAGGTCCCTTTTGGTGCCCTGGCGGTACAGCGAGGCGAGACTTTTTCCGAGCGGGTCGGGCATCCCAGTAAGGTCGATTTAGCCCCCTAAATGGGACAAGCCCACCGAAGATTTATCTCCGCGAACACCCAACAAAGGTCCGATCCGGCGCCCACGCGGTACACGCCGCCCGCCGTGTCAGCCGCGTGTCAGCGATCTGGCAGCTCTCCCGCCCGTGGATCGTTCCGACGCCCAGACTCTTGTGGGATTCGGCTCTTGCTCGTGCGTGCAAGCATGTAGCTATGGAGACGGCGTCACCGAAGCAGCTGCTCAAGCCCGAGAAGAGCTGCCCCCTTGAGAGTGCCCATACCAGGCTTCATCAGTGCCACGAGCTGTGGCATCGACTTGTCGCTGCCTACCCTGATCCTGATGAGTTCGTCCTCGTCCTGAACCAGCTACTCGTCACACTCCGGCAGGTCACCTTCATGGTGCAAAGACGGAAGGCCGCTATAGAGGATTTTGATCGCTGGTATGGCGACTGGCAGGACAAAATGCGGAGCGATCCAATTATGGCCTGGTTGAAGGACGCGCGCAACCATGTCGAGAAGGTCGGAGACCTTGAGGTGGCAAGTACCGCCCGCGTTGAGGTTGTAGCGAGTTGGCTTCCGGGTCCATACAGCGAGTTCGACGTTTCACCGTTTGTGGGTCCGGAGGAGATGATTAGCACCTTCCCGGCCGACACAATCCCGCTAGAGATTCGGAAGCACGGGCTACTGCGGATTGAGCGTCGTTGGGTGTCCAAGAATCTTCGGCATCACGAGCTCACAGACGTATGCGCCCATGGCTATGGCGTCCTCGCCACGTTCCTTGCCGAGGCACATGAACGGCTTGGGTTCCAGATGCGTACATTCGGCGGAGAGACGCACGGCGGGCGTCACGTTCGCGTCGATCAGCTGGGTGGCCGCTTGCCATGTATGGTGATTACAGACGCGGATCGAACTGCTCATCTCAATCTGCGCACAGGTGAACTCCTGACGCTCCAGGCGGACCCGATCAGCTTCGACCGACAGGATGACAACGAGTGGTACGAGCAGCGGATGAAGGACTTGACGATTGGGTCAAAAGCCGTCGAGCATCAAGAAGGCGAAGACGCCCTCGACTGGGGCAGTCGATGGATGTCTGTGGCGCGCCGAACCTTGGTGCATGACGGCTACCACCTACCGTATGCCTTTCTCTTTACCGACGACTTCCGGCCACTCACTGTGGTTGGCTTTCGATTCGAGGACCAGGCCGAGAAGTACATGGCTTTCCAACGTCTTGCAGACGAAGTTGATCGGCTGGGTGCCGACATCGTGATCGTGATGAACGAGGTATGGATGGCTCCGCTCCCTGACGAGGGTCTGACCCCCACGATGGAGCGGGCTAGCGAACGAATCGACCGGCGCGAGGCACTGGCGGTCATAGTAGCCACATCTGATGGACGACTGCGAAGCTACTACTCGCCCTTTGCACGAGACAAAGACGGCCGGCCAGTGGTAGGGGAGGTCGCGATCGCCGAGACTGAGCATCAATGGATGCCGAGTCTCGGAGCCTTGCAATCGGTTTGGGCGCGCTGGCGGAAGCAAGGCGTACAGACCGGCGGCCACAAGGGAGCTTAGGAAGCTCGGCGTCCGGGCTACAGCCCACGAGACACGAGTCATGTACCGATAGCTACTCGGGCAAAGCTCGCGTTCGCCGTGTCGATGTGCACTTGGCCCACGCAGGAGTCATAGTCTTGTAGTTGCGCGGCCAGGACTAGCTGACCTTCCGTACTGTTGTGAGGTTCAGCACGGCATGACTCGGTGCG
>JBAVDD010000327.1:0-6811 GCA_049587035.1 Acidobacteriaceae bacterium | reverse complement strand
CTCGCTCGGAGACATTCTGTACCGTGATCTCACTGACGCGGTCTTCTATGCGCCGGGAAAGTGGTCCATGAAAATGTGTCCAAATCCCGTTTGCGGACTGCTGTGGCTCGATCCGATGCCAGTGGCGGAAGACCTGCCTGCGGCCTATGAGGGCTACTATACCCACGGTGTAGAGACTAGGCCTGCACTGTACGCGGGCGGTAGATTCCTCTATAGGTTTGTGATGGATGTCGCTCTCTGGCTTACTGGGATTCCGGCCGAGCGGCGTCGCTCAGAGCTGATGTTTATTGAGGACGTGCCTCGGGGCAGGCTGTTGGATGTCGGGTGCGGGTACGGCACCTTTCTGGCTGCCATGAAGAGAAGAGGATGGCAGGTTGCCGGAGTCGATTTTGATCCCGTAGCCGCCGAGGCTGCGCGAAGGACCTATGGCCTGGACGTGCGCGTAGGAACGATCGAGAACGTGAAGGCTGGCGGGCCCGCCTACGATGTCATCACTGCTAGTCATGTCATCGAGCATGTGCCGGATCCTGTTTCATTTCTCTCTACGTGCCGTGCGCTCCTGAAGCCCGGAGGCTTGCTGGTCCTGAAGACTCCGAATGCCGACAGCTTCGGGTCGCGTAGATACGGACCAGCATGGCGAGGCCTGGAGCCGCCGCGGCATCTTCATATATTCACCCTCGATGCTCTGCAGGCATGCGCGCGGAGGGCCGGATTTTCGGTGTCACGCTGCTTCACCTCTGCCGCGGCGGCTGATGGCATTCTTTTGGCGAGCCGATTCATCGAACGAAACAAATCGTTCCGAGAAGCTGAACTGTCGGTTGGGCAAAAGGTTCAGAGCAGGCTACTCAGACCGACGCTCGCCTTGCTCGCCAAGCTCAAGTGGCTTCGGAACCGGAATTCTGGCGAAGAAATCTGCGCCATACTTCTCAATGACGCCGAAGCAGACCGGTAGCAGCCTGCTCTCGCGTGGCGCTGCGCTGCATCTTCGGCGGCTGTCAGCGAACACAGCGTTACAGATTGGCGGTCAACTTGCACCGATGATCGCCGGTATCGTTTCGGTTTCTTTGATCTACAGAAATATCGGAGCGACGGGATTTGGCATTTTTTCCATCGCCCTCTCGGTTCTGGGACTCTTCTCGTTTCTCGATCTTGGGCTTGGGCGCGCAACCGTAAGATTCGCCGCCCGCGCCTTTTCCGGAGGCGACGTGGAGGGGGCGGCTTCAATAACCGTGCAGTCGATTCTCTACCTGGGCAGTTTCGCTCTATTACTTTGCGTCCTCGGGCTCGTGTTCTCTTCGGCCCTTGCGAATAACTGGATCAAAGCGCGGCCCGAGGAGCATGAGGTGCTCAGGCAGTGCCTGATCCTTCTTGCGGCGGCCATCCCATTCGGTGGACTGACTTCCGTATTTCGATCGGTGCTGGAGTCACGAGAAAGATTCTTCGCGATCAGCGTGATGCAAGCGGCAGTAGGGACTGGCACATACGTTCTGCCCCTAATGCTGTCATATTGGACGGTCAATCTCGCGGCGATCGTCGCCGGCGCAGTCGCCTGCCGAGTCGTTGGATTCGTGGCGTTTGGCGTGGCCGCATTTGGCAGTTGGGCAGAGGGATTCCCGTGGGCGTCCGTGAGCTTCAAAGCCCAACCCGAGTTCAGGCAGTTTTCGTTCTGGACGGTGCTCTCGAATATCCTGGGCGCTGGTATCGTATACGGCGATCGCGCGCTGTTGGTGAGGATGTTCGGTCTGGCAGAGATTCCATTCTACAATGTGCCGTTGGAGCTGCTCGGTCGGGCGATGATCACGATGAACTCGGCCGTCACCGTGGTATTTCCATCACTGGCGCGGTTTGCCGGCAACAAGATTGTATTTGGGCGCCTTTACGTCGCTCTGGCCACGTTACTGAGCGCGGGCCTAGGTATCATCTTCGTGGTTGGTGCAATTGCGACACCGGCCGTGCTCGGTCTCTGGCTCGGTAGCGCATTCAGAGTCCACAGCACTTTGCTGGTGCGTATTTTCCTGGTTGGTGTCGCATTCCAATCGTTCAACATGATGTCGCTCGCTTCAGTGAATGCGCGGGGACTGGCAAAGCCCATCACCTTAATGCATTTAGTGGAGGTACCGCTCTATTTCTGGGCCTTGTTCCAATTCGGCACGCACTTCGGCTTGGCTGGCATCGCGACGACCTGGGCAGGTCGCCTCGTGATCGAGTATTTCTGTTTCGCAGCATTCCAGGGGCATCTGGCTCACGGCGACGACGCGCTCAGGCAATGGGTCGGATCAGCGATGGGCGCCTGCAACATTGCACCCGTGGCGCTGGTCGTCATATATGGAACGGCGATCCCAGCCCTCATTTTCTGCGGCGCCGCCGTTACCGTCTCGACCGTATGGGCGCTTGTGCAACTGCGCGATCTACAGCGCGATGAGGGGCGAGTTCACTCGGCGGGTGCGTGAATGTCCGCGCTTTCATCTGTAGAAGGCCGCGCCGGAAGCCTGAATGAATGCATCGCGTTGACGATGATACCCAAGAGCATGCTCTCGGGTAGTAGAAAGTTGGCTGATATGGGGATGATGGATAGGCCCATCGCGAACAGGACCATTGTAAAGCTACCGGGATCCTTATAGCGACGCAGGCTGTTCATGAACAGCCGCAAGGCCACTCCTGCGAGGATATTCAGTAACACGAGTAGGGGCAGTGCAAGCGGTCCGAAATCGGCCAGCTCGGTTCCGTAACTGAACGCAGGAGCACCCTGCGCTCTCTCGAATTGATAGGGGTAGAAGTACTCCGCGAGATAGAGCGATCCGAAGTCGCGCGGCTTCTCTGGAAACAGGGGCCTTGGTATGAATGAGTAAAGCTCGTTCTGCAAGGTCAACGTTCCGTAGGTCGGACCCAGGCCGGAGTCGATGAGGAGCATGCCGTTGCGCGTGTAGTCGCTGTAGGAGGCGATTCCTCTGAGTCCTTCCTGGCCCAAGATGAGCATCGGACTCGTAATGAGGAACAGGCCGATTCCGAGTCCGCCGAGCAGGCTGCCGAATGCAAGGAACTTCGGGAAAGAAACCCGCCAGCCGCGAACATAGACCCAATAGGTGGTCAGTATGAAAACGACAAGCAGCATCTGATTCTTACTGCCGTGCAGCCACAGGAACAACATGCAGATGATGCTGAATGCAGTCGTCTCGGCCGTACTAAGGCGACGTTTGAAAAGGAAGATCACAAGGGCAAGGTAGCAAAGAGTTGCTGAGAGGAAGAAATAGGTGCCAGTCCCAATGCGGGTGAGCTCGTATATCCGCCGAGGATCCGTTAAGTGCCCTTTGAACTGGATGAGAATGGGTGCGTAGAGTGCCAACGCACAGGCCAACATCACGTAGGAGGAGTAGCGGCTTCCCGTACCGCTGGGCGCACTGAATGGGAGACGAAAGGACGGCAGATCGACCGTCGTGTACGCTAGCGTAAAGGCGCAGAAGGTACCTGCGTAGCAGGCGTAAATCAGCGCATAGGCAAAGTGTGACGCAGAAGGTCCGAACAGCCAGAGATGATAGAGCTCCAGGAGGTAGTCAGCGGGCAGGAGGAACGTGAGCGCGGGAGTGAACGCGTTTACGAAGCTTCGCTCGTGAAGCGAGACATTGACGTAGGCGGCCAGCACTAGGCACAGCGAGATCAATATGAAGGCGAAATCCAAGGGCATGTATCTGAATGGATAATGTGACGGATCAGCTAAGCGTTGGACAGGGGTATCGGCGAGTAGCCGACATTAATCACGAGCACGTACGGACTGACAGGCGCATGAAGTCCTTCTCGGCCCTGAGCGGAAGCGACTACCGGCAGTTGACCCCATGGCTAGCAGATAATCGATAGGATCCATTTTCGTGTAGTATCCGCTTCCATCGGCAATAGTAAAAGCCCCTGCAGTTCGTCTAGAGCCAGCACGACAAATGGATCAAATAGCAGCGAGTTCGGCGTCCCGTGACGAGTTCACGCTGCGTGATCTCGCGGGCGAATTCTGGGCCTCGAAGGTTGCCTATTCCATAATAATCAGCGTCTTCACACTAACGGGGGTGGCCATCGGCATACTGTCGCCGAAGGAATACGAAGCGACAACCGTGGTGATGCCAGCGACCGATGACAGTTCGAGTCATCTCGGGAGTCTTGGTTCCCTTGCCGCCCAGTATGGGGGAATCGCTTCGCTAGCGGGAATCTCACTTCCGGAGTCGAGCAAACAGGTTGAGGCGATCGCGGTCCTTAAGTCAGAGCTGCTCACCCAGCAATTTATTCAACGAAACAATCTTCTACCCGTCCTGTATCCAAAGTTGTGGGATCCGCGAACCAAAACATGGCGCACCTCCGATCCGGAGAAAATGCCCACCCTGTGGAAGGCGAATCGGCTCTTCGCGAGGACGATACGCCAGGTGGAAGAGGGCAAGGGGGGGCTGATCACTCTGCAGATAACCTGGCGAGATCCGCAAGACGCCGCGAACTGGGCCAATCAGTTGGTCACCATGACGAACAGCTATCTTCGGAACAAGGCGATAGCCGAAGCTGAGCGGAACATCGCCTATCTGAATGAGCAAGCGTCAAAAACGACCGTTCTCGAGGCGCGTCAGGCCATATATTCGCTGCTGGAATCGGAAATCGATCGCGAAATGGTTGCTCGTGGGCGCATTGAATACGCGCTGAGAGTGATCGATCCCGCTTATGCTCCTGACAGGCCGTCCTCCGCTGGCCCGCTGCTGAGAGGGCTGTTGGGTTTTGGTCTCGGCTTTACATTGGCCGCTGTCTTGACATTGGGCAAGAGGGCCATCGGCCCGTAGTTTCCGCATTTCATGACGCTTCCTCACGATTCCTGCGTTCCAGCGGATGGTGCGCGCGGCTATGACGATGCGATGCCGTCGGTAGTCGTTATCGTACTCAATTGGAACGGATGGAAGGACACCGTTGCCTGCCTTGAAGCGCTGGCAAACATCGAGTACGCGAATATGTCCGCAGTCGTCGTCGATAATGGATCGTCGGACGAATCCGTAGCGCGCATTCGAGAGGCTTTTCCTCAAGTCAAATTGATCGAGACAGGATCCAATCTCGGCTTTGCGGGCGGCGTTAATGCGGGTATCCGTGACGCGTTCAGCGGGCAATCGGATTACGTATGGCTATTGAACAATGATGCTGCGCCGCTGCCGGCCGCATTGGCGGCTTTAGTATGCAAAGCGCAGAGCGATCCTCGGTTCGCGGAGGTCGGCTCAGTGCTCATTTACGCGGATCGGCCGGATGTGGTGCAGGCATGGGGCGGCGGGCAGGTCAACCGGTGGATGGGCCGGGCGACTCACGCGACCCGGCGGCACGATGACGGCTGGTTCGACTACATGACTGCTGCCAGTGTCCTCCTGCGGCGGCAGAGTCTAGAAGAAGTCGGTTTGTTCGATGAGAGTTTCTTTTTGTATTGGGAAGATACCGACCTGAGCATTCGGTTGCGACTGAAGAACTGGAAGCTGGGTGTCGCTGCGGATGCTTTCGTGCTGCATCGGGAAAACGGGAGCACGGGCCGCAATCGGCACATGGTCGACCGTTTTTCCACTACTTCCGGAATCCGATTTCTCAGAAAGCATTCACCTGTGCCTTGGCTTTCCATCCCCATCTTCCTGACGCTCAGGATCGCGAAGCGGCTCCTCCGTGGAAGCCTTTCCGGCGTCGGGGCTATCATCGGCGGATTGAGCGATTACAACAGGCTTGCGGACCGCGGCCGTTTCAGCAAAGGGCGGGGCTGAACCGGCAAAACGTCCGGTCGCTGCGCTCCGGAGTCAAGACCGCATGCTGTTGTACGCAGATCTCAGATGGCCATCGAGCACCGGCATCGGAAGGGTACAAACAGCCCTTTTGGCGAGGATTCCTTCCTGGATGCAGTTGGTAGATCTCGCAGTCCCCGGTCGGATCGGCTCGCCTTGTTCCCCCCTTAGAATTGATCGGGCAATCGCGGCTCATCATGCGCGCGGCGCGATGTTCTGGAGCCCAGGTTATATGCCGCCTCTGACGCGTAGGTTGCCCTCGATCGTGACGGTGCACGATTTGACGCATCTGCATTTCTATTCCCCATTTCATGCGGCGTACTATCACACAGTCATGAGACGGCTCTATCGTCGGTGTGATGCCGTTATCTGCGTTTCGGAATACACGAGGAAGGAATTTTTGGCGTGGTCGGGGATGGCGGCGGATCGGGTATTCACCGTTTACAATGGTGTGTCGAGGGAATTTCTGCAGCAAAATCACCGCGAAGGTCCTGAGTTCCCCTACGTGCTTTACCCGGGCAATCGCCGGCATTACAAGAATATAGACCGCCTTCTAGATGCGTATGCGCAATCCAAATTGCCGCGAGATGGAATTCGTTTGATGCTCACTGGCGAGCCTGATGCAAAGCTCCTGCGACGTGCACTACGGAAGGGAGCGGGCGGAATGCTTCATTTTGCCGGTTCGGCGAGCGATGAGGGGATCGTCGGTCTCTACCGGAATGCGAGGATGGTCGCCTATGTGTCGCTATACGAAGGGTTCGGGTTACCGATCCTCGAGGGTATGGCTGCGGGTGTGCCGGTGATGACCTCGAACAGATCGTCAATGCCGGAAATCGCGAATTCCGCAGCGCTGCTGGTCGATCCTACGAGCATCGATGATATAGCGTTTGGACTGGAGCGGCTTTGTTATGAGGAGGGGCTGCGAGCTAATCTAATTGCTCTGGGGCGCGTGAGGGCTGCCGGATTCGATTGGGATAAAAGCGCGGCCCGCGTCTGGAGTATAGTCGGTGATGTCGGCATGCGGGAGTTCGGTGGATTAT
>JBAVDD010000326.1:0-3988 GCA_049587035.1 Acidobacteriaceae bacterium | reverse complement strand
CAGTAATCGTGTACCTGGGGACGCATTGGATCAGCCTGACAGCGATTCCAGTCCTGCTGGCAGTCTTCTTTCTGTGGTTTTTCCGCGACCCCAACCGCGAGATTCCGACCGAACCCGGTTTGATTATCTCCCCAGGCGACGGCAAGGTCGAAGAGGCAGAGTGGATTGAGACCACCGCTGGCAGCCGCTTCCGCGTCAGCATATTCCTCAGCGTCTTCGACGTCCACGTCAACCGGGTGCCCATCTCCGGCAAGGTGACGCTGATGGAGTATCGCGAAGGGCAGTTCTTGAATGCGATGAGCCCCGAGTCGGCCATTCTGAATGAACAGACCCTGGTCGTGATCGAAGACGAGCATCACAGCGTCAGCTTCAAGCAGATTGCTGGGTTGCTGGCGCGGCGGATCATATGCGATCTCAAAACAGGGGACAACGTCTTGCGTGGCCAGAGAATGGGCATGATCAAGTTCGGATCGCGCGTGGACGTACTGATGCCTGCGGACATCGAGCTTCGGGTAAAGCCGGGCGACCGAGTGAAGGGCGGCACCTCTGTCCTCGCTGTGCTGCCCGGATACAGTGATGACGCGGCAAACAAATCCTCCAATGGACAGAGCTGATGGTCGAGGCGGAAGAGCAACGTAAACAACGACCCACGCGCCGTGGAATGTATGTGCTGCCGTCGTTGTTTACCTCGGGCAGCATCGCGCTGGGCTACTACATCATCATGCAGAGCATTCGCGGTTCGGTGCTGCCCACGCCTGCGCTCTCCTCAGCTGCCTTTGACCACGCGGCCCTCGCAATTGCCTTTGCCATCGTCTTCGATGGCCTTGACGGCCGCATCGCGCGCATGACAAACACCTCCAGCGCCTTCGGGAGGGAACTAGACTCGCTGGCTGATGTCATCACCTTCGGAGTAGCGCCAAGTCTTCTCGCGTATCTGTGGGGAGTTCGGCTTCTTCCTCCATCAGGACACCCCGAGATCGAAGGCCGCGTAATGCACTTTGGCGTGGTCATCTGCTTTCTCTTCCTGATCTGCGGAGCTTGCCGGCTGGCGCGCTTTAATATCAGCACCAATCCGCAACCGCGCAATCCCGGCCGCCCCGGCCGCAAATACTTTGTCGGTATGCCGATCCCCGCAGCAGCGGGTGTGCTCGCTGCGGTGATCCACTTCGAGGGTGGATCGCCCATCCACAATCTATGGCTCTCGCTGGTGTGGCTAGGCTTGGTAGCCTTTACGGGATTCCTGATGGTCAGCAGTTGGCGCTTCTGGAGTGGCAAGGAGATAGATATGAGCGCCAGGAAGCCGGGACGGCTGCTGGTACTGCTCGTCGTAGTGATCGGTATCGTCGTGGAATGGGATCAAATAGCGTTGCTGGTGATCGCGCTAGGGTATCTCATCTCCGGCGTTGTGGCCCGCCTTGCTTATTCATGGAAGCGCCGGATGCGCACCGCCTGAAAGACTACTGAGAAAGACGGGGTGAAACGAAATGGTCGCGAAAGTGATACGCGGGGCGATTGTCGGCGCTTCAACGCTGCTTGGCAAAGAGCTTGCAGAGGAGCTGAATAACGCGCCAAGCGCTGCCTGGGACCTCACACTGCTCGATGCAGAGGACGCTGGCGGTACGATCACCGCTGCAGGAGACGAAGCACTTGTGATTCAAGCAGTCTCCCGTGACGCTTTCACAGGAGTCGACGTAGTTTTCTTCGCCGGGGAGCCTTCCACCGTAACGGAATATTGGCGGGCAGCGCAGGCGGCGGGCGCAAGTATCGTTGACCTCACCGGCGCGCTCGAAGGACAGCCTGGGATGCTCGTGCGTTCGCCGCTGGTGGAGGGTGGAGCACACCCGGACCTCAATACCGCCGCAGAGATCGCAGCGCATCCGGCGGCCGTTATGCTAGCGATGGCCGCTGCGAAACTAATTCCCCTGGGTCTGAGACGCATGGCAGCTACCGTCTTACAGCCAGCATCCCAGGCCGGCAGCGCCGGGGTAGATGAGGTCCACCAGCAGACTGTGGGGCTGCTCTCTTTCCAGCCGCTGAAAAAAGAGATCTATGCGACGCAAGTTGCGTTCAACATCAGCGCCTCACTTGGGGAGGGCGCGAAGGTAAACCTCGACGAGACATCGAAAAGAATCCGGGCACAGATAACAATCCTCGCGCCGGACCTACCCGAGCCGTCGCTCGCGGTTCAGCTCATCCAGGCACCCGTATTTCACGGTTATACGGCTTCGGTCTTTGTCGAGTTAGCGCACGATCTCAAAGCAGGGGTGGTCCGCGAGGCGCTGCTGGCAGATGACTCGCATCTTCGAGAGGATGAATCACCCAGCAACGAAACTGCCGTAGGGAAAGGAGACGTGCTCTTCCAAGTGTCCCGTGCTGGTGCTGCCGAGGGATCGGCGTTCTGGTTATGGATGGCGGCGGATAACCTGAGGCTCGCCGCACGCAACGCGGCAGGCTGCGCATTGGAATTGGTGCAGCTTAGACCTATGAATAGGGTTCAGTGAGACGAGGTGTACTCACAGCGTGCAACCCTCTGCTAGCATGCGCGTGACGAGCATGCGATGTGTCCCGTATCCTCAGAGTCCAGGAGTTTAAGGAGACAGACCATATGCGACTATTTTCTCTCGGTGCCCCGTTCTTGAGCGTTGCGATCCTAATACCGAGTACACAGAAGGACGCACCGCCACCACCCGCTCCAATGATGCAGACGCAGCCCGAGGTGTTGAATCTCAAAGCGCTGGCTGAGCAGGGTAAGGCACTCCTAAAAAAGGCGAAAGAGGGAAGCGGGTCTGCAGGAATCACACTAGCCCACTACCCTGATCACTATACGATGTTGACAGCCCGCTCCAAAAGCGGGGGCGGCGAACTCCACAAGCACTTCGCTGACTTCCTATTCGTCGTAGCAGGCGAAGGAACCGAAATGACGGGCGGCACCATGCTCAACCCGAAGGAACTCCCCGACGGCGAGGTGCGCGGAACCGGCCTCGAAGGTGCGACACCCCACATATTGCATACCGGAGACGTCATCCATATCCCGGCAGGCACGCCCCATCAGGCAATCGAGGCGCCTGGACAGACCATCACCATCTTCGTCATCAAGGTGCATGAGCCGGACGCTCAGTCATAACAGCAGTAATGAGGCTACAGAATGAAGATTGTACAGATGGCGGATGCCGTTCGGTATCCGAGAATGACGACGGCGGAGTTACGCGAGACCTTTTTGCTTGAAGATCTCTTTAGCGTCGGAGAGATCGAGACGCGCTATATCGATCTGGATCGCACCGTGGTAGGTGGCGCAGTTCCCACAACCGCTCCGCTAAGCCTTGAAACACATCCTGAGCTTCGCGCGGACTACTTTCTCGAGCGCCGCGAGTTGGGCATACTGAATGTTGGCGGCCCGGGCATCGTGACAGTAGACGGGTCTTCCTTCGCGATGATCAAGCTAGACTGTCTGTACGTAGGCCGTGGCAGCCAATCAGTGACCTTTGCAAGCGAGAATGCAGGCCAACCCGCCGCATACTATCTGCTCAGCTATCCCGCGCACACAGCATACCCCACCAAGCTCGCGAAATTTGCAGACTTGACCCCAGTCCACCTTGGAGCGGAGGAGACTTGCAATAAGCGCTCGATCTACAAGGCCATCTTCCTCGACGGAATCCGCAGTTGCCAACTGGTCATGGGGTTTACGCTTCTTGCGGACGGGTCGAACTGGAACACCATGCCGCCCCACACCCACATGCGGCGCAGCGAAGTGTATTTCTATTTCGACGTGGATACTGGTCAGCGTGTGCTGCACATGATGGGTCCCACGGAGGAAACCCGGCACTTGGTGATGCGCGACCGGGAGGTAGTAGTATCGCCGGGCTGGAGCATCCACGCAGGCGTTGGGACAAAGAGCTACGGGTTCTGTTGGGGCATGGGCGGCGAAAATCAGCGATACGACGATATGGATGCGCTCTCAATTTCCGACCTCAAGTAGTCGAGGCGGCAT
>JBAVDD010000325.1:0-21410 GCA_049587035.1 Acidobacteriaceae bacterium | reverse complement strand
GACCGCGACTACAGGCAACAACGGAATGAATGGCGGCGGCGATCACGGTATGGAGTCCAAGAACTTTCCAGTGGACTACAACGTGGAGGGAATGAAGGTCGGGTACAAGTGGTTTGAGGCAAAGGATGAGAAGCCGCTGTTTCCGTTTGGATTTGGGCTGAGTTATGCGAACTTCGCTTACTCGGGACTGACTGTGACGCCGGGCGCGGAGAGTGTGAGCTTTGAGGTGAAGAATACGGGCGCGCGTGCGGGCGATGAGATTGCCGAGGTGTATGTGAGGTTGCCGAAGAGCGCGGACGAGCCGTTTGAGAAGCTGGTGGGATTTGAGCGCGTAAGTCTGGCGGCGGGTGAGAGCAAGACGGTGACGGTGTCAATCCGGCCGTTGTATCTGAAGGTGTTTTCGACGGAGAAGAATGGTTGGGAGCGGCTTGCGGGAGACTATAGGTTTGAGGTGGGTGGGTCGTCGGTGGAGCTACCGTTGAAGGCGGAGGTGTCGCTGAGCGCGGAGTGAGGGGTGCAGATTCTGCGGGAGTTGTTGGAGTGAGGCGATTTTTTCTGTACAAGGATTGCGGGCGCAGGTTAGATTGACTGCGTCGTATTTTCTATGAAAATAATCGTTTTAGCTGGACTGATGCTGAGTTGTGCTCCGTTGGCTTTCTCGCAGCAGGCGCCGACGGTTGCGCCGCAGACGGCGGTGTATGCGGATAGTTCGGCGCCGGTGGAGGCGCGGATTACGGACCTGCTGCGCCGGATGACGCTGGAAGAGAAAGTGGATGCGTTCAGTACGAATCCTACGGTGCCTCGGCTGGGTGTGGTGGGGACCGGGCATGTGGAGGGGCTGCATGGATTGGCGCTGGGTGGGCCGGCGCATTGGGAGGGTCACGCGGGGCGTGGATATATGACGGTGATTCCGACGACGATCTTTCCGCAGTCGCGGGGGCTGGGGCAGACTTGGGACCCGGCGCTGCTGTCGGAGGCTGCGGCGGAAGAGGCTTATGAGACTCGGTATGCGTTTGGGAAGTATCACCGGGGAGGGTTGGTGGTGCGGGCTCCTAATGCGGACTTGAGTCGCGATCCGCGGTGGGGGCGGAGTGAGGAGTCGTATGGAGAAGATCCGTATCTGGTGGGAACGCTGGCTACGGCTTACACGCGCGGGTTGCAGGGGGATGGGAAGTATTGGACTACGGCTTCGCTGCTGAAACATTTTTTGGCGAATAGTAATGAAAATCTGCGGACTTCTTCTTCGTCGAATTTTGATGAGCGGCTGTTTCAGGAGTACTACTCGGTGCCGTTCCGGATGGCGATTGAGAATGGGCATGCGAATGCGTTTATGACGGCGTACAACTCGTGGAATGGGACGCCGATGATTGAGAATCCTGTGCTGCGCGATGTGGTGATGAAGGTGTGGGGTGAGGATGGGATCATCTGCACGGATGGGGGCGCGCTGACGGCGCTGGTGAAGGACCATCATGCGTACAAGACGATGCCCGAGGCGGTGGCGGCTACGGTGCATGCGGGGATCAATCAGTACCTGGATGACTACAAGCCGGCGATGGAAGAGGCGCTGAAGGAAGGGTTGATTACGGAGGCGGATCTGGATCGGAATTTGCGTGGGGTGTTTCGCGTGATGATTCGGTTGGGCATGCTGGACCCTGCGGAGATGGTGCCGCAGTCGAGGATTGGTGTGGAGGATGGTGCGGGTAAGGTGCTTGCGAAAGATCCTTGGTGGACGGAGCAGTCGAAGGAGTTGGCGCGGCGGGTTACGGATGAGTCGATTGTGCTGCTGAAGAATGAGAAGGTGGCGGATGGTGCGAAGTTGCTGCCGCTGGATGCGCGGAAGCTGAAGTCGATTGCGGTGGTGGGGCCTTATGCCAATGAGGTGTTGCTGGATTGGTATAGCGGAACGCCTCCGTTTGTGGTGACGCCGCTGGAGGGGATTCGCGCGCGGGTGGGTGCGGGCGTGAAGGTCACGTATGCGAAGGGCGATGACCTGGCGGCGGTGACGGCTCTGGCGAAGAGTGTGGATGCGGTGGTGGTGGTGATCGGGAACAACCCGACGTGCGGTGCGGGGTGGAATGTTTGCCCGACGCCGAGCGATGGGAAGGAGGCGATCGATCGGAAGAGCATGGTGCTGGAGCAGGAGTCGATTGCGAAGGCGGCGCTGGCGGGGAATGCGCGGACGGTGGTGGTGCTGCAGGCTAGCTTTCCGTATACGACGAATTGGACCGAGGCGAATGTGCCGGCGATTTTGGACATGACGAATGGGAGCGAGGAGCAGGGCGATGGGCTGGCCGATGTACTGTTCGGTGACTATGATCCGGCGGGGCGGTTGACGCAGACGTGGGTTCGCGATGAGGCCGATTTGCCGCCGATGATGGACTACAACATTCGCGATGGGCGCACGTACATGTATGCGAAGCAGAAGCCGCTGTATGCGTTTGGGTTTGGGCTTAGCTATACGAGCTTTGCATACTCGCGGCTGAAGGTGAGCCGGACGAGTCTGAGCGCAGGGGAGACCGCTACGGTTAGTGTTGAGGTGAAGAATACGGGTAGCCGTGCGGGCGATGAGGTGGTGCAGATGTATGTGTCGCATGAGGGCTCGAAGGTGGCGCGGCCGGTGGAGGAGTTGGTGGGATTTGCGCGGGTGTCGTTGAAGGCCGGTGAGACGAAGACGGTGACGCTGCCGCTGGCTGCGAAGGCGCTGGAGTATTGGAATGATGATGCGAAGGCGTTTGTGCTGGAGAAGGATCGTGTGGTCGTGAAGGTAGGTGGGAGTTCGGATGATTTGCCGGTGAAGGCGGTTGTGCAGGTGATGTAGCGTTATCAGTTGAGACAAGTTTGCGAGGGATGAGTATGCGAGTTCGTTTGGCTGGCTTAGGTGTTTGCGTTGCACTGGTGGCGATGGGTGCTGGAGCGCAGCAGTTGACGTTGCAGCGTGGCAAGGTGACCGTGGTGGTGGAGCCGTATGCGCCGAATGTGGTGCGGGTTACGCTGAGCTTGCTGAAGGATCGGGCGATGGCGGGGCCGGGGTATGGGATTACGGCGAAGCAGCAGGGGGAAGGTTGGACGGCGGAGAGTAGTGCGGCTGGCGATGTGCTGCGGTCGTCGCGGATGGTGGTGGACGTTGCGCCGCAACCGAAACCGTATACGGGAAAGCTGCCGGATACGGCGAAGTTTTTCAATGGGTATACGCCGTATGTGGGGCTGTCGATTAAGACGGCCGATGGAAAGATGCTGCTGGATATGCAGGGCTGGGAGATGTCGGTGCCGAACTATAAGGATGGGACCCACAACATCCTGAATGAGCGCCGGCCGGGTGATGATCCGTATTACCAGGTGGGGGCCACGTTTGCTGCTCCGAAGGATGAGCACTACTACGGGCTGGGCCAGAACCAGGAGGGCTTCTTCGATCGGCGTGGGCGCGTGCTGCGGTGTGCGCATGACTATAACGCGCCGGGCGGGCAGAGCGTTTGTGTGCCCTTTGTGGTGACGAATAAAGGTTATGGAATTCTGTGGGACAACCCGTCGCGAACGACGGTGGCGTTTGCGATTGGGAATGTTACGAAGTGGACGAGCGACGTGGGACAGCGCGTGTCGTTCTTTGTGATCGCGGGCAAAACGTATGACGAGATGTATGAAGGCTTCCGTGAGCTGACGGGCGATGTGGCGATGCTGCCGAAGTCGGCGTATGGGTATATCCAATGCAAACAGCGGTACTCGAGCCAGGCGGAGCTGATGGGTGTGGCGAAGGGATATCGTGAGCGGCATCTGCCGATTGATGACCTGGTGATTGACTGGTTCACGTATACGAAGATGGGGCAGATGGATATGGACCCGGCGAAGTGGCCGAATCCAGTGGAGATGCTGAAAGAGCTGCACGCGATGAACTATCACGTGATGATCAGTGTGTGGCCCAGGTTTGTGAAGGGGAGTCGGTACTATCCGCTGCTGCTGAAGAATGGGTGGTTCGAACACCTTGCCGATGGGACGCCGACCAATGGAGAGCCTTATGATCATGCGGGGTCGGACATTGATACGACGAACCCGGCTGCGGCAGCGTGGTTCTGGGGAGTGGTGAAAGAGAACTATGTGGACAAAGGGTTCGACGCATTCTGGGCGGATGAGACGGAGCCGGACTTATCGCCAAACGGGAGCTACTTCCATATTGGTCCGGGGACAGAGTACTTCAATACGTATCCGCTGTTTCACACGGCGGCGTTTTACAACGGGATGCGCAGGGACATGAAGGAGCGCGCGCTGATTCTGGCGCGGGACGCTTATCCGGGCGCACAGCACAATGGGACCATCTTCTGGTCGTCGGACATTGCACCTACGTGGGACGTGTTGAAGCGGCAGGTGCCGACGGGGATTAATTTTGTGGCGTCGGGGATGCCGTATTGGAGCACGGATATTGGCGGATGGCAGCCGTTGCCATATTTCCATAAACCGGAACGTCCTGTACTGATTGATCCGAGTGACGCTCGGGCCGAGGTCGGGCATTATGACGACTATCCCGAGTTGTATGTGCGTTGGTTCGAGTATGGGGCGTTTCAGCCCAACTTTCGTACGCATGGGACGCGTCCTGAGAACGAAGTGTGGAGCTACGGTAAGCAGGCCGAGCCGATCCTCGAGAAGCTCCTGCGGTTGCGCTATGAGCTGATGCCTTACATCTACTCGTTGGGATGGAATGTGCATGAAACGGGTGCGCCGTTTATGCGCGGGCTGTTTATGGACTTCGGCAACGATCCGAAGGTTGCCGATATTGGCGATGAGTATATGTTTGGGCCGGCGCTGCTGGTGGCTCCGGTGACCGACCAAGGGATGACGAGCCGTGAGGTGTATCTGCCGGCGGGGACGGATTGGTACAACTTCTGGACCAAGGAACGCTTGCATGGCGGGCAGCGGATTACGGTGAGCGCGCCGATTGATGAGATCCCGCTTTTTGTGCGCGCGGGTTCGATTCTGCCACTAGGGACGGTGGTGGAGAGTACGAACCAGGTGCAGAAGATTGCAAAGTTGCAGGTGTATCCGGGAGCGGACGGATCGTTCGAGTTGTATCGCGACGATGGGACTACGTATGCGTATGAGAAGGGTGCGTATGAGGTGAGTCATCTGCACTGGGACGATGCGGCGCAGAAGCTTACGCATACGGGCGCGGATGTGGGATTTGCGAAGGGTGAGGTAGTGGAGATCGTCGGGCGGCGTTGAGCGGTGGGCGAAAGGTTGGAGGACGGCGTTATAATCCGCTCATACGTGGGTGAACGCATGTCGATGGCCGGCAATTCGACGATGGAGCTTCGGAGGGCGCGGAGAAGTGCAAAGAGACACGAGAGTGTCTGTGCGCTTTCGCGTGCGCTGCCAAGCAGCTTGCGGCCCAATCTTTTTTCCGGCGATTAACTTTCCACGACGCTATGTAGCGCGCGGTTGTTCTGTGCTCCGTTGACTTGAGTCAATGTTGAGCTAAGCGTTCACGTCGTTCGACAGGTTCGGCCTTGCCATCGATGCAGGGCCAAGGAGGTTTTCATGAGCACACAGACGCAGGATGTTGTTCACGTTGCAAGCGCAGAAACGCATGCAAAGGTAGGGCCGAAGTTTGTTGGAGCTATCCCGGGAGCGCGGGCGAAGAAGGTTGTGGAAGAGGACGATCTATATCTTTCGCCAAGCTATACGCGCGGGTATCCGCTGGTGGTGAAGCGTGGATATGGTTGTCGTATTGAGGATGTTGATGGGAACGAGTTCCTGGACTTCACGGCGGGGATTGCCGTGACGTCGACGGGACATTGCCACCCGGAGGTGGTGAAGGCGGTGCAGGAGCAGGCGGCGCAGTTGATTCACATGTCGGGTACGGATTTTTACTACGACCTGATGCCGAAGGTTGCGGCGAAGCTTTCTGCGATTGCTCCTATGCCTGGGCCACATCGGATCTACTATGGCAACTCTGGCGCCGAGGCGGTGGAGTGTGCAATCAAGCTGGCGCGCTATCACACGGGGCGGCAGAACATCATCAGCTTCCTGGGAAGCTTCCATGGGCGGACGATGGGCGCGCTTTCGCTGACTGCGTCCAAGGTGCAGCAGAAACGGCGTTTCGCTCCGTTCGTACCAGGTGTGACGCATGTGCCGTATCCGTATGCGTATCGGAACGCTGGGGCGCAGGAGCCGGAGGCGTTCGCGCTGGGGTGTGCGCGGTATATCGAAGAGAAACTTTTCAAGACGCTGCTTGCGCCGGAAGAGGTTGCGGCGATCTTTGTCGAGGCAATCCAGGGCGAGGGCGGCTATGTAGTAGCGCCGAACATTTTTCTGCAGGAGATTCGGCGGATCTGCGATCGTCACGGGATTTTGATGGTGGTGGATGAGATTCAATCGGGTGCCGGACGCACGGGCAAGTGGTGGGCGATTGAGCACTCGGGCGTGCAGCCGGATATTGTCTGCATGGCGAAGGGCATCGCGTCGGGAATGCCGCTGGGTGTTTGCATGTCGAAGGCAGAGGTGATGGATTGGGTTCCGGGTTCGCATGCGAGCACGTTCGGCGGAAACCCGCTGTGCCTTGCAGCTGCGCTCGCGACGCTGGAGATTATCGAACGCGAGGCGATGGCCAATGCAGCGACGGTTGGAGGCGCGGCGCTGGAGCGGCTGGGGACGTGGGTGGCCAAGCATGAGATTGTTGGCGACGTGCGCGGACGCGGCTTGATGATTGGCGTGGAGATCGTTGAGAACAAGCAGACGCGTGCGGCTGCGGGAGAGTTGCGCGACAAGATTGTGGACCTGGCGTTCGACAAGGGATTGCTGCTGCTGGGGTGCGGAGCCAATACGGTTCGGCTGTGCCCGCCGTTGGTGGTGTCGCAGCAGGAGACCGATGTCGCGCTGGATCTCCTGGAAGAATGCATCGTGCAGGTGATGCGGTAAGCGGCGCGGTTAATTGCGGGCAAAGAGATTTGAGGAGAGTGGTTATGAAGACGGATATGGTTGCGATGGGCCGTGGGTTGGACCTGGAGGTCCACGAGTTGCTTTCGCGTTTGGGCGTGCCTAAGAGTGCTTACTCGGAAGGCGCGCTGGAGGTGCGGACTCCGATTACGGGGCAGGTGATTGCTCATGTTGCGACGACGACAGCGGCTGCAGCGAGTGAGGCGATCGCTGCGGCCAACGAGGCGTTTTTGATCTGGCGCAGTGTACCGGCACCACGGCGTGGTGAGCTTGTGCGGGTGTTGGGAGAGGAGTTGCGAGCGGAGATTGAGACGCTGGGGCGGTTGGTCACGATTGAAACTGGGAAGCTGCTGTCGGAGGGCTTCGGCGAGGTTCAGGAGATGATCGATATCTGCGGCTTTGCTGCGGGGCTCTCGCGACAGTTGGCAGGATTGACGATTGCTTCGGAGCGCGCGGACCACCGCATGATGGAGACGTGGCACCCGCTGGGCGTGGTGGGTGTTATCTCGGCATTCAACTTTCCGGTGGCGGTGTGGGCGTGGAACGCGGCGCTGGCGCTGGTGTGTGGCAATGCGGTGGTGTGGAAGCCTTCGGAGAAGACGCCGCTGACCGCGCTTGCAACCCATGCGCTGTTTGAGCGGGCGGCGAAGAAGGTTGGCGGCGTGCCGGAAGGGCTGTGTGCGTTGCTGGTGGGTGACGTGACAATTGGGGAGGTGCTGGTTGATTCGGCGCAGGTGCCACTTGTTTCAGCGACGGGCTCTACTGCGATGGGACGAGCGGTGGCGCCGCGGCTGGCGAAGCGATTCGCACGCGCGATTCTGGAGCTGGGAGGGAATAACGCGGCGATCGTTTGCCCGAGCGCGGACCTGGATCTTGCGCTGCGAGCGATTGCGTTTTCGGCTATGGGAACTGCGGGGCAGCGGTGCACGACGTTGCGGCGGTTGATTGTGCACGAGACGATCTACGATGAGTTGGTTGCGCGGCTGAAGCGTGTGTATCTTTCCGTGGTTGTCGACGACCCGCGTGCGGACGGGACGCTGGTGGGGCCTTTGATTGACAAGGGTGCGTTTGATGGAATGGAGACAGCGCTGGCGGATGCGAAGGGTGCAGGAGCCACGATCACAGGCGGAAGCCGCGTGGTCGTGGAAGGCGCGGCGGACGCTTTTTATGTACGGCCGGCGCTGGTGGAAGCGAGTGAGCAGATCGCAGTGGTCAAGCGCGAGACGTTTGCTCCTATTCTCTATGTGCTGAAGTACCGCGAGGTGGACGAAGCGATTGCGCTGCAGAATGATGTTCCTCAGGGCCTGTCTTCTTCGATCTTCACGTTGAATATGCGAGAGGCCGAGCGGTTCCTGTCCGTTGCGGGATCTGATTGCGGAATTGCCAATGTGAACATTGGTACATCTGGCGCAGAGATTGGCGGGGCGTTCGGCGGAGAGAAGGAGACCGGCGGCGGACGCGAGTCTGGCTCGGATGCGTGGAAGCAATATATGCGCCGCGCTACGAATACTATTAATTACGGAACGAATTTACCGCTTGCGCAGGGAGTGAGTTTTGATATTGCCGAGTAAATGGCTGTAAAGTTTCTACATTGTTCCTAAGTCGAACATCTCTAATTCGCGATATCGCTTGCGCATATCTATGCAGCGAGCTATGAATAATCATTCTTGTTGACTGTGTGCGTGTGGCCCTGCGATGCTCCAAGACATACAGAGGCTAACAAGATGAGCGTCAACTTACTCGAAAATACTGCGATTCGTCCTACGAATTTCGTTGCAAATGACAGGCAATACCTTCTTATGTGTCCCCCAAAACTATATGAGGTGAGTTATGTCATTAATCCATGGATGCAAGGTAACTTAGGCAACTCATCCAGGCGGCGGGCGGTTGAGCAGTGGGAAAGTTTGTATGCTGCCCTTTCGAAGTTAGCGAATATATTTCTCGTGGAACCGGTGGCTGGATCGCCGGATATGGTGTTTACCGCGAATGCTGGTTTGGCGCGGAATGGTGTTGTCGCGATCAGCAGCTTTTATCATCCTGAGCGGCAAGGTGAAGAACCGCACTTCCGCAAGTGGTTTCGTGAAGCTGGTTATCGGGTGGTGGATCTGCCGAGAGCTACGCCGTTCGAGGGAGAAGGCGATGCATTGTTTTCGGTAGATGGGTTGCGGCTGTGGGTGGGGTGTGGACCTCGCACGCTGGAAGCCAGCCACCGCACTCTGCAGCGGATTTGGGATGATGTCGAGGTGGTGGGTTTGCGGTTGGTTGATCCACGCTTCTATCACCTGGATACATGTTTCGCGCCTCTGGAAGATGGGTCGGTACTGTACTATCCACCGGCGTTCGATGAAGCGTCGCTGCGAAAGATTGAAGAGTTCTATCCGATAGAGAAGCGCATTGCTGTGTCGGAGCGGGATGCGTTGGCCTTCGCGTGCAATGCCGTGAACCTTGGTGGGACGATTGTGCTCAACCGAATCAGCGCGGGTTTGGAGCAGGAGCTGCGCCGTCGGGGATTCGATGTCGTACAGGTGGAGTTGGACGAGTTTTTGAAGGCTGGCGGCGCTGCGAAGTGCCTGGTGATGAAGCTCACGCCGGCGATGCATCGTGACGCCGCGACGCCGAAGGACGCTGCACTGATCGCGCTGGAAGAGCGGTACGGTGCGCACAACTATCATCCTTTAGATGTGGTGATTGAACGTGCGCAGGGGGCTTGGGTTACGGACGTGAATGGTCGCCGCTATCTGGATTTTCTTGCTGCGTATTCCGCGGTGAACCAGGGACATTGTCATCCGTCGATTCTGAGCGCGATGGTGGAGCAGGCACAGAAGGTGACTTTGACGTCGCGCGCATTTCGCAATGACCAGCTGCCTGAGTTGCTTCGGGACCTGCATGAGTTGACCGGCTTTGAGCAGGCGCTGCCGATGAACTCTGGCGCTGAGGCGGTGGAGACTGCGCTGAAGGCCGCGCGGAAGTGGGGTGAGACGGTTAAAGGTATTGCGAAGGACCGGACCGAGATTATTGTCTGCTCCAACAACTTCCATGGGCGCACGATTTCTATCGTTGGATTTTCTACGGATGATCAGTACCGGTTTGGCTTTGGGCCCTTCCCGGATGGATTCAAGCATGTTCCCTTCGGCGACGCTGAGGCGCTTCGGAAGGCGATTACGCCGAATACGGCCGCGTTCCTCTTTGAGCCGATCCAGGGTGAGGCTGGGGTGATTGTTCCTCCAGAGGGATATTTGCGCGCAGTGGAAGAAATCTGTCGCGAGCATCGCTTGTTGATGATTGCGGATGAGATTCAGTCCGGGCTGGGGCGTACTGGAAAGCTGTTTGCTTACATGCATGAAGACGTCCGGCCGGATGTTGTGATTGTTGGCAAGGCGCTTTCGGGTGGGTTCTATCCGGTCTCGGCGGTGCTGAGTTCGGCTGAGGTACTGGGGGTGTTTCGGCCGGGCGATCACGGCAGCACATTTGGAGGAAATCCGCTTGCGTGTGCGGTGGCGCGTGCGGCGATTCGGGTCATCGTGGAGGAGAAGCTGGCGGAGCGTTCCGCGGAGCTGGGTGTGTACGCGTTGGCGCGACTACAGAAGCTGCGCACGGCGAAGGTAGTGGAAGTGCGTGGTCGTGGGCTGTGGCTTGCGATTGAGTTGAACGTGCCGGCTCGGCCTATCTGCGAAGCGCTGCGGGACCGCGGCGTGTTGTGCAAGGAGACGCATGAGACGGTGATTCGTATTGCCCCGCCATTGATGATCAGCCGCGAGGATCTGGATTTTGGATTGGAGCAGATCGAGCGCGTACTTTCGGAGCAGCAGAGCGGGAGCTCAGATGATGGCGCGCTTAGAAGCGAAGAGGACGCTTTCTCTCAAGTGGCGTAGAGAGGACCATGCTGGTGGTTGGACTGCCGTAGGGTAAGAGCTTTTCGACGAGGTCTTCGAGTTCGGTCATGGAGGAGAGGATGACCTTGAGCAGGAAGGCGTCGTTGCCCGTGAGGTGATGGCACTCCTGTACGGCGTCGAGCGTGGGCAGGAATTTTAGGAATGGTTTGTAACGGGTACCTTCGCAGGTGAGGCGGACGAAGGCGGTGATGGTGAAGCCGAGAGCCTGGAGGTTGATGTCGGTGTGGTAGCCCTGGATGATTTCGAGGCTCTCCAGGCGGCGAAGACGTTCTGCGATGGCGGAGGGGGATAGGCTGATGCGGCGGCCTAGTTCGGCTACTGAGAGACGGGCGTCGGCAGTGAGTTCGCGTAAGATCTTGCGATCGATCTGATCGATTCCTGCGTGGTGAAGCATGGGACCTCGCTGGGCGGCGTGGAGCGACCGTGGTAAAAATCGCCTGCAACCGTGGATCATGAAGATCTTACGCTAACCTACCGATGAATCGATGGAGATAATGGCCCATTACCGCTGATTGGGGGTTCCGCCCCCTTTTCCGCAGTCATAGGATTACTGCATGATCACTCTTGATGGAGCGTCGCTTTCAGTCGATGACGTTGTGGCCGTTGCGGAAGGACGGGAACGGGTAAGTATTGCGAGTGAGGCGCTGGCGCGCATGCAGGGTTCGCGCGATCTGGTGGAAGGCGCGATGCGAGGGACGAAGCCTGTCTACGCACTGAATACGGGCGTTGGGTTACTGGCGAATATTCGGCTGAAGGACCACGAGATCGAGAGGATGCAGGTGAACCTGATCCGCTCGCACTGCTGCGGGGTGGGGGAGCCGTTGCCTCGTGCGGTGGTGCGGGGGATGATGCTGATTCGCGCAAATGTTCTGGCGAAGGGGCTGTCGGGAATTCGTGCGGTGGTTGCAGAGCGCATCTGCGATCTGCTGAACCACGGAATCACACCGGTAGTGCCGTCGCGGGGGAGCGTGGGTGCGAGTGGCGACCTTGCCCCGCTGGCTCACATGGCGCTGGTGTTGATTGGCGAGGGACGCGCGGAGTTTGAGGGAGAGGTGCTAGATGCGGCGGAATGCATGAGGCGTGCCGGCGTTGCGCCGCTGCAGCTGCATGGTAAAGAGGGCATCTCGTTGCTGAATGGAACGCAGGCGATGTTGTCGATTGGGTGCCTGCGACTGAAGGAGTTGGAGGATCTGTTTTATGCGGCGCAGACGACGGCTGCGCTAAGTATTGAGGCGTTGCGCGGCACGGCTGCGGCGTTCGATGCACGGCTGCATGCGGCGCGTCCGCACGCAGGCCAGATGCTAAGTGCGAGCCATCTGCTTGGCCTGCTGACCGGAAGCGAGATTCCGCGAACACATGGTGAGGGCAGCCGTATCCAGGATGCGTATTGCCTGCGGTGCATTCCCCAGGTGCATGGTGCGGCGTGGGATACGATGCAGTTCGCGCGCGGGGTGTTCGAGATTGAGTTGAACAGCGCTACGGATAATCCGCTGGTGTTTGAGGATGCGATTGTCTCGGGTGGAAACTTTCATGGAGCGCCGCTGGCGCTGGCGTTGGACTATCTGGCGATCGCGGTGTGCCAGTTGGCGGGGATCTCGGAGCGGAGGGCGGAACGCTTGATGAATCCGACGTTGAATGAGGGGTTGCCTGCATTTCTGGCGTCGCAGCCGGGGATCGAGTCCGGGATGATGATGGCGCAGGTGACAGCTGCTGCGCTGGTGGCGGAGATGCGCGTGCTCGCGGGGCCGGCTTCGGTGGGATCGATTCCTACCAGCGGCAACCAGGAGGATTTTGTCAGCATGGGGATGACCTCGGGGTTGAAGCTGGAGCAGGCTACAAGCCTTGCGAGGATGGTCGTGGCAATTGAGCTGCTGGCTGCAGCGAGAGCGATGGATCTGCGTGGAGACACGAGCACGGCGGTTCTGGAGGAGGCGCGGAGTCGCTTCCGGATGCGGGTGCCAGCGTGGAAGGAAGATTGTGTTTTGTCGGTGTGGATGGAAGAGGCCGCGAAGTTTTTGTTGGATGATGGATGGAGAGAGCAGAGGGTAGAACAGCTGAGGGCTAAGGAGGCGGTTCGATGACAGAGGGATATTCTCCGGTTCGTGCGGCACGAGGCGGTACCAGGACGGCCAAAGGGTGGATCCAAGAGGCGGCCAAGCGGATGCTGATGAACAACCTTGATCCGGAGGTGGCGGAGAAGCCGGAAGAGCTGATCGTCTATGGTGGGCGCGGGAAGGCTGCACGTAACTGGGAGTGTTTTCATACGATCGTGGAGACGTTGGATCGGTTGGAGAATGACCAGACGCTGCTGGTGCAATCCGGCAAGGCGGTGGCGGTGCTGAATACGCATCGGCTTGCTCCGCGGGTGTTGATTGCGAATTCAAACCTGGTGCCGCATTGGGCGACGTGGGAGGAGTTCGACAAGCTGGATGCGGCGGGGCTGATGATGTATGGGCAGATGACGGCGGGGTCGTGGATCTATATCGGGACGCAGGGAATTTTGCAGGGAACGTATGAGACGTTTCGCGGCGCGGCGAAGCGGCACTTCAATGACACGCTGGCAGGAACGATTACTGTGACTGCTGGGCTGGGTGGCATGGGTGGAGCGCAGCCGCTGGCGGTCAAGCTCGCTGGTGGGGTGAGCGTTTGCGTCGAGGTGGATGCTACACGGATTGAGCGGAGATTGGAGACGCGTTATTTGGACAAGGCGACGCGTTCGTTGGACGAGGCGATGCAATGGGCGCGCGCGGCGAGGGATAGTCGTGAGGCCGTTTCGATTGGGTTGCTGGGCAATGCGGCTGAGCTCTTGCCGCAGATGGTGGAACGGGGATTCATCCCGGACCTGGTGACGGATCAGACGAGCTCGCACGATCCGATGTGGGGGTATCTGCCGCCGGCGAAAGCGGATGAGGACTTGAATGCGCTGCGGTCGATGCAGCCGAAGGAATATACTCTGCGCGTACAGGCTGCGATGGCGCAGCATGTGCGGGCGATTCTGGAGATGCAGCGGCGCGGGGCGGTGGCGTTTGACTATGGAAATAACCTGCGGACGCAGGCGAAGATTGCTGGCGTGGAGGATGCGTTTTCTTATCCGGGATTTGTGCCGGCGTTTATTCGGGATTCGTTTTGCGAAGGGCGCGGACCATTTCGATGGGTGGCGCTGTCGGGTGATCCGGCTGACATAGCAGCCACGGACGGGGCGCTGTTGAAGTTGTTTCCAGAGGACGAGCGGCTGAATGAGTGGCTGACGTTTGCTTCAAAGCAGATTGCGTTTCAAGGATTACCTGCCCGTATTTGTTGGTTGGGATATAAGGAGCGTGACCGCGCTGGTTTGTTGTTCAATCAGATGGTGCGAGACGGAAGACTGAGCGCGCCGATTGTGATTGGACGCGATCATTTGGACGCGGGATCTGTTGCGAGTCCTTATCGCGAGACGGAGGGGATGCGCGATGGATCGGACGCGGTGTCGGATTGGGCGCTGTTGAATTTTGCAACGGGCGTAGCGAGTGGCGCAGGTTGGATGAGCTTCCATCATGGCGGCGGCGTGGGGATGGGATACAGTCAGCATGCTGGGCTGGTGGCCGTGGCGGATGGAAGCGATGAGGCTGAGGAGCGCCTGAGGATGTGCCTGACGAATGATCCGGCGATGGGCGTGGTTCGCCATGCTGATGCGGGTTATGAGCTGGCGATTGAGACTGCCCATGCGCGTGGTTTGGATTTGCCGAGCGTGCGATGAAGACGGACCTGCTCATCAACGGGATCTCGCAGCTTGTTACCGCCGAGGGCGCGGCTGCAAAACGCGGACGGCAGATGAGCGAACTGCGGGTGATCGAAGATGCTGCTCTTGCCGTTTCTGCTGGGCGGATTGAGTGGGTTGGTGCGGCGCGGGAGTGGGCAGGCGCGGCGGCAGAGACCGTCGATCTTGGTGGAGTTGCTGTGCTGCCGGGGCTCGTCGATCCGCACACGCATGCGGTGTGGGCGGGAGATCGGCTGAGTGATTTCGAAGCTCGCACCGCGGGCAAGAGCTATGAGGAAATTTTGCTGGCTGGGGGTGGGATTCGCAGTACGGTGCGTGCCACTGCGGCAGCTTCTGTGGATGAGCTGGTGGCGCTTGCACGGCCGCGGCTGGATGCGCTGATGAAGTCAGGGGCGACGACGATTGAGGTGAAGTCGGGCTATGGGTTCACGGTGGCGGGCGAGTTGGGTTCGCTGGAGGCAATTGCTGCGTTGGGGAGGGAATCGAATGCGCGAGGTGGCGCGCGGATTGTTGCGACGCTTCTTATCCATCTTCCTCCGCAGGACCACGGAGAGCGGGCCGGTTACGTGGATGAGGTTTGCAACAGCCTGATTCCGGAAGTAGCGAGGCGAGAGCTGGCTTCTGCAGTGGATGTGTTTGTGGAGCGCGAGGCCTGGCAGGTTGCCGAGGCGGAGCGGATGCTTCATTGCGCGATGAAACATGGACTCGCGGTGAAGTTGCACAGCGACCAGTTTCACAGCATCGGAGGCGTAGAGCTGGCGGTGCGCGTAGGAGCGCTTAGCGTGGACCACCTTGAGGCAGCGGGCGAGCGAGAAATCGATGCGCTGGCGCGCAGCGGAACGATTTCCACGGTTCTTCCGGGGGTGTCGCTGCATCTGGGAATTCCTGCGGCGCCTGGTCGCAAGTTAATTGATGCGGGAGGAGCGGTTGCGGTGGGCACGGATCTTAATCCGGGATCGAGTCCGCTGCTCTCAAGTGCGGCCGCGCTCGGACTTGCGGTGCGGATGAATGGATTGAGTACGCAGGAGGCTGTGGTGGCGGGTACGGTAAACGCAGCATGTGCGCTTGGGCTGAGTGATCGAGGACGGCTGGAGACGGGATGCGTTGCGGACTTCCTGGTTCTTGAGGGAAGAGACTGGCGCGATTTGATGTATGTGATGGGAGCGAATCCGGTGCGTGAGGTATGGATTGGCGGAAGAAGGGTGAAGGGATGACGACACTTTATCGACCAGAATTTCTGTATGTGGATGGAAAGTTTGTCGCTGGGGGCGAGCTGTTCGTTGGCGACGATGGAATCATCCTGGACTCGATGCAGGATGTCGATCCTTCCACCCTGGGAGTGGTTGAGTTGCCCGGCAAGGCGTTGATGCCAGGGTTCATCAATGCACACTCGCACTCGTTTCAGCGGCTTATTCGGGGGAAGGCAGAGTCGCAGTTTGCGAGTGGGCGAGATTTCTGGTCGTGGCGGGGAACGATGTACTACGCTGCCAGCCAGCTTGATCCGCAGCAGGTTTACGATGTTGCGCGGATGGCGTTTCTGGAGATGCTGCTTGCGGGGACTACGACGGTTGGGGAGTTCCACTACTTGCACAACGCACCGGGTGGAAATGCGTACGACGATCCGAATCTGTTAGCGAAGCAGGTGATCGCGGCCGCTGAGTCAGTGGGGATTCGGATTGTCTTGTTGCGGACGGCGTATTTGCGATCGGGATTCGAACTGCCACCGGACCTTGGGCAAACGCGCTTCTTTGAGTCGTCTGGAGCATTTCTTAAGAACATGACTGCGTTGGTGGGGGAAAGGTCTGGGCATGGGCCCACGGTTCACCTTGGTGTGGCGCCGCATAGTATACGGGCTGTTCCGCTGCGCGAGTTGCACGAGATTGCGGAGTGGACACGGGCGAACCGGTTGCCGCTGCATATGCACGTTGCGGAACAGGTGGCGGAGAATACTGCGTGCGTGCGGGAATATGGGGCTACTCCGGTTGCGCTGCTTGCGCGAGAGAAGATTCTTGGTGCTGACTTTACTGCGGTGCATGGGGTACACGTAACGGCGGAGGAGATCGCAATGCTGGCGGAGGCGCGGGCGACGGTGTGCTCTTGTCCGACGACAGAGCGCAATCTTGGTGATGGCTTTGTGAAAGTCGATGAGATGCTCGCGGCGGGAATCAACATGACGCTGGGGTCGGACAGCCAGGCGCAGATCGATCCTCTGGAGGACGCGCGCGAGTTGGAGTATCACCTGCGGCTGGTGCAGCAGAAGCGCGCGATCCTGGACCCTATCGGCGAGAAGACGCTGGCGGAGCGGCTATTTGATTGCGCGACTGTGGGTGGGGGGCGCCCGCTGGCCGTGAGGGCTGGCGAGTTGAAGTCGGGGAGCTTTGCCGATTTCGTTACGGTGGACCTGCACGACAGTTCCATCGCGGGGAACTCCGCGGAGGATTTGCTGTCGACGCTGGTGTTTTCGATGAATCGTTCGGCTGTTCGCGACGTAGTCGTCCACGGCCGATTCGTGCTTCACGATCAGCGGCATGCTCTGCAGGATGAGATCATATCGCGCTACAAGGATGTGCACGAGGCTGTATGGGCGGAGCGAGCACGACCATAGAAGGATTCACCGGCTGGGCTGCACACTTTGTAATTCAGTTGTGGGGGCGCGGCAACGCCGGAGGGTGGCTGCCCCGATCGAATGGCGGGTAACTTCAGGGTAGACTGAGAGCATTCATCGAGGCTCTGCGCGGCGCTTACATTCTTATGCTTGATCTTGAGTTCGCGGAACGAAACGACCAGGGGAAGGTCCGGGGAAATAACGAAGACGCAGTCGGCCACGTGCTGCCGATCGGGCCGGCACAAGTGCAGTCGCAGGGATGGTTCTTTGCGATCGCCGATGGGATGGGCGGGCATGAGCATGGTGAGGTGGCGTCGGACCTTGCGATCAAGACCGCGCTGGAAGGCTTTCGCAAGATTCCCAGGGGTGTGATGCATGTGTCGCTGCTGCCGCGGCTGGTGCAGGAGGCGAATGCTGCGGTGTATGAAGCGGGCCTGGTGACTGGGTTGCGCGGGGCGCGCATGGGAACGACCTTTGTTGCATGCGCGCTGCGATTCGATTCCGCGGTGGTTTCACACGTCGGGGATTCTCGCTGCTACCTGTTTCGGAATGGCAATGGAACCCAGTTGACGCGGGATCACACGATGGCGGAGGAGCACGTACGGCTGGGGATCCTGACGAAGGAAGAGGCCGCCAAGAACGATGGCCGGCACATCCTTACCCGATCGCTGGGGAATGAGCTGTTTGTCGCAGCAGATACGATTACGGTGAACATCATGCCCGGCGATGTGTTGATGCTATGCACCGATGGGCTGCACGGTTATGTTCCGGATACGGCGATCCTACAGATCATTTTGTGCAACAGAGATTTGGAGAAGGCGGCGGAAGCGCTGGTGGCGGCGGCAAATGATGCGGGTGGTTTCGACAATATCAGCGTGCAGTTGATTCGCGTGAAGTCGGTGGAACGCATGGGGCTCTATCGCGGACGGCCGTACAGGTTGCTCTAGATGATCGCACCCAATCTCACACTCCATCCTGGCGACCGGCTCGACGACTATGAGTTGGAGGAGATAGTTGCTACCAGCGGCATGGCGACGGTGTTTCGGGCGCGCGATGCGAGGAGTGGGTAGCAGGTCGCGATCAAAGTAGCGCATCCTGAGGTTGAGAGTGATCCAACGATGCACGATCGCTTTCGCCGTGAGGAGGAGATTGGCAGACGGATCGACCATCCGGGTGTGATGAAGGTGTTTGCGAATCCCGGCCGCTCGCAGGAGTACATGGTGATGGAATGGATCCGTTTGTGGTGATGAATGATCGGCTGTTGAAGCAGCCTGTTCTACCCCGTGAGCTTGACCTTCGATTACTCCGCAGCTGCAGGAGATTGTGTATCGCGCGATGGAGCGTGAGCCGAAGGACCGCTATGCACGTGCACGCGAGATGGCGCACGATCTGCTTCATCAGAACTAGGTGAGGATTGCAGCGCGTCCGGATGCGCTGCCGTGGAAGATGCGGCGGCCTCCGGAGAGACGTCGGACGTTGATGTACGCCGGGCTGGCGCTGATCCGGGTGGCCCGTTTGGGTTGTTATTGCTTGTATCGCGCCATCGCTGATTCTTTGCGGGTGCGAGTTTAGCGAAAGTTTAGCGCGGGACATCAGTCTATCTGTAATTTGTGATGCAACTGTGATTTGTGACGCAGCTGCTTCGCGCGATTGTCGGCTCACGCTATTCTGAAGAACCTGGGAAGGAGTTCTGTAGCATGGCGAAACTTGTCTACGGATTGAACCAGTCTCTGGATGGCTACGTCGATCACCAGCGCTTTTTGCCAGATCCCTTGCTCTTTCGTCACTTTGTCGAGCAGGTGCGTGGCTTGACCGGCATTGTCTACGGTCGCGGCATGTACGAGGTCATGCGTTATTGGGACGAAGACCGACCGGATTGGGATGCGAACGAACGCGACTTCGCGGCGGCGTGGCAGAGCCGACCGAAGTGGATCGTGTCGCGCTCGCTCAAGTCAGTTGGCCCCAACGCCAAGCTTGTTGCGGATGACCTCGAGGCGGTGATACGCAGGCTGAAGGCTGAGCTGGCAGGTGAGATTGACGTTGCCGGCACAGTCCTGGCGCAAAGCCTGACCGAGGCCCGTCTTATCGATGAATATCGAATCTATCTCCATCCCGTCGTGCTAGGTCACGGCAAGCCATTCTTCGCTGGTCCCGTGCCTTCGCTCCACCTTGTGGCCAGCGATCTACTGGGCAAGGACGTGGTTCGGTTGACGTACGTTCCTGCCTAATCGCGCGACTTGCCCCTTTGTGAACAATTCGTAACTCTATAGTCCGCGACCCTATTTCTATTTCTTGTGGCTCTACTTTGACAGCTTTTGCGGGAAGCGGTGGGTGATTAGAAGGCACGGACGCTGCGATCGATGGTGAGGTCATCGACGGCGATGTTGAGGGCGAGGCCTACTTTGCGGAAGCCTTCGCGCCACTCGCGGGACCAGTAGGTAGCGTCGGAGCGGCGGAGGAGATCGTTCCAGATGTTCTGGGCCTGCCAGAGGTTGACCTCCATGGGGAGGGTGCGGAGGCTTTCTGCGATGGCGAGGGTTTCGTGGAGGACGGAGAGGTTCTGCTGGGCCTGCTGCTCGGCGGCGGATTCGAGGTGGACCATGGCGCGCTTCATGCGGCGGTCGGCGGTGTAGCTGAGGAGGTCAGTGTCGAGGGTGACGTGGTCGGCGTCGGCGCGGCGGAGGAGACGGGCGATCTCGGCGGAGTCGAAGGTTTCGGCCTCGAGGGCGCGGCGGAGGCTGGCGTTGATGGCGAAGCCGGCAGTGACGGCGAGTGCGGGTGGGGCGGCGACGTTGGCTTCGCCAAGGAAGTCGAGCAGGGTGGAGTGCTCGTTGTAGATACGGATGAGCGAGCCTTCGACTTCGGAGAGGGTCTGGTTGAGGATGCTCTGAAGGATGCGGTGCTGTTCGTCGGCGAAGAGCGAGGTGAGGGAGTAAAGGGTGGAGTCGAAGTAGCCGTCGATGAAGCGGATGAGCTCGGGGAGGTTGGCGTGGCGGATGGAGTTGCGGGCGTTGGTGATGAAGGTTTCCCAGGCTGCCGAGTCTTCCGGGGTGAAGCGTTTGACGGCGGCGGAGAGGTTCTGGTCGCCGAGGTGGAGGACGGCAAAGCAGATGTCTTCGCACTCTTCGGTGATGCGCGAGCAGAGGGTGGCGCGGCCAACGGCGAAGCGACCGCGGCCGGAGGTCATGAGGTCGTAGGAGTGACGATGGACGTCGAAGCAGAAGATGTTTCCGGAGTCGGGATAGCTGCGGAAGATGGAGCTGATGGCGTAGTGGGCGCCGACGCTTTCGAGATCGAGGCGCCCGGCGTTGACGAAGCGGCGATAGACTTCGGCGCCGTTGCCTACTTCGGTGAGGTTGCTTTCGGCGCGGGCGAGGATCTGGAGGAAGTCGGCTTCGAGCTCGCAGGCGGAGCGGATGGAGAGCGCTGGGTTGGTGAAAAGCTCGGGGTCGGTGAAGAGCTTGTTCGCGAGCTGGATGACGCGGCCGGCGTAGGCGATGATCTGCACGGTTTCGATGCCGGCGATGTCGTCGAAGAACCAGCCGCAGGAGGTGTACATGAGCTGGGTGTGGCGCTGAAGCTCGAGGAGCTCGAATACGGTGATGCGTTCCTGGGGTGTCAGGATGTGCGTGGCGTGGGCGGCGAAGAAGCGGTCGAGGTTGTCGGAAGAGCGGTCGAGGATGACGTGGATGTAGGCGTCGCGGGCGGCCCAGAGATCCTTGAGGAGAGGTTTGGCGACGGCTTCGGCGAGTGGCGCGGTGCGGTCGCGGAGCAGGTCGAGGGCTTCGCGGAGGGGGGTGCGCCAGCGCTGGTTCCAGCCGGGCTTGCCGCTGTTGCAGCCGCAGTCGGAGCGCCAGCGCTCGATGCCGTGGGCGCAGGACCAGGAGGTGTTTTCGGCGACTTCGGCTTCCCATGTGGGAGGGAATTTTTCGAGGAACTCACCGTAGTTGGTGAGGCGAGCAACGTTGTTGTCCTTGATCCAGTTGAGGGCGTAGCTGAGAGCCATCTCGCCGTGGCGGTGGTGGTGGCCGTAGGATTCGCCGTCGGTGGCGACGTGCGCGAGCTGAGGCTCGGAGGCGGGCTTGTCGGCGCGGAAGCTGGAGATGAGGCGGCGGGCGAAGGTTTCGCCGTCATTGAGGAGGCCTTCGAAGGCGATGGCGCGGGAGGCAGGGCCGTCGTAGAAGAAGACGGTGATGGAGCGGCCGTTGTCGAGGTTGATGCGGTAGGGCTGGGT
>JBAVDD010000324.1:0-13574 GCA_049587035.1 Acidobacteriaceae bacterium | reverse complement strand
GTTGCAGGAGGGGTACGTGGTTGGCAGCATGCTGGCGGCGCTGCTGTACCTGGTGTTTCCGTATCTGCATGGTGCGGGATTGTTCACTGCGTGGCGGATGCTGTTTGTGATGGGAGCGGGGCTGTCGTTGCTGTTGCTGCTGGTGTTGCACGGGGTGGATGAGTCGCCGGCGTGGCTGGCGAGGCGGAGGGTGGCTGCGGCGGGGGTTGTGAGGCGGCGGTCGACGGTTGGGGATGTGTTGAAGTACCTGCCGAGCCTACTGGCGCTGACGGTGCTGATGACGGCGCTGATGTCGTTCAGCCATGGGACGCAGGATTTGTATCCGACGTTTCTGAAGCACGATCATGGGATCAGGGGCCTGGCGCTATCGACGATAGCGATTGTGGGGAATGTGGGCGCGGTGCTGGGAGGGATCTGGTTTGGCGGCTACTCCGAGCGGGTGGGGAGACGACGGGCGATTATTACGGCGGCGCTGCTGTCGATTCCGATGATTCCGCTGTGGGCGTGGAGCCATACGGCGGTGTTGCTGGCGGTGGGTGGGTTTGCGATGCAGTTTATGGTGCAGGGCGCGTGGGGCGTGATTCCGGTGCACTTGAATGAGATGTCGCCGCCGGCGGTGAGGGCGATCTTTCCGGGGTTGGCTTATCAGTTGGGGAATGTGTTGTCGTCGCGAAATAGCGTGTTGCAGGCAGCGGCGGCTGCGAAGTATTTTGGCGGGAGATTTGCGCCAGTGCTGGCGATTACAGTGGTGATTGTGGCGGCGGCGGTGGTGCTGGTGACCGCGCTGGGGAAGGAGGCCAAGGGGGCGGACTTGTCGAGTGTGGAGGGGAGTGGGTAGGGTAAGGGTGTTGGTTGGAGGATGTGGATGTCTAACCCTGTAGCGGATGCGAAGACGAGTGCGCGCGAACTGGTGGCGGCCGCGCCTTATTTGATTGAGCAAGACTGGGCTGCGTATACGCCGGAGCAGCATGCGATCTGGAGTGAGTTGGTGAGGCGACGGATGCCGCAGCTGGAGAAGCATGCGTGCAGCGCTTACCTGGAGGGGTTCGAGGCGATTGGGTTGCAGGCCGATGCGCTGCCGGAGTTACGGAAGGTGAGTGCGCGGCTGGAGCCGCGGACGGGTTGGAACTCGACGGCGGTGAGTGGGTTTCTGCCGGCGGATGCGTTCTTCGAGATGCTGGCCGCGCGGAAGTTTCCTACGACAACCTGGATTCGCAGCAGAGATGCCATGGAGTACACGCCGGAGCCGGACATCTTTCATGATGTGTTTGGACATGTGCCGATGCATGCGCATCCGGTGTTTGCGGATTTTCTGGAGCAGTACGGGAAGGTTTGCGCGGGACTGACGAAGCACGATGATCTGGAACGGATGGGGCGGCTGTTCTGGTTCACGGTGGAGTTTGGGGTGATCCACGAGGCGGGCGCGGTGAAGGTTTATGGGAGTGGGTTGATCTCGTCGCATGGAGAGTGCACGCACGTTGTGGAGAGGGGTGCGGGGTTGGAGATTCGGGAGTTTGATTTAGAGAAGGTGCTGGATACGGCGGTGGATGTGAGCAAGATGCAGCCAGTGTTGTATGCGATTGAGGGCTTCGAGCAGATTTATGAGGCGGCGAAAGAGGCGGAGTCGCGGCTGGGTTAGATGGACGGGCTCAGGCGCAGGTTGGTTCCTAGTTCGGTGTTGATGGTGCGGGTGAGTAATGCGATCTTCCTAGTGGCTGCGATCGGGGTGGTGATTGTGGGAGCGAGGCGGTCGTCGCGCGCGGCGGGCGTTTGACGCTTTCGGAGTATGGAGTTACGCTTAACACATGAGCATGATCCGCATCGCAGCTTGTTGTATGTGTCCTGGCCTTGAGGCTTCGGACGCTGCTGCTCGATGACGAGTAATTGCTTACCGATTTTCCCCAAGTGCCCACGAATCTAAATCGTGGGCCTTTTGCTTTTTAGAGCACCCATTGGAGATACAAAGTTGAGTGAGATTGCTAAAAGCGTGAGCACTGTTGTCGGCAAAGAGACGGTGGTCAAGGAGACCAAGGCGCAGAGGTCCGAGCGGCTGAAGGTGGAGAAGAATCCGTGGGCTGCGTGGGATGAGGTGCGGCGATTTGCGCGCGAAGGGCGCGAGAGTGTGCTGCCGGAGTGGGCGGAGTTTTACTTCAAGTGGTGGGGTGTTTATACGCAGGGTGATGGTGCGGGCGTAACCGGCGGATCGGGCGGTGTGGGCAAGGCTACTGAGTACTTCATGATGCGCATTGGGCTGCCGAATGGGTTGCTTACGGCCTCGCAGCTGCACACCATTGCGGAGATTACGGAGCGGTATGCGCGCGGGGTTGCGGACATTACTACGCGGCAGAATATTCAGCTGCACTGGTTGACGATTGAGTCGCTGCCGGAGGTTGTGGAGCAACTGACGGCGATTGGGCTTTCGCCCAAGGGCGCTTGCGGCGATGTGGCGCGAAATGTGACCGGCTGCCCGCTGGCTGGGTTGGATGGGCATGAGCTGCTGGATGCGTCGCCACTGGCGGTGGAAGTGGCTCAGCTGTTGACGGCGAATCCGGAGTTTTATAACCTGCCGCGCAAGTTCAAGGTGAGCGTGACGGGATGCCCGATCTGGTGCAGCTTTCCGGAGATTAACGATGTGGGGCTTACCGGGCTGAAGCGCGTGAAGGACGGCAAGGAAGAGGTTGGCTACAGCATGCGCGTGGGTGGCGGGCTTTCTTCCGAGCCGCATCTGGCGGTGCGCTTGAATGCGTTTGTGCCACAGGACAAGGCTCTGGCTGCGGTGAAGGCGGTGTGCGAGATTTTCCGTGAGCAGGATGCGCTGCGCGAGAGCCGGGCGCATGCTCGGATGAAATATCTGTTTATGAAACATGGATGGACCGCGGAGAAGATGCTGGCGGCGATCGAGGAGAGGATCGGGTTTACGTTCGATGCCTGCGAAGAGGGCCCGATTGCGGAGGACGTTTATCGCGACCACGTGGGCGTGCATAAGCAGCGGCAGGATGGGTTGAGCTACGTTGGCGTGACCGTACTGAACGGGCGCGTGAGTCCGCAGCAGCTGCATGCGCTGGCTAGCTTGAGCGAAGAGTATGGGGATGGGCATCTGCGCGCTACGATCGGGCAGAATATTGTGCTGGTGAATATCCCGCATGCGAAGACGCAGGAGGTAGTACAGAAGATTGCGGCGCTGGGGTTGGAGGTGCGGCCGAATGTTTTCTATCGCGGCGCGATTGCTTGCACGGGCACGGAGTTCTGCAAGCTGGCGATTGCGGAGACGAAGGGCTTTACGAAGTGGCTGGTCGGCGAGCTGGAGGAGCGGGTGGCTGGCACCTTGGCTGGGTTCGACCAGCAGCTGCGGCTGCATGTGACTGGATGCACGAACAGCTGCGGGCAGAGCTGGATTGCGGATATTGGGCTTGAGGGCAAGAAGCTGAAGAAGGATGGAAAGATGGTCGATGCGTTTTATTTTTGCGTCGGCGGAGCGCTGGGAGAGTATGCAGGGGTTGCGCGGCAGATTGGGTATCGCGCGGCTGCGGAGGATTGCCCGGAGGCGATTGAGCGGCTGCTGCGCGGGTATTTGAATGGACGCGAAGAAGGTGAGAGTCTGAGAGCGTACTTCCGGAGGACGAGCGACGAGGATCTGCGCACGTTGCTGGCGGGTGCAGTGGTTGAAGCGGTCATGAGGGATCCTGCGCCGGGACGTGTGCCGGCGAATGTTGGTTGAGGAGATGGTATGAGCTTGTTCCCGATCTTTCTGAAGCTGACGGCCCGACCTTGCGTGGTGGTGGGCGCGGGGTCGATTGCTGAGTCGAAGATTGAGAGTTTGCTTGCGGCGGAGGCGAGCGTTACGGTGATTGCGCCGGAGGCTTCGGCACGGGTGCGGGAGTGGGCGGGCGGCGGTGAGATTGTTTGGGAGCGAAGAGAGTATGGCACGGGGGATTTGGCGGGGGCGTTTCTCGTGGTTGCGGGAACGGATGTTGCAGAGGTGAATCGCGCCGTGTTTGCGGAGGCTGAGGCGGCGGGGGTGCTTTGCAATGCGGTGGATGATCCTCCGTTCTGCGATTTTTATTTTCCCAGCGTGGTGCGGCGGGGAGAGTTGCAGATTGCGATTTCTACCGCTGGGGAGAGCCCGGCGCTGGCGCAGCGTTTGCGCAAGGAGATCAATGCGGCGCTGCCGTTGGATACGGGTGAGTGGTTGATGGAACTGGGGCGGCTGCGGCGCGAGGTTACGGCTGTGGAGCCGCTGGGTGAGGAGCGGCGGTTGCTGTTGCATGAGCTGGCGTCGCGCGAGGTTTGTGGTTTTGCGGAGTGCCCGTCGCGGATGCGGGCGCGGCAGCATGCTCGGGAGCATGGGTTTGTGGCGGCGGAGGTGAAGGCATGACGAGCGCAGAGAAGGGCGTGGTGTATCTGGTGGGGGCGGGGCCGGGTGATCCTGAGCTGCTTACAATGAGGGCGGTGCGGCTGCTGGAGTCGGCTGATGTGGTGCTGCATGATGATCTGGTGCCGGCGGAGGTGTTGGCGCTGGTGCATGAGCGTGCGCTGGTGACGAGCGTGGGGAAGCGGTGCGGGCGGCCGAGGATTACGCAGGCGGGGATTCATGCGTTGATGGTGGAGTCGGCCAAGGCAGGGCAGAGTGTGGTGCGGTTGAAGTCGGGCGATCCGCTGGTGTTTGGGCGTGCGGGCGAGGAGATTGCGGCGCTGCGAGCGGCGGGGGTGCGGTTCGAGGTGGTGCCGGGGGTTACGGCGGCGTTGGCTGCGGGTGCTGCGCTGGGGTTGGCGTTGACTGATCGGAAGAGTGCGAGCAAGTTAGTTTTTGCTACGGGGCATCATGCGGATGGGAAGGATGCTGCGCCGGTTTGGCGTGGGGTGTTGCCGGAGGATGCGACGCTGGTGGTGTATATGCCGGGGAGGGATTTGGGGCGTATTGCTCGGGAGCTGCGCGCGGCTGGGGTTGCGGAGGATGTGGCTTGCTGCGCGATCTCGCATGCGGCTACGGTGCGGCAGAGCTGGGTTGCGACGAAGTTGGATGGGCTGGATGGATTGGAGTGTGGGGCGGCGCCGGTGCTGTTGCTGGTAGGGCGTGCGATGGCGCCGTTGGTGGCGGGGGATGTTGATGCAGGGATGTTGACGGTGATCGATGCGGCCGTTGAGATGCTTGAAGACAGTTAGAGTGTTTCTTCTGTCGGTGTGGTTGTGAAGGACGGGCGCGCGCTCGGCGCGCGAGAAGCAGGTTCCTCGCTTCGCTCGGAATGACAACCAGAAAAGCAAAAGCGAAAGAAAGAAGTGCGAGAGACAGAAACGCAAAAGCGAGGGAACTAGATCTTCGCGAGAAAGGGCCTAGTTGGGGGTGGGCTTCTCGGCGTGGTCGATGACGAGAGTCTTGACGGGGCCTTTGGCGGATAGGAGCTTGAGGCCTAGTTGTTCCTGGAGCGCGGTGAGGAGGTCGGGTGGACGATCGGCCGCGCCGTCGTCGGCAGTCTGGTTGAGCAGGCGGTCGGGGGTCCATTTGAGTTTGAGGTCATAGACGCCGGTGAGGCCTGTTTTGTCGATGACGGTGCGGTCTAGTTGGCCTGCTAATGTTTCGGCGAAGTTCGGCATGGTGATGGAGGTTGCGGTGAGGTCCTGATTACTGATCCAGGTGCCGGAGGAATGTTTATTGGGATTGTCGGGGTCGCTGGTTGGCGGCGGGCTGGGTTTGAACTTGGGGCCACCTTTCGTGACGACGAGGTCGAAGACGGGGAGCGTTTTGATCTCGGTATGGAGTTTTACCTTGAAGCGATCGGTGAGCATCGGCCGCAACATGGCTTCGTGTTGTTCCCTGGTCAGATGCATGAAGGCCGAAGCGTCAAAGTCGGAGACCTTTGCGACGATATCGAAACGCGCGTTGTTGGCCCAGCTGGGAAGGCCGGAGATCAAGTCGTCGCGAACCCCGTAGGCGAAGGAGATGAGTTGCTTCAAGGAGACGTTGCTTGCGGTGAAGTTGCCGGGACGGGTGTTGATGCTGACGTTGTCGTCCAGCGTGCTGTGAGGGTGGATGGAGACGATGTCGTAGACGGGAGGTGTGGCTTGTGGGGCCGTGGGCGCAGGTTGCTGCGCGATTGCGGGGACGGCGAGGAGCGCGAGGACGATTGGAACGAGGAGCTTTGTCGCGATGGCGTAGCGTGCGGCGGACTTACGCATGGATAAGGCTCCTCGTTCTATGGCAGGCGGTTCGAGAATGTGGCTTGGACGAGTGCGACGGCCGCCGCGTTAGCGACGGAGTGCAGACGATCGGGATTGCTGGTGAGAAGATTAGGGCTTTGGTGCGGATTCTTTCAGGAGCTCGACGAGGTAGTTTTGCCAGATGGCGGCCATGGTATGAGTTCCGTGGCCGCGAGTCTTGTCGGAGATGGGGATCAGGACGAACTTTGCGTTGGGCATCTGGTGGACCATCTTCTGGGCGATGCCTAGTTCGGGCGGGTTGATGAAGTCGTCGGCGGAGTTGAGCCACATGACGGGAACCTTGATGCGGTCGAGGTGTTGGCTGGGGTCGTAGTTGCGGCTGGAGTCCACGTAGTAGATGAAGTTGTTGGCGTCGGTGTGGGCGTCGAGGCGGGCGAGGAGTTTGTCGACGTAGGCTTCAGATTCCGCGCGCGTGGGCTCGTTCTTCTGCATGACGAGAGGAGCGGAGCCCATGATTAGGATCATTTCGTTGGCGGTGCGGAGGCCTTCGGCGGGTTCGGTGGTGTAGTTGCCGTGGTCCCATGCTGGATCGTTCTCGATGTTTTCGATGGCCATGTAACGCATCATGCGGTTGCGGCCGGCGATTTGGACGGGAAGGCAGGCGAGGGGCATGAGGGCGTCGGAGAAGCCGGGGTAGGTTTCGCCCCAGACGAAGCTTTGCATGCAGCCCATGGAGGTGCCGAGGATGAGGCGAAGGTGGTCGACGTGGAGGCCGTCGAGGAGCATCTGGTGCTGCGAGCGGACCATGTCGTCGTAGTCGTAGTGGGGGAACTTCATGCGCAGGCCGTCGGAGGGTTTGGAGGACTCGCCCTGGCCGATGTCGGCGGGGAAGATGAGGAAGTATTTGTGGATGTCGAGGGGCTGGCCGGGTCCGAAAAGGACGTCGGAGAAGGCGGGGTTGAAGAGAGTGTGGGCGTTGCCGCCGGTGCCGTGAAGAAGAAGGACGGCGTTGTCTACGTGGCCGGCTGCGTCGCGGTGCGGGGCGCCGAGGGTTAGGTAGTGGAGCTTGAGCTCGGGGAGGGTTTCGCCGGTGCCGAAGTGGAAGTCGCGGGCGATGTAGTTGCCGGGGATGCCAGTGTAGGTGGGCGCGGACATGGTTTGGGCGTTCGCCGCGGTGAGGGCGGTGGCGGTGATAAGGAGGGTGGCGAAGAGCAGCGGCTTGGGCATGTGGGACTCCGAAGGGTAAGTGAGGCGAGTGGGACGGTTTTAGCTGACCGGAAGTTGGGGGCAGAGGGCGAGAAGAAGGGCGCGAAGGGGATTGCCGTTCGCGCCCGTTCTGTTGGTGCGGGGTTAGTTGTTTTTGTCTTCCCTGGTCTCGGAGGCAGGAGGTGTGGGGTGCTTGGCTAATGGGGAGGTGATCTCGTCGAGGTAGTCCTTGGTGCCTTCTACGCGGACCATGGCGGGGTAGCGTTCACCGTCGTGGTAGTCGATGCTGACGGGGGTGATGTATTGCTCGGACTGCATGAGGAAGTGGATGGGTTCTTTGCTGGTTTGGGCAGCGACGATGGCCTGGTGGAGGGCTTCGGTGGAGAAGACCATGCCGTTGACGGCGATGAGCTTCTGGCCGGGGGCCAGCTTGGCTTTGTCGGCGGGGCCTCCCCAGCGGACGTCGTGGATGGTGCCGTCGGCGCCTAGCTGCAGGCCTAGTGAGTACCAGACGTAGGGGCCGGCGCCGCCACGACGTCCGCCGCTGCGCTGGAGAGCTTTCAGCGAGGGGCTGGGGTGATCTTCGTAAACGATCTTGTAGCCGCCGCGGGTGATGCCGTCGAAGTCGGCGTGGGGGTTGATGAGGTCGATGCGGTCGTGCATGAAGGTGGCCCAGTCGTAGGGGGCTACTTCGTTGAGGTCGCGGATTAGCTCTTCGCGGTGGTAGGGGACGATGAGCGGGCCGGTGTTGCCACCCTTGGCCAGAAAGAGGTGGAAGAAGTCGGTGAGGGATTTTTTGTCGTTGGTTAGCTCGCGGATCTTGGTGTCGGTGTCGAGCCAGAAGAGCTCGCCTTCCTGGTAGTAGTCCTGGCCGCGACGCCAGTTGGACCAGGCGGGGCCGTCGCTGCGCAGGACGCTGGCGGAGATGGCGGTGTCTTCGGTGGGACGCCAGATGCGGCCGGACTTGTAGTCGAGCTGCGCGGCGGAGATGGCCAGCATGTCGCGGTAGGCGGCCTGGGATTTGAGGCCGGAGCGGGCGGCGAGGACGTTGCCCATGTACTGCGTCATGCCCTCATAGACCCAGAGGAGCGAGCCCTGCTGCATGGTGGCGAAGTCGGGCTGATAGAGGTTCCAGGGGCGGCGGTACTTGCCGTTCCAGGAGTGGGTGAACTCGTGGGAGAGAAGGTCGGCGTCGCCTAGCTGGCTGGCCTGGGTGGCGAAGGCTTTTTCGCCGGTGCCGTTGTCGGAGGACTGGCCGTGCTCGAGGCCTTCACCGCCGGCAATGTCGGAGAGGGTGAGGAGGAAGTGGTAGACGTGGTAGTGGTGCGAGTCGTAAGCGGCGCTGGCTTCGCGGACGAGGTTGGAGATCTCGTCGAGGACCTGGGGGCGAAGGTTGGAGTCGTCGGGTTCGTCGGAGACTACGTCGATGAAGTGTTTGGGGGAAATTTCTGGTGCGAGGGCGAATTCGTGGAAGTACTCGCCCGCGATGACGGGGGAGTCTTCGAGCTGCTCGACGGTGGTGGGCTCAAACTGCGTGGTGCCGCCTACTTTGGCGTTGGGGTCGTAGGCGCTGGTGGGGGTGAGCGCGGTGCCGAGGCCCCAGCCGGCGGGGACGGTCACGCTGGGTTGGATGGCGATGTCGGCGACGGGGATGTTGGCGGGATAGAGCATGAGTTTTTCCCATTCGAGGACGGCGATCTTGTCCGAGACGCGATGGGTGACGATGCAGTCGAGATGGGCGTGGAGGGTGGTGACGCCCTCGGGGACGGTGACGTGGAACTCGTAGAGGTTCTGGTCGTCGCGACGCCAGTAGAGGGGTTTGCCGTTGGCGGTGAAGACGACGCCGGTGATGTCGGCGACGGGGCCGGTGGGGCGATGGTTGCCGGGAATCCACTCGGGGGTGATGAAGGTGGCGGGGCCGGGCTTTACGGGGAGATCGATCTCGGCGTGGTAGAGCTTGCGGGGAGCCTCGGTGAGGTCGGCGGTGATGCGGATGGGGGTTTGGGAGAAGATGGGAGCGGTGAGGGCGATGGCGGCGGCGAGAAGCAATGGCTTGCGGAGCATCGGAGAGGGCCTTTCGGTGGCGGGGTGTGGGTGTAAAGAGGATACGTCGTCGGCCCGGAGTAAGACGCAAGGTCAACGGGTGGGCGCTGCAGGAGCATGGGGTTGGACAAGTCTGCTCGTCGCGAAGTTCTGCGGCAAGCATGGTTTTGTGGAGCGGGGACGGAGAGTTCGCGAGGGGACGGCCGGTTAGTGCTGAGCCCATGCCCAGCCGGCGATGAGCCATTTGGAAGCAACTTTACGGAGGGCCAGGGTGAGGACGGCGCCGGATTCGACGACAGGCTTGCCGTGCATCTTGTACTTGTACGTAGTGGGTACGACGACGTAGGCATGATCGCCTGTGATGGTGACGCGCCAGGGTGCGCCCATGGTGACGATGCCATCGGTGATGGCGTCTTTGACGCCGAGGGCCGCGAGGGCGTCCAGCCAGTGCTGGCAGGTATGGGGGCCTTGCCAGAGGTGCGGTGGGAAGTCGTCGATGATGACCATGTCCGGCGTGCAGGTGGAGACGATGGCCTGGGTGTTGCCGCTGTTGAAGGCGTCGTCGAAGTGATGGACTACAGCGAGTACGTCGGATCTATCGGATGCGAAAGCCGAGGTGGTCATGCAGGACATCGATAGAAAGCTGGCGGCAAGAAGGAGGGGAGTGATGCGCATGATGGTGCCTCGTGAGAGTAAAGACAAGACCTGCGATTGAACTCTTCAGAGCAGATTGATGCGCGAGTATAACAGTTGGAAGTGGCTCGGCGCTGGCGGTTGGATTCAATCGCCAGCGCATGTGGGCTAGAGGGCGGCTTCGACGGCGGTGGTGATCTTGGGGTCGTCGGGTGGGGTGTCGGGGGCGAAACGGGCGAGGACATTGCCGTCGCGGCCGATGAGGAATTTTTCGAAGTTCCAGAGCAGCTCGGGGAGGGCATTGGGCGGGGGGAAGCCGTTCGTGGCGGAGTAGTCGGCGAGGGTTTCGCGCCAGGGGCCGTGGGGGATGTGGGTGGGCGCGGCTTCGATGAGGGCGGCGTAGAGGGGGTGCTTGTCGGGACCGGTGACGGGGATCTTGGAGAAGAGCGGGAAGGTTACGGGGTAGTCGATGGAGCAGAACTTGGCGATCTCCTGGTTGGTGCCGGGCTCCTGGCCGGCGAAGTCGTTGGCGGGGAAGCCGAGGACGACGAGGCCACGGTCTTTGTAGGTTTGATAGAGGGCTTCAAGGGCGGTGTATTGCGGGGTGAGGCCGCACTTGGAGGCTACGTTGACGATGAGAAGGACTTTGCCGGCGTAGTCGGCGAGGGAGGCAGGGGAGCCGGCGATGGTGGTGAGGGGGATGGTGGTGAGGTTCGACATGGAGATAGTTTAGTCCTGTGGTCCTGTGGTCTTGCGCGGACGGCGGGAGTTGGCGTTCGGTGATTCGTTTATTTTGCTGTGAGGCTGGATTACGCGTGGGGTATGCGGGGCCGTGGAGAGAAGCATTCGCTTCAGTTGGTTAGAGGTGGTAGGAATGAAGCGGTGTGCACTTCGATCTCCTGTCGGCGGAATAGCTAATGACGGATCGCTCTGAGCCGGACAATAAGCACGGTGAGCTTGAGCATGAGCTTGCGTATGTCGAGCGCGAGTTTGAGCATGTTGAGGCGCTGCTGGGACATCTGCGGCTCCAATGGCTGCTGCGGCACTTCAATTCGCGGCTCGTGTGGGCGGGGTACGTGGCGGTGGCTGGCTTTGTCACCATTGCGCTTCTGGCGGTGCTCACTTTAATTACAGGCAGCCCGTTTGTGTTTCCGTCGCTTGGGCCAACGGCTTATCTCTTCTTCTTTACGCCCATGGCGGCAGCGTCGAGCCCACGCAATGCGATCTGTGGACACGCAATTGGATTGGTCTGCGGGTATGCGGCTTTTGTGCTGGTTGGGGTGTCCGCGACGCCGATGGTGATGCATGCCGGGATGCACGATCCGAAGATATTGGCGGCTGCGCTGTCGCTGGCGGCGACGGGTGCGCTTATGGTTCTGTTCAAGGTGAGTCATCCTCCGGCAGGCGCTACGACGCTCATCGTTTCACTGGGCATCATTTCGCGACCTAAAGATCTTGTCATTATTGAGATCGCGGTCGTTTTGCTTGCGGTTCAGGCGTTGGCGATCAATCGGCTTGCCGGGGTGCCGTTTCCTCTCTGGCAAGGGCGCAAGCCGACGGGGGAAGGTCGACGGATTTAGGTGGGTATAGTGGTGTATCGATTTTGAGGAGGGTTCGCGCGATGGCGAAGTTGTGGAGCCGGCGGGAGTTGGTGAAGGTTGGCGCGGTTGCTGGGTTGGGGAGCCGGTTGGCGATGGGGCAGCGGATGCCGCAACCGAGGCCGCTGGAGGATGAGGGTGTGAGGCTGGTGACCACTACGGAGGCTAGTCCCTGGCAGACGGGGACGGTGTACAAACCGGGGTTTGGTTGGGATCTGCTGAATCTGAATGTGGGCGCGCCCATGGGGCGGGCGATGGAGGGGTTCGGGGGTTGCTTCAATGAGCTGGGGTGGACTTCGCTGAGTGCGTTGAGTGCTGAGGATCGCGATGGCGTGATGAAGGAGTTGTTTGATCCGGAGGTGGGCGCGAGGTTTACGTACTGCCGGATGCCGATTGGGGCGAATGATTTTGCTACCGAGGCGTACTCGTATGACGAGACGGCGGGGGATTTTGCGTTGAAGGATTTCAGCATTGCGCATGATCGTGGGACGTTGGTGCCATTCATACTAGCTGCGTTACAGAGGCAGCCGAAGCTGAAGTTGTGGGCTTCGCCGTGGACTCCGCCTAGCTGGATGAAGCGCAATGATTTTTATGCTGAGTCGAAGGGGTTTGGCGGGTTCAAAGACAATGGGATTCGGCCGGACCAGGTGGGGCATGAGGGCGAGGATATGTTTCGGCTGGAGCCGAAGTACCTGGAGGCTTATGCGCGGTACTTTGCGAAGTTTGTGGAGGCGTATCGGGCGGAGGGGATTCGGGTGGGGATGGTGATGCCGCAGAATGAGTTTAATTCGGCGCAGAACTTTCCTAGTTGTACGTGGACGGCGCAGGGGTTGGCGGAGTTTCTGGGCTATTTAGGGCCGACGATGAAGAAGCTGGGTGTCGCGGTTTTCTTTGGCACGCTGGAGCGTGGCAATGTGAAGCTGTTGGAGACGGTGATGAAGGACAAGGACGCGGGCGAGTGGGTGAAGGGCGTCGGGGTGCAGTGGGCGGGGAAGAATGCGCTGCCGGAGATTCATGCGGAGTATCCGGGGCTGCCGATCTTTCAGTCGGAGCAGGAGTGCGGGGATGGGTCCAATAGCTGGAGCTATACGGGGTACTGCTGGCAGTTGATGAAGGATTATTTTCGCAATGGGGCTTGCGGGTATATGTACTGGAACATCTCGACAGCTGGGGGTGGGAAGAGTACGTGGGGGTGGGCGCAGAACTCGCTGGTGAGCGTGGACGCGGAGGCGAAGACGTTCAAGTACAACCATGACTACTATCTGCTGAAGCACCTGACGCACTTTGTGGATGTGGGGGCGCGGCTGGTGGAGGTGTCGGGAACTTGCGACGATGCGCTGGGGTTTGTGAATCCGGATGGTGGGCATGTGCTGCTGGTGCGCAATGAGCTGCCTCGGGCGCAGCGGGTGCAGGTGCAGGTGGGAGAGCGAGCGGTGATGGTAGAGTTGCCGGGAGATTCTATGGGGACGGTGACTATGCGGGTTTGATACTGCGAGGGGCGGGTGGATTCGGTATGCTGAGGGCGTGGGCGCTCTGGAGTTGGGGACGATGGAGGCGAGGTTCGACGTGGAGGTCGTTTCGTCGAATGCACTTCAAATATTCTGGGTGACGAGCAACGTGACGGGGACCTGTTGGGATGTGTTGAAGTTGGTTGCGGTTCCCTGGACGGTGAAGTTGTACGTCTGGGGTTTAAGGAGCACGATGTATTTGTCCTTGCCGCAGCCTGAGGCTCCTGCACAAACGATGAGCAGGAGGGTGATTCCCAGGTAGAGACCGCGAGGTATTTTCTTCCTTGGAGATGCGGGCTTGAACGCGAGCAGAACGGGGAGGAAGAAACATCCCGCGAGGGTGGCCGAGAGCGGGATGTGCGAAGACGGTTGCGTCGACGTGGCGAGAGCTGCGTCGGCTGATTTCAACGTCAAAGTATAGGTTTGGGGG
>JBAVDD010000323.1:0-6299 GCA_049587035.1 Acidobacteriaceae bacterium | reverse complement strand
GATCTACACCGGCAGCACCTACACCGTTGAGCTTTTCGCAAACGTGCCCGCCTCCGATCTCACGACGACAGGCACAGCCAGCATCACCGTCAACACCTCCAACGCAACTCCCTCCACCTCGAACGCTGTAACCGTGAGCATCGTCAATCCTCCGGCGCCAACCCTCACCAGCATCTCGCCCTCCGGTGGACCCATCAACACTTCCAGCGCCGAGACATTGACCGGCACTGGCTTCACCACCAACACGACCGTGTTCGTCAACGGCCAGACCATCCCATCCACCTTTGTCAGCTCGACACAGATCACCGCGAACTTTCCAGCGTACGTGCTCGCGACGCCCGGAAACGACAAGGTGACCGTAACGACACCCGCACCCGGCGGAGGCACAAGCGCCGCGCAGGTCTACACCACTTTTATCTCTATTCCGAACAACGATATGGTTTACAACTCGGCCGATGGCCTGCTCTACGCCTCCGTCCCAGCTTCAACCGCGGGCGCCATCGGGAACTGCGTTGTGGCTATCGATCCGTACACCGGCGTCATCACGCGGCAGATACAGGTCGGCACCAATCCCAACCGGCTAGCGCTCTCCACCGACGGCACCCAGCTCTTCGTAGGGGTCGATGGCGCAGGAGCCGTCGCACAGATCAACCTCGCCCAGGGCAAGATCGTCAACCAGTTCTCGCTCGGCGGAGGTCCCGGCGTCTACAACGCGCCCTACACGGCCGCATACCTGGCCGCGGTTCCGGGCCTGCCCAACTCAGTCGTCGTAGCCACCACCGGAGAATACAGTAATGGATCCGGCGTCACCATCTTCGACTCCGGCGTCGCACGCACTGGCAACTCCGTCAACGTTAGCGAGGGCCCTCTCAGCTTTGGTCCCTCCGCGTCGACGCTTTATATCGCCTCGTCCAACGTCGACGCCCTGACCGTGGGCTCCATCGGCATTACGAGTTCGACCCAGCTCGCGCCTACTCCCAACTACTTCTCCTACCCGAGCAACCTTCAGTACGACCATGGAGCTTTGTACTTCTCCACTGGTCAGGTGTTGAATGCCTCCACCGGGGCGTTGAACGGCACCTTCTACTCCACCGGCACAACGCAGGCCTACGGGCCGATTGTGTCCGATTCAACTCTTGGCAAGGCCTTTGTGGCCGCGTCGTCCCAGACCAATCTCTACAACAGCAACGCTATCTACGTGTTCGACGAAACATCCTTCACCCTTCTTGGCACCATTCCCGTCAATGACCTTGGCTCGCCGGGCTATTCCACCAGCTTCCGCGCGATCGTGCGCTGGGGCCAGAACGGAATCGCATTGGCAGCCATCCCCAGCGTCTTTACTTCCAACAACCAGATCTACATCTTCCAATCTCCGCTGGTGAAGGACGTCTCATCCACGCCGGCCGATCTCTCGATATCACTCACCGCTCCGGCCACGGCTGCGACCGGAACTGCGATCAGCTATGCCGCCAAGGTCACGAATGCCGGCCCGAACGCTGCTGTAGGCGCGACGCTCTCTGCGAGTCTCGACCCTTCGCTCATCGTCAATAGCGTCACAGCGAGCCAGGGTTCGTGCACCACGGCGACCACGTTTGTCTGCGACATTGCCGGCCTCGGCAGCGGAGCCAGCGTTACCGTCACCGTAAACGCCACCCCCACCAGTTCGGGAACGCTTTCCGCAACAGCCTCTGTTTCTTCCTCCAGCTACGACCCCAAGCTCTCCAACAACCAGGCGACTGCCAGCACCACGGTCACAGGCAGCTCTTACGGAGCCGTGCCTTCCATCTCCTCCATCTCCCCGAATCTCGTTCAGGCCGGTTCAGCAGCGGTCACGCTGACGGTCACAGGAACAGGCTTCAACGCCAACTCCACGGTCAACCTCGGCGGGGCCGCGCTGGCGACGACCTACGTCAGCTCCACGCAACTTACAGCGGCCGTTACAGCCACCGCAATCGCGAACTATGGCTGGGCTCCTGTGACCGTCTCCAATCCCACGCCGGGCGGCGGTGTCTCCTCCGTCGTTCCACTCACCATCTATGACCTTGTCAACGTCACACCCAACTCCATCCTTTTCGATCCCTACAGTCAATCGCTGTATGCCACAATTCCCAGCGATGCCACCGGTATCACCGGCAACACTGTAGCCGCCATCAATCCGTTCACCGGCGCAGTGGGCACTCCGGTGGTTGTCGGCAGTCAACCCACCGCGATGGCCGAATCAGGTGATGGAAACGATCTCTATATCTCGCTAAGCGGCTCCCAGACTCTCGCTCAGTATGACCCGATTCGTCAGAAGCTTCTCCAGACCATCACGTTCTCCGGTCAGCCAACCAGCGCGAACGCTTCTGTGGCGACAGCACTCGCCGTGATGCCCGGAATCGACACGACGCTGGCCGTCGACTTCTCAGGGGTAGACGGCATCATGGATGTCAACGGTACGACCGGTACGTTCCGTCCCGACGTCGCCAACGCCAGCTTCCCAACCTTCGGCGACGCGACGCATCTTTATACCTATGACAACTACAGCACCGGCGCGGAGTTCTACCGCTACAGCGTCAACGCCAGCGGCCTGACGCTCATCGACGGCACAACCCTTGACGGTATGGGCGGCTTCAGCGGCGGGTTCCAAACCTCCGGCGGTTTCATCTACGGGTTTGCCGGAGGCATCATCAACCCCGTCACCACGCCTCCATCCCAGGTTCAAACACTTCCTCTAATCGACTTCTATAACTCCGGCAGCATCGGAGAAGGTGTTGCCGTGGACGCTGATCCCTCTCTGCAGAAGGACTTCATCATGCAAGAGAACAATGCCGGCACATCGGCCTACGGTCTGGTCCGGTACGACCTTAACAGTTATCTTCCAGAGGCCGTTCTCGATATGCCTGCCTCTGCATCAAGCGTGGAATCCACATGGACGATGCAACGTTTCGGTCAGGACGGCCTCGCTCTGCTTAGCTACAACACCGTCTATACAACACCGCCGGCCATACAGCTGCTCCTCATAAGGGGACCCTTCATCGCTCCCCAGGAGCTCACCACGAACACCGCGGCCAGCCTCACCTCCAGCTCCGCCGCCAGCATCACGCACGGCGCCGGCAACACGGTGCTCACCCTCACCGGTTCGAACTTCCTCCCCGGCATAGCCGTAACCTGGAACGGATCCTACCGCACAACCACCATCGTCGATTCCAGCCACGTGATGATAAGCATCCCGGCCAGCGATCTGTCCGCCGCAGGCTCCATCTCCATCGTAGCCACCAACCCCGGAGCCCCCGCATCCAACACGCTGCACATCACGATCAACTAAACTCGATGCCGTTTCACTAGTCATGTAGCGGGATGACAATCTCGTACTCGGGCACGAGAACAGGGCGACCTATCGTGGCAACCTGTCCGGTGCGAGGGAGCTTCGCCCGGACGCTCGGGTCGAGATAGATAGGCGCGTCTGCCCGCAACGGGAGCACCTGGACGCGGATCCCCGAGCTCAGGGCCGCTGGCAGGAATCGCTTGAGGCCGATCTGCCACGTCGCGCCATGGAAGAAATCGTCGTCGACCAGCCTATCTCCAACGTACAAGCGGCCAATATCCCCGACGTAGTCCAGATCAAGCCAAAGATTGCTGATGCCCGCAGGCAGTGGCTGCGTCAGCGTAATCTTCCATTCAGCAGCAGCAGCAAACGCAATCTCTTTCGGTGCCTCGGCCACGCGACCATTTCTCCAACCGAAGAACGGGCCAAGTTTGACCGGCGCGACGGGAAGCGCGTTACGAGTCTGCTTCAACGTCCAGGCAATCGATACCTTTGGGCGATCGAAGCTGAACTCCGTCCATGGCCCACGTATCTCAACGCTCATCTTCGCGTCCGACGCAGCGCCTGCAGCGAGCGTTGGAAAGACCCTGAAGTGAAGCGCATCGTGATCGGTAGAGCGCAGGTGAAGCAAGTTGCCATCGAAGAAAACATCGGAGGGTGAGAGCAGCAGATGGTCTCCATCGCTCACTCGAACGACAGTGGCAGATTCAGCTTCGCCCTGTGTGAGCAGCAGGATACGGATGCGCCTGCCATCCTTTCCGACCGCATCGATCTCCGCGTCCGCGCCACGCGACGATGGCCTCACCCGAATCATCGAGCCCGTCCTAACGATCGTCAGCCCCGGAGCCGAAACAGATTGAACGCTGCGAGCATCGAAGGAGAACTCCGGAGCAACTCCCGGAATCGCAAAGAAAACGAAAATGGATTCTCGCGATGTATCGATTTTCGTCAGCAACTGCGCAGTGCTGTATTGCAGACGAACACCATTCATCGCAAGGTTGACGGGCCAACAAAAATAACTGTTCGCAGGGACAGTAAGCGGCTTCGCGGGCACAAGAATTTGAGACCCGGGAAGCTTCAGTTGCACCTGGAAGCCAGTGCGCTCAGGCATAGGCAACTGCCGAACATAGTTATTGACGAAGATGAAAGCACTATCGCCGCGTGCACGGACAGCTACGCGCGGAACGGAAGTGTCCGCCGGATTCGCGGGGACGCGCTTCGGTCCGACGGCAGTCATCTGCGCAAGCTCCGAGCCGAAGGCGTTGAGAAAGAGGTGCATCAGTCTGGTCTTGCGATAAGACTCACGCACCTGGCCGTACTCGCCAAGCGGAGCCTGAAAATCATAGTTAATCTCAGGCAAGTCATTCGGGTATCCCGTTGCCTGGGACTCCTGCAGTGTGCTGCGTTCACCCGCGGGATTAGCGCCGCCATGGTACATGTAATAGCCGTACAGGTTGAGCCCGGAGCCGATGCCAGCGAGCGTGAGCGCAGCAATATCATCAGGCCGAATCAAGGGCCGGCGATGATACGCGTCCTCCATGCCTCCAGCTTCCTCCGCGCCGAAGTAGGGATCGTGACGCAAGTCAACCTTGCCCGTAGGATCTTCGGAGCGGACGGTCGCCCCCATGTCGCCAAGTTTGCGGTTGAGGTTGAAGAGGTAATTCAGGCTCGGCGGCAAATTGGTAAGCGAGCCGTACCAGAACCCGTCCGGATATCCACCCGAGACAGGGATGACATCGTGCGGAGGAAAGTCCAGACTCGGCCAACCAGTGACCGAGTAGATCGGCACATCGATCCCGGCCGCAATGGCCAGCTCTTTCAGTTTCTGGATGTGTTCCGAGCCCTTGCCCGGCCCGTGAAGTCCATACTCATTCTCGATCTGCGCGCCGATGACCGGACCGCCGTCCTTCCACAGCAAGCCTTTAAGTTGCATTGCAATCTGCCGGTCGAACTCCACAACGCGTGCGAGATAAGCGGGATCATTCGTACGCAGGTTCGGAAGCTTAAGCAGCCAATCAGGAAAGCCCCCATTGCGAACCTCGCCGTGATCCCACGGCCCGATGCGAATGTAGACGTACATCCCGTGCTTCGCGCAGAGTTCAACAAAGCGGCGAAGATCGCGCTGACCGCTCCAGTTCCACTGTCCCTCAATCTCTTCGTGATGGATCCAGAAGATGTAGGTGGCGACAACGTTGACGCCGCCAGCCTTCATCTTCAAAATCTCGTCTTCCCACTCGTCGGCCGGATAACGCGAGAAGTGAAACTCGCCCATGACGGGAAGCATGGGCTTTCCATCGAGCGTGAGATAGCGGCTGTTGATCTCGAGATCATGGCCGTTCGCGGATCTCCCCCCAAGATGAAGAAACCCAACTTCGGGGGGTGCCACAGGCCGGCTGGCATCGACCCGCACCAGATTCAACGGCACTGCGCTGGGCACACCGTTCGTGCGCGCGCGCTGACCCTGTGCGTTCCCGACCGATGGACAGAGCAGAAGGAACGCACCCAGTGCCGCTGCTGTACGGCTCATAACAAACTCCGGCGACGACTGCGGTTTGGACACCGTGGAAGGAACAGACGACGGCGCAAACACGACCGCCTAGAAGTAGTACTTTGCTGCCAATTGTATGCTGCGATGCCCAACCCTCGTTGTCGTGACCCCGGCAGTGCTGGCATTCGTCGGCGGAGAATTAAGATTAGCGAAGCCCAGATACAGCGAGCTGTCGTACTGCTGGTAGGTGTCGAACGAGCGATTCAGAAAATCAAAGCCCTGGACGCGCACTTCGAGTTTATTGGCGCCGCGGAACTTGAAGTCCTTGAACAAACCGATCTCATCGTTGAAGTAAGCAGGCCCGTGGATGTACGGCAGACGGAACGTTCCGTTGTGCCCTTCGTATGGCTCGCTGAAGCAATTCGGATTGAAGTACTGATGAGCCTTGAGCCCCTTGCGCGGATCACACGTAACGAACGGAACAGCAGACTCATCCGGCGAACC
>JBAVDD010000322.1:0-10256 GCA_049587035.1 Acidobacteriaceae bacterium | reverse complement strand
GCGGTGGCTCGCGCGGTGGATGCCGTGGCTGAGCGGTTCGGGCGGGGCCGCGAAGGTAAGGCTGGGCGGATGTTTTATATCGGGGCTGGGACCAGCGGACGGTTGGGGGTGCTGGATGCTAGTGAGTGTCCGCCTACGTTTTCTGTTAGCGCGGAGTTGGTGCAGGGGTTGATTGCGGGTGGGGACTCGGCGCTGCGGCTTTCGAGCGAGCACTCGGAGGACTCGCGCGAGGAGGGTGCTCAGGATTTGAAGGCTGCGGGGTTTGGCGCGGATGGCAAGCCCGATACGCTGGTGGGGATTGCGGCTAGCGGGCGGACTCCTTATGTGCTGGGGGCGATGGAGTATGCGAAGGGTTTGGGCGCGCTGACGGTGGGGCTGAGTTGCGTGCCGGGGTCGGCGCTGGAGCGCGCGGCGGAGATTGCGATTACGCCGGCGACGGGCGCGGAGGTGCTGACGGGAAGCACTCGAATGAAGGCGGGCACGGCGACGAAGATGGTGCTGAATATGCTTTCGACGGGCGTGATGGTGCGGACGGGCGCGACGTTCGGGAATTTGATGGTGAATATGCGGCCAAGCAATGCGAAGCTGGTGGATCGCGCGGAGAGGATCATCGCGGCGGCTACGGGGTGCGGCGCGGAAGACGCTGCGCGGTTGCTGGTGGAGTCTGGCAGTGAGGTGAAGGTGGCGATTGTGATGGGCAGGCTGGGAATGGGGCGCGAGGCGGCGGTGGAGCGGCTGGCGGCGGCTGGGGGTATCCTCGCTGATGCGCTCTCGTTGCGCTGAGTTTGGAATGTTCATCAGCGCGCAACAACGTTCGTCTAACGTTGCAGTATGCGCTACCTTATGTCACACCCCGCTTTGAAGGTGCTTGGACGCAGAGCTCTGCTGGGATTTGCGTTCGTGGTGATTGCTACGCTGGCCGTTGCGTAGCGAGCAGTCACACGAGCAGATGTCTCTTGCGGTCGGGGGCTGGGGATGGACTTGTGCTGGCCCACGCTTGCGCCAAGTGCTTGGGCGGATGAGAGACCCATGGGCTGTATGGGCCGCCCACTCATGCCCCAAGTGCTGGGCATGAATGGGGCACCCGGCTGAAGAGGGCGGGGCTTGGAGAATTAGCTGAAGAGCGTGTGCTTGCGGGGCATTTCTATGCCCAGATGTTCGTAGGCCAGGCGGGTGGCTACGCGGCCTCGGGGCGTTCTGTCTAAGAAGCCGATTTGGATTAAGAAGGGTTCGTAGACTTCTTCCAGCGCGTCTTGTTCTTCGGCTAAGGCCGCGGCTAGCGTGTTTAAACCTACTGGGCCGCCGTCGTATTTTTCGATGATGGTGCGAAGGAGGCGGCGGTCTAGTTCGTCGAAGCCGTGGGCGTCTACTTCTAACATTTCGAGGGCTGCTACTGCGGTGGGGCGGTCGATGCGGCCTGCGGCGCGGACTTCGGCGTAGTCGCGGACGCGGCGGAGGAGGCGGTTGGCGATGCGGGGTGTGCCTCGGGAACGCATGGCGATTTCGGCGGCGCCGTCGCGGTCGATGGGAACGCCGAGGACTTCAGCCGAGCGCTCGACTACCCAGCGGAGTTCGTCGTCGGTGTAGAACTCCAGGCGGAGGAGGATGCCGAAGCGGGAGCGCAGCGGTGACGACAACAAGCCTGGCCGCGTAGTGGCCGCTACGAAGGTGAAGGGGTCGATGCGCATGACGTGCGTGCGGGCCGAGGGGCCGGTGCCGATCATGATGTCGAGTTGGTAGTCCTCTAGCGCGGTGTAGAGCTTTTCTTCCATTACGGGTTGGAGGCGGTGGATCTCGTCGAGGAAGAGGACCTGGCGGGCTTTTAGGTTGGTGAGGATGGCGGCCATGTCTCCCTGAACTTGCAGGGCCGGGCCGCTGGTTTGCTGGAAGCCTACTTCGAGCTCATTCGCGATGATGGTTGCGAGAGTGGTTTTGCCGAGGCCGGGAGGTCCGAAGAGGAGGACGTGGTCGAGGGCTTCGCCGCGCGATTTGGCGGCTTCGAGCGCGATCTTTAGCTGCTCCTTGGCTTTGGTCTGGCCGATGAACTCGGCGAGGCGCTTGGGGCGCAGCTTTAGTTCGACGGCGTCGTCGTCGTCGAGGCGGCCGGCTGAGACGAGGCGGTCGGCGTCGGTGCTGGTGGTGTTGCGGGGCGCGGCGTTGCCGAGGCCTAGTTTTCGCTTTTGTTCGAAGTCCATCCTGAGGCGAGGATAAGGCGAAGCTGGCGATGAAGCAATCTGTGGAAGCCGCTGAAGCAACGTTTGAGAGGAAAGCAGCGGGTTTTTGCCGCGACAGGACCGGTGCGGAGAACGGATGCGCGGAGTATAGTTTGTCTGCATCGAACGCTGGCAGGCGTTTGTAGGTTGAACATTCGGACAGAGGGAGCGTATATGTCAGTATCACGTCTGGCTCTGCCGCTGATAGCGGCTTTGGTGGTGGGCGCGGGAGCAGGGAGGGCACAGCAGGACGCGTCGAGCGGGCTGCAGGCGCGGCAGGGACCGCCCTCGCGGACGGTCCACCTGGACGTGCTGGTGACCCACAAGGGGGGTGAGGGCGAGGCCGTGGCCGGGCTGCAGGCGAAGGACTTTACGTTGCTGGACGACAAGAAGCCGCAGGAGATTACGTCCTTCGTGGCCGTCGATGCGGAGAAGGATCCGGTGGAGGCGATCCTGCTGATCGATGATGTGAACACGCCTTACACGGTGATCGCACAGGAGCGAATTCAGATCGGCAAGTTTCTGCGCGCCAATGGAGGCAAGCTGGCCCTGCCGCTTACGCTCGCGGTGCTGACCGACACCGGCGTCCAGATGCAGGGGGGCTACAGCCGTGACGGCAACGCGGTGGCAGCGTCGCTGGATAAGTACACGATTGGGCTGCGGTCGATAGGGAGATCGGCGGGGACGAACGGCGAGTCGGATCAATTGGATGAATCGCTGAAGGCCGTCCGGACCCTCGCAACGTATGAGTCGCAGCGACCGGGGCGGAAGATCGTTCTGTGGGTATCGCCGGGCTGGCCGCTGCTCTCCGGTCCGGGGATTAACCTGATGGATAAACAGCAGCAAATGATCTTCGACGAGATCATCTGGCTTTCGACGGAGCTGCGCGAGTCCCAGACGACGCTCTACGCCGTGGACCCGATGGGCGTGGACGAGTCTGTCGACAGGGCCGTTTCTTATGAGGCGTTCAAGGACGCCGTGAAGAAGCGCTCGCAGGCAAACTTCGGAAACCTGGCGCTGCAGGTGCTCGCGCTGCAGACGGGGGGCGAGGTGTTGAACAGCACCGGCGTCTCCGGGCTGTTAGAGCAGTGCGTGGGGGAGAATCTGGCGTACTACCGGATCTCCTTCGAACCTCCGCCCACCGAACGCCGGGACGTGTACCACGAGCTGAAGGTGGCGGTGGGGGGCCCGGGGCTGATCGCACACACCAGCACGGGATACTATGCACAACCCTGATTTCTGGAAACTTATGGGCAATTGGCCAGGTTGGAGCTGGCTGCATCAAAACAATTGGCAAACTTGAGTCTTGATACGAGAAAGATGCGTCTCACACACGAGAGTAACAGTATTGTCATCTTGCGATTCATGGCCGGAGAGACTTTGCTGCACGTTCCGGTTCACCCTACATGGGCCTGCCATGTTCGGCTGGTGGCTTAGGGTATCTAAATTCATTAGGGGTGCGCGTTTGACGTTGGGCGTTGAACGCGAACCAGATGGGATGTTCATGAAGCGCCTGATTTCTGTTTCACTTACGATATTCTCCTGTGCCTGCCTGCTGCTGGCGACCGAGCGCCGTGCGATGGCCTACGTGGATCCGGGGACGGGGCTGCTGGCGTTGCAGTCGCTCGGATCACTCCTGGCGGCAGCGGGTTTTTTCCTGCGGCGGCGTATTATGGGGTTATTCGACAAGAAGAAGCCCCTGACCAGTGCAGATTCGCCGGGAACGGTGCGGAAAGAAGACTCTCGTAACGCAGCATGACCTCTGGAACGCCGACTGCAACATTCCGTGACCCTGCCGGATCTCTCGTCCTGGAAGGCGATTTCGCCGTCCGCACTATTCATTCCTCCGCCCGCGACCAGGTGATGGAGTTTGTCACCTCGCCGTTCTGTAGCCGTTTGCAGGACCGCGGCGACATGGTGGCCACTACGATCAAGGACACACCGGCGGGGTTGCAACTGCTGCATCCCAAGATCCCGGTGCCGGCCTACCCGTGGGAGTGGACGCCTTCGCAGTGGCTGGCGGCGGCGGAGCTCACCCTTTCACTTTGCACTGAGGCCCTGAACGAGGGCTGGGTGCTGAAGGACGCGACGCCGCTGAATATTCTGTTCGTGGGTTCACGGCCGGTGCTGGTGGACGTGCTCTCGTTTGAGCGGTGGGACCCGGCGCCGAAGGAACATGCTTCGCACATCTGGCTGGCCTACGGGCAGTACATACGCACGTTTCTGCTGCCGCTGTTGATGAACCGCATGCTGAGCTGGCCGCTGGAGATGTCGCTGTTCAAGCGCGACGGATACGAGCCGGTAGAGCTGTACAAGGCGCTGAGCTGGTCGCAGCGATTCTCACGCGCGGCCTTCTGGCCGGTGACACTGCCGGCGCGGCTGGACAAAAAGGATGACGCCAAGAAGGCTGAAGCGAAGGACGGCGGCGAGAAGCTTGCCGCGAAGAGGCCTCCGCAGCATAAATCGCCGGAACTGGCGCTGCACCTGCTGAAGGGTACGCTGGCTGGCCTGCGCAAGCGCACACTGCGCGCGATGCCGGAGTATTCGGGCTCGGAGTGGTCGAACTATACGGCGACGCTGACTCACTACTCGGCGCAGGAGAGCGCGCAGAAGATGGAGTGGGTGAAGAATGTGCTGGAGGAACTGAAGCCGGCGCGGGTATTGGACATCGGGGCGAATACGGGCGTGTTCAGTGCGCTGGCCGCCGAGCATGGAGCCCAGGTGGTGGCGCTGGAACGCGACGCTTCCGCGGCCGAGAGCCTCTTCCGCATGAGCCGCAAAAGCCGTCTCTCGATCCAGACGATCCATGCGGACCTGGCGCGGCCCACGCCGGCTGTGGGCTGGGATAATCGCGAGACCAGCACGCTGCTGCACCGGCTGGAGGCGCAGTCGGAGCTGGTGCTGATGCTGGCCGTGATCCATCACCTGATTTTGATGGAGCAGATTCCGATCAGCGCGATCCTGGATCTGGCGTCCAAGCTGACGTCGCGCTACCTGGTACTGGAGTGGGTGCCGGTGAGCGACCCGATGTTCCAGAGCCTGATGCGCGGACGCGATGACCTGTACGGCTCGCTTACGGAAGACGACCTGCTGAAGGCCTGCGAGACTCGTTTTCACATTCTGCGCAGACAACCCCTGGAGAATGGCCGGATTCTATTTCTCCTGGCAAAGGATTAACAGGACGCGGCGCGCGGCGGCCCTGCAATTGAGACTACAGGGCCGCGTAGAGGAGAAACGCGCTCAGAACGTTTGAAAAGGACCAGATGCTGAAGAAGCTCGGCCAGTGCCTCGGCGTCGCGTCGCTGATACTCGTGATGAGCTACGGCGACCTGCTGGGCGGCGGCTATGACGCACGCATGCACGTGCCGTTTGCGTTGAACGGAATTGTGTGGGCACAGCTCGCGGACATCGTTCTGCTGGGGCTGGCGTTGTTTGCGGTGATCTGGCCGCTGTCGCGGACGAGGTTCTATGCGTGGGTGAAGCTGCTGCTTGCGCTGCTGGTTCCGCCGTATCTGTTGGAGGTGCTGCGCGCGGAGGTCCCGGTCCATGTGGGCCGCGGAACGTTTCTGCTGATTGCGATTGCGTGGGTGGCACTCGTGCTGCTCATGCTGCTGAAGTACAACGCGGCGTATCGGCGGCTGATCAGGGTGGGCGACTTTGCGGGTGTCTTCTTCACCGTGTTCTGCGCGTGCAGCATGCTTCAGCTGCTGTGGGTGCTGCGCTGGACGCCCGGGCCGCATGAGCGGACGGCGACGTGGGAGTCAACAGTGCAGCGTGCACGGGCGCAACCGCGCGAGCACCCGCGGCTGGTGTGGGTCGTACTCGACGAGCTCTCCTACGAACAGGTGTACGGGCATCGCGCAGACGACCTCGCGCTGCCGAACTTCGACGCCCTGCGCGCGGAGAGCACTGTCTATACGGACGCGCAGCCGATCGGCGACCGGACCGTCAAGATCATCCCTTCCCTGCTCTCCGGTCACCTGATCACGGCGGTCAACTTTACCTTCGACAACCGCTTTGTGGTGCACGACCGAGGCATGTCTGGGTTCACGGAGCTTGCCGGAGCGCAGACGGTGTTTGGCGATGCGCAGAAGAGTGGCTGGCGAACGGCGGCGGTGGGTTGGTACAACCCCTACTGCACGGTGTTCGCAGGAGCGATCGATGACTGCTACTGGATGAACCACGACCGGATGGATGGACCCATGGCGCAGGACGCGAGCTTCTGGAGCAACGTGTGGTCTCCACTGAAGCAGACCGCCGAGCAGATTGCGATGCCCACGCGCGCCGACCAGGACATGTGCACTTACGGCGTGCAGCAGCGCTACAAGACCTACGTGGATCTGACGCAGCATGCGGCCGAGGTGCTGAAGACCGACCAAGCAGACTTCGTCTTTCTACATCTGCCAGTGCCGCATAGTCCGAACATCTGGAACCGCATGCGCGGACAATATACGCAGCGCTGCGGGAGTTCGTACCTCGACAGCCTGGCGCTGGCGGACCGCGAGCTGGGCGAGATTCTGGCAACGCTCAAGAGCTCGCCGCGCTGGAAGGACACTACGTTGATCGTCGAGGGCGATCACTCGTGGCGAACCTATCTGTGGAACGATCAGCCGGCGTGGACGGCAGAGGACGAGCAGGCCTCGCGCGCAGGATTCGACCCGCGGCCAGCGGTGATTGTGCATCATGCGGGGCAGACGCAGGCGGAGTTAAATGCGACGCCGTGGAGCCTGCTCAACGTGCACTCGGTCGTTGAACAGGTACTCCACGGCAATGCGGGGCAACAGTAGTTCGTTAATACTTGAAGTGATAACGAAGCTCGGCGAAGATCTCGCGCGGGTCGTTGTAGTGGAAGCCGCCAAAGGTCAGGCTGTTGTCCAGCAGCAGACGACGGTTGGCGACGTTGGTTGCCGTGATCGATCCGCTAAACCTGGTGTTGAAGGTCTTGCCTACGGCGAGATCGAAGGTAGTGTGCTGCGGCAGGTAGCCGTTGGGATAGGGCGTGGCGGGATCGGGATCGCCGTTGACGAAGCCTGAACCGTAGTAGACGTTGGTGGAGACATACGCGTGCCCGGGCAGCGATGCGTTGAAGCCCACGTTGAGCGTATTGCGTTGATCGTGGTCCACCGGTGAGTAGCCAGGCGCGACGTCGCACTCCGCGGTGTTCTGCGGGTCGTAGCAGATGAGGCCGCCGGTGAGGGCGCCGCGCTGCTCGGCGATCTGGTTGGAGTATGCCACGTGCGCCTGACCAAACTTCCAGAGGCGCGGCGAGCGCAACGTCAGCTCCCAGGCACGGATTAGAGCACCGTCGACCGTGACAGGGAAGTAGATGCTGGACTCGCCGATGTTGGAGTGATCGAGGAAGTTGTTGACGCGATTCTTGAACGTGTCGACGTCCAACAGCCAGCCTTTGAAGGGGATCTGTACGCCGAACTGGTGTTCTTCATCGCGCTCGCCATGGAGCGGGGCGAAGGTGGCGCCGCTGCTCTGCGCGACGGTGAGCACGCTGCAGCCGCCGCTGGTGGATGAGCCTCCGGTGGCGCAGCCGACTGTGACCAGTGGCGGCGGCTGATAGAAGCGGCCGTAGAATCCGCGGAAGACCCAGTTGAGTTTTGGCACCTTCACGGCGACGCCGAAGCGCGGATCGATCTCGTTCTCGGCGAACTCGGCGCGGAACTGCGACGCGCGCAGACCGGCGATGAGCGTAAGCCAGGGCATGGCCTTGTAGTTGTCGGAGATGTACTCTTCGACCACGCCACCGTCAGTTGAGTCGCTCTCGTTGACAGGCGCTGTCCCACTGCCGTCGTTGGAGATCAGGCCGTAGAGGTAGTGGTCGTGCTGGCCGAAGGAGTAGAGACCGGCCTGCAGACTGTTGTGCGCGATGACCGTGTCGATGGAGGCCTGCGCGCCGACGTAGGTGGACGCGCGATCGTAGGTGGTGGCTACGGGAACGTCGTTGGGATTGGAGTTGTAGTCGACCTTGTTGTAGTGGTAGAAGGGCGAGACCTGTAGCACGGTGGAGGTGTTGAAGGAGTGCAGCCAGGAGAGCGCGTCGGCGAGATCGGTTTCGTGCTGGCCGTCGCGCAGATCGCTGGAGTCGTACTGCTGGTTCTCGAAGTCATTGGTGTTGGGGTCGTAGGGAATCTGGAAGTAATCCTCGCGGGCCATGGAGATGTTGCGGAACTGGTCTTTGGGCGTGCGGTTGTAGATGAGTGACGCGAAGCCGCCGTAGCCGTTGTCGGCGTCGTGATAGACAGCGCCGATGGGCGGGGCGAGACCGTAGTCGCTGCGGTTGCCGCTGACGCTGGCGTAGTAGGCAAACTTATCGGTGTGATCGCCGAAGTTGAGCTGGTCGTTGGTCTGCAGGAAGTTGCCGGCGTTGAGCACGAGCTCGGCTTCGCGGTTGCGCTCGAAGCCGCTGCGTGGGACGACGTTGAAGACACCGTAGGTGCGGTCGCCTACGTCGGCGGTGTAACTGCCGCGCTGGATCTCGATGTAGTCGATGTCCTTGGGATCGATCTGCGCGGCGAGGTTGGAGGCGATGTTGGTGTTGGGAATCTCGACGCCGTCGATCTGCCAGTTGAGCTGGTGGCCACCGCGCATGTGTAGCATGTCATGCGTCATGTAGGCGCCGGGGGTGTAGTCGGTGATCATGGCCATGCTGTTGGTGCGGTCCGCGCCGGGGGTCTTGGCGATGTCCTGGCGATCGACGAGGGTGGTGGGGGTTACGCTGTTTACGTTGACGGTTGCGGGAGTGCCATGCACGGAGACTGTCTGGTTCACGGTGCCTACGCGCAGCTCGAAGTGCAGGATGGGCGTGGTGTCGGAGGCCAGCGTAATGGTCTGCTCTGTGGTCGCGAAACCTTGTCCGGTGACAACGATTCGGTAGTCGCCGAGCGCGACAGAGGGGATGGAGAACTCACCGTTCTGGTTGCTGGTGGCGTGCAGCACGAGGTTGGAGTGCAGCGCGTGGAGTTCGATGTGCGCGCCGGCTATGGGGCGATGCTGCGGGTCATGCACGATGCCCTGCACCGTGCCGAAGATGGAGGCCCAGGCGAGCGAGGCGGGTAGAAGCAGGACTAGAAAGCTTAGCAGCAGTCGACGCGCAAACTGCATGCGTCGCTGCATGGGTAAGTAATGCATGGGAGATCTCCAGCGTCACGCGGACGTGACCGTTCACAAATCCTGATCGAGGAAGCAGAGCACGAAGGGTACTTTCCGCTGCGTACAGTGGAAGCAACCAACGAGCGCTGGGGGTCTTGGGATTAGCTGAGGAGAGAGGGAGGGCCGCGTTTCTGGCGGGAGCGATCGAAGGAGATGCGGCGCAGGCACTCGGCCTGGGCTGCGACCGAGGGCGCGTGCAGAAGAAACGCCGCATGCGTTACGGTTGCTGATGTGGTGAAGACCTGGAGATGCGCCGCGACCAGCGAGCACTGGCGATAGGGGCACTGCATCGGCGGAGTGCCTACGCGTATTTCATCGCTGAGCTCGCGCAGCATCCGCGCTTGCTCCTCGGGGGACATGCTGCAATGATGCATTCCGCCGCGACGGCAGCAGGCAGGCAACATCGATTGGCCCATCGCTCCAGTGGTGAGCGCGGGCGCAACCATGGGGAACAGGGTCGCCCAGAAAAGCAGGATGGACAGTGCGCGTCGCAGCATGACGTTACGTGTTCATCTTCGCATACACGCGCGGCGGGCGGCGGGCGCTAATCGTGCAGCGTGAGGAGCGCGCATGTGTGCGGCGCGAGCTGCGTGGAGAGACCGCGTTGACGTCCGAGGTCCTTCCCTGCCCAGACGTCGCGGACACTCCATGCGTGAGTGCCGAGCTGGTGACTGAGGTCTGCGAACTTGCGGTCGACCTTCATGGGCGTCTCGCGGGTGTTGAAGAGTGCGAGCGCGATCGTGCCGTCGGGAAGATTGGCTTGCCACACGATAAGGTCGCCCTCGTGCAGCAGTTGGAAACTCTTCGTCGCGGTCTGGTTGATTGCGATTACTTCGCGGTTGGTGAGCAGCGCAAGCGTGGGCGCGTCGAGCAGCGTTAGGT
>JBAVDD010000321.1:0-6080 GCA_049587035.1 Acidobacteriaceae bacterium | reverse complement strand
CCGGCTAAGGAGTTGGCTACGGCCATGCCGAGGTCGTCGTGGCAGTGGGTGGAGAAGATGATTTTGTCGCTGCCGGGTATGCGCTGGCGGACGGTTTCGAAGAGGGCCTTGTACTCGGCGGGGGTGGTGTAGCCGACGGTGTCGGGGATGTTGATGGTGGTGGCGCCGGCCTGGATGGCTACGTTGACCATCTCGATGAGGAAGTTTAGGTCGGAACGGGTGCCGTCTTCGGTGGAGAACTCTACGTTGTCGGTGTAGGTGCGGGCGAGGCGGACCGAGTCGCCTACGTGTTGCAGGGCCTGGGCGCGGGTGATCTTTAGCTTGGCTTCTAGGTGGAGGTCGGAGCTGGCGAGGAAGACGTGGATACGGTTTTTCTGGGCGGGCTCGATGGCGCGAGCGGCGGCTTCGATGTCTTCGCGCTTGCAGCGGGCGAGGGAGGCTATGCGGGGGCCTTGAACTTCGCGGGCGATGGTCTGGACGGAGTTGAAGTCGCCCTGGGAGGCGATGGCGAAGCCGGCTTCGATGATGTCCACGCCCAGGCGGGCGAGCTGGTGGGCGAAGCGGAGCTTTTCTGCGTGGTGCATGGTGCAGCCGGGGGATTGCTCGCCGTCGCGGAGGGTGGTGTCGAAGATGACGACCTGGTTGTTGTTAGCCATAGAGGGAGAACCTTTCCTTCTGGACAGAATCATAACGCGCTCTTATGCTCAAGACCAGATGTATTGTGCATTCTAATGATGCTATAGGGAAATGTTGAATACGGAAGTAGAGGGGCGCGTGGACCTATTTCAGCTTGAGACGTTTCTGGCGGTTGCTGAGGAGAGAAGTTTCTCACGAGCGGCGGCTCGTTTGCACCGGACGCAGCCGGCGGTTAGCCAGGTGATTGCCAAGCTGGAGGCGGAGCTGGGTGAGGTGCTGCTGGAGCGCGCGGCGGGACAGCCAACAGATGCGGGCAAGGTGCTGTTGGAGTATGCGCACAAGATGCTGAACCTGCGCAAGGATGCGGGTGCGGCGCTGGTGGATCTGCGGTCGCTGCATAGGGGAAGGCTGGATTTGGCGGCGAATGAGTACACGTGTCTTTATTTGTTGCCGGTGCTGGATGCGTTTCGGCAGGAACATCCGCGGATCAAGGTTGCGGTGCAGAGGACGCTGGCTAGCCGGATTGCGGATGAGGTGCTGTCGCATTCGGTGGAGATCGGGGTGGTGAGCTTTCGTCCGGCGGACCCGCAGGTGGTGTCGACGGTGGTTTATAGGGACCAGCTGGTTTGCGTGATGGGGCCGGGGCATGCGCTGGCTAAGGCGGGGAAGACCACGATTGCGCGGCTGGGGCGGGAGACGTTTGTGGCGCATAATGTGCCGTCGCCGCTGCGGCAGAAGGTGATTGAGACGTTTCAGAAGCGGAAGATTCCGCTGCAGATGGAGGTGGAGCTACCGTCGCTGGAGGCGATTAAGAGGTTTGTGCAAAGGGGGAATGGAGTGGCGCTGGTTCCGCGGCTTACGGTGGAGGGTGAGCTGGAAGCTGGGACGCTGGTGGCGGTAGAGGTTCCGGAGCTGCAGATCGAGCGGAAGTTGCGATTGGTGCACCGGCGACAGGCGGCACTTTCTCATGCGGCGCGGGAGTTTCTGCGCGTGGTGCAGGCGCATGCGATCGAGCATGGAGAGCCGTTCTGCTTCCTGGTGGAGAAGGGCTGATAGGGATGTTGCGGCGGTGAGACGTCCGCGTTTTGGGGAAAGTTTCAGCGTAAGAAATTGGTGGATAGGCCAGAACCTTTTGCGGGAAAGCGCGTCTGTACCGGCAGCGAAATGCGCAGCGAACGTAAGCGGCGCGATGCGGAGAGAGCAGGTAGAGCGTATGAAGAGTTTTGCGAAGAACAGGATGTTTCGTGCAGCAGTGGTTGTGCTGTGTGGCGCGGGGTTAGCGGTAAGTGCGGCCTTTGCGCAGCAGGACACGGCGCCGCCGCCCCCGGATGGACAACAACAGGGACCACCTCCGGATGGGCAGATGCAGGGGCCGCCGATGGGTGGACACCGGGGGATGAATCCGGAGCGCCGGCTGGAGATGATGCAGCGGCGACTGAATCTGAGCGATGCGCAGACAGCGCAGGTTCGGACGATCTTTTCGGAGTCGCGGGCGAAGATGGATGCGCTGCGGTCGGACACGTCCCTGACAAGGGAGGACCGGCGGTCGCAGATGATGAACCTGCGCCAGGGCGAGCAGGCGAAGGTTCGCGCGGTGTTGAGTCCGGAACAACAGGCGAAGTATGACGCGATGATGCAGAGAATGCGCGAGCGGCGTGGGGAGGCGGCGATGCAGGGCGGCAATCCGCAACCACCGCCGGCAGCGTCATCGGATCCGCAGCTGTAGGGCGAAAGAGAATCGAAGGGAGAGAAAGTAAGAAACAGGCCTCGTACCCGGATACCGGTGCGGGGCTTGTTTCGTCTATCAGGGAAGCACCAGCTGGGTTGGGAGTGCCAGAGTCAGAAGTGCCAGAGTCAGAAGTGCCAGAGTCAGAAGTGTCAGAATCAGAAGTGTCAGAATCATGGGCGACGCGCGTGATGGCGTCGTGTGCAGGTACAATAAGACAATAGCGCGCCGCGATTACCGGCTGGACACCCACTGGAGAGATTGGTGGAGCTCCACAATCGGCGGTGAGCATGCGAAGGGATTTCAGCAAGCATGAAGAAAATGATGTTGCTCGGTGCACTGATGATGATGTGCATCGCCGCCGTGGGACACGCACAGGAGAGCCGGCAGGATGCCAGCATAAGCTTATTCGGGGTATACGCGCCCCCTGTTTATGGACTGCTCATTCATCCAATGACAACCACCTCGACCGGAGGCTTTCTGGCGAGCTACCGCTATATGCTGACGCCGCGCAGCGCAGTGGAGTTGAACTATACGTTCGCGCAGGATTCGCTCAAGTACAACCCGATTTCGGAACCGAACACCCGCGTGCATACACGTCAGCAGGAGCTCAGTGGCGCATATGTCTACATGCGGACCTACAAGCGGTATAACCCGTTCGTTGAGGGTGGAATTGGCGCGGAGATCTTCACGCCGATCCTGGATAACGGAACCAGTCAGCTGAGCTTTAAACAGAGCCTACAGATTGGCGGCTTGTTTGGCGGCGGTCTGGCGTATGAGATCAGTCCGAGCTTCGACATTAGGGCGGAGTATCGCGGCTTCATGATGAAGACTCCAACTCTTGGTGATCCGGGCGGATTAACTCAGACGAATCGCTTTTATATCCTGATGACGCCTTCCATCGGTGTTGCCTACCACTTCTAATCCGGAAAGACCTGTACGAACGGCCCAGCCACATGGCTGGGCCGTTCTGTCTTTGGGGTAAAGCGACTGCTCGTGACGCAGAGGGTATGGGCGGCTGCGGCCTGGGTGGATGCAGAGTAGAAGGCCCTGGAGGTAGCCGGCACCGTTGTAGTAGGGCTGGTGGCTGGTGCTGTCGGAGGCCCTGCGTGGTGGAGGGTGGGACGTGCGGAAGAGAGAAGTTAGCCGAACGGAGCAGCCGGCAGAGCGGAGACGGGTGGAAGCTCGACCTGGGGTCAAATACGGGACTGGATGAGTTCTGGGTGGAGTCGGGGAGACCGTGCAGGAGTTGCACGCAGAAGAGCCTGGAGGGCTGGAAAACACGGTGGGCACCCATCAGGGTGGTTTCCGTGTTTTCCAGCGATCCAGGCTCTTGCCGCTACGTGGTCTTTTTCAGTTTCGCCGGCTTGCGCCGTTTGCTGGTGCTACTGAATATCGTTGCCGCCTGTGAAGTGATAGGAGATGCCTACCTCATACAGGATGGGGGTAAGGCCGTGGGGGAGGTAAGTGCTGTAACCGGGGCCGGTGGGATCGGAGGGATCGGGACCGCCGACGCCCGGAAGTCCTTTGGCGCCGCCCGTAAACCAGTGCTGGTACTCCATGCCGACGCGCACGCTGAGGCGGGAGGAGATGGAGGTATCGACACCCGCGCCGAAGGTGAGCATGTTGTAGTGCGGCGAGGCGCCGAGCTGGTAAAACGTCTTGCTCGAGTCAAAAGCGCCGTATCCAGCGAGGCCCTTGAGGTACGGGTTGTAGCGACCGTACGTCCGGTGGTAACGGGCACCATATCCGAAGGTCCACTCTTTCGCAGGGGCGTGCTGGAGAATATCAACCAAGTGGAAGTCTACTTCAGCTCCCCAGTGAGGGGTGAAGTCCGCGTCAGCATAGAGGCCGAAGCCAAGAGCGTCCTGCGGGGTGTAGTCGGGGTACGCAAAGGTGAACGTACCGCCAGCCTGCAGGTCAAGAAGGCGAGTCGCTCCGGGCATGGCCTGTCCGAGGGCAAAAGGAGAGCACACAGCCAACATAGCCAGGATGAGGACAATTCGTTTCAATGGATGGCCTCCATTGGCCGGGGTATGGATCGTTTGCCACTTCAGTGTAGATGAAGTTGTGCTGGAAATACCAGCCTTATCTGAGGATATCCTCTTACATCGGTTGTATTTGGCAAGACTGATTGGAACGCTGTCGTACAAGGTTGCATTGAGCCTACAGGAGCTTTACGTGTGACAACTCTTGTGAGCTTTGACGCTCACCCTGCAAAGAGGGTTGTGGTCATCGTATCCGAAAACGGCACTCACTGGAAGAGTGAGTGCCGCTATTGGATTGACTGATCAGGAACTCGCGGGAGGGAAGCGGCCCGAGAGAGGTTGAGGTTGTTGCTATTTAGGCAGAGCAGCGCTTGCAGCTGCCGGGGCTGCGCCGCCGGAGGTCGCATCCGGATCGACGGGCGGCTTCCAGTAGGTGAGGTTGACCGAGATCGGGGTGATCTCGAACGGCAGCTTGTCGCGGGCGCTCAGCAGGGGTTCCTGAGCTGCGTTGAGCTTGATCACCTGATCGGTCCAGGGATCGTTACGGAGGTAGGAATTCAGGGGCTCAGCCGCCTGCTGCTTGAGGTCCGTGTTGTTGAGCTTAGGCGCCTTGGAGATCAGGGCCTGGAGCCAGAAGGTGCCATCAGGCTTGACCAGGCTGTCGCCGAGCTGCGGATTGGTGAGAGCGTGAAGTCCCTTTTCGCGAGCCTGCAGCTGCTGGAGATAGAGGCCAAAGTACTGTTCGCCGTCGGCGAGGTCCTTGACGCTGAGGAGTGTGACGGCCTTCTTGGCAGCCTCGGTGTCATCGGCGTCGGTATGGGAGAGGGGAAGTTTGGCGAACGCTGACTCAGGTGGGAAGAGCAGACGATCGCTGAAGGCGTACTTGGTATCGATGTGGTGACCGAGGACGATGTGGGCGACCTGGAAGGCGAGGAGAGCGTTGAGGTTGCCCATCTGCTGCGCGCCGTCGGCGGTGATGACAGCCGTGGTGTCGACGAGGCCCTTGGAGATGAGGACGGTGTTACCCACGGCGACCGACTCGAGCGGCTCGGTGAGGAGGGTGCGGACGCGGATGGGGCGATCGATGGGGATCTGGTTGTAGGCCAGGATGTTGTTGGCCAGCTGGGCGAGGACCTTGTCGAAGTCGCTGGGCGCGTCGATCAGACCAGCCGAGTAGAGGCGCTCGATGACGTTGTCCTCTGCCTGCTCAATCCACTGGCGTTGAGCGCCGAGGGGGCTGAGGTTGCCGTTCTGCTGGCTTTCATCAGTGGCGCCTTCGACCTCGACGTCGGCCTGATCGTCTTCCTTGGCGGGAACCTTGAGGGAGTAGCCCCAGATCTGGTTGATGGCCTTGAACTTCAGGCTGTGCGAGGGGCTCTTGGGGTCGGTCTCCTCAATATAGGAGGCGGTGGGGAGCCAGAGGCCATCCTGCACGTTGGTGCGGATGGAGTTGAAGTGGAAGTACTCGTTAATATTGTCCTTTTCGCCGCCGGCAAGGTCACCGTCGTAGCGGACGATGTTGCCGCCCTGACGCTCGACCCAGATGCGGCCAAAGAAGCGGCCCGGAACTTTCTTAATGGGGGAGACGTCGAAGACTTCGGTGGGTACGGTTCCGAGGAAGTCATTGCGGAGGAAGGTGAAGTTGTAGTGCTGGCGATCGAAGCCGGTGCTGTCGATGACGATCATGCGCACGAAGCCTGCCTCGTTATAGTTGAGGTGCAGGTCGCGGG
>JBAVDD010000320.1:0-7269 GCA_049587035.1 Acidobacteriaceae bacterium | reverse complement strand
TTGCGATAGGTGCCGCCCGAAAGCGCGTTCAGCTCCGCCACGGTGAAGATGCCCGTGCGCATCAGCGCAGTAGGAACCACCGCGCCCTGCGCGCCGAGGTCGACGTGCTGCTGAGTGATCTCCGTCGCAGCGAAAAAGAACAGCTTATTGCGCACGACAGGCCCGCCGATGTTAAATCCCGAGTAGTAAAAGCTGCTCTGCGCCTTGGTCAGGCCAAGCTCTTTGGCATAGGCATCGGTCGCGTCGAACAGGTGATTGCGAGCCTGAATGTACCCCTCACCGTGAAACGCAGAGCCGCCGGACTTGGTCTGCGTCTCGAAGACGATAGGCCCGTCGGGCTGCACGGCGGAGAACGCGCTGGTCTCCACCTTGGCTTCAGAGATCATGTCCACGTTCGGTGTAACTGCAGCCGCGCCTGCAGTGTTCAAGTCAGTGACAGGAGCTCCATCGGAGACGATCTGAACCTGATCGAAGCGATTGCCATTCACCGTATACGTGCTGGAGTTCTGCCCAAAGCCCGCCTGCTGCCGGTTGTACGTGCCGGTAAAGTTGCCAGTGTTCGCAGCTCCCGGAATGAGATCAAGCAACTCAATCGCCGACCGGCTCTCGATGTTCAGGTCCTGAATCTGCTTGCTGCTCAGCGTGTACGATTGCTCGCCAGATGTGGTCGGCGTTACTTGCGTGCTCTCGGTCGTGACCGTGACCGAGACATTTGCCGAGGCGACCGCCAGGGCGATGCTATGCAGGTCCACCTGATCGTTGATGTGCACGACGATATTGGTCTTGAGCACTGGGCGGTATCCGTTGGCGGTAACTCCCAGTGAATAGGTCGCGGCCGGCAAGCCGACAAACGATATTTCGCCCGCGCCGCTCGAGATGCTCGCTCGATGGGTTCCGTTGGCCACATCGGTGAGTGTCGCGTGCGCGCCCGGAATGAGCGCGCCGGTCGGATCGGTGACAGTGGCCGTCATCGTAGCGCCTCCCACCTGTGCTCTCAGGGCTGGTGCCAGAAGGGTGCATAGCGTGATGGCAATAGAGGCTGTGAGGATGCGGAACTTCATGATGCGATACCTCGGTCGTAGCTTGTGGGAGAAGAGGCGACCTTGCATCGTCGCGCAGGCTTCTCCGGGAATTGGGTTTGCGAATCCTTGCGAACCCTACTCTCCCGGCACAATGCTTTGGATCAGACGAAAGTACGAAAGGGAGATTTAATTTCCGGCCTGTTCCCCCGCAGGTTCCGCACGCGTGCTGCCCTCAAACCAGGCCACCGCTAGTTCTGGTGACGAACCAATCCACGCTGCAACGCAGCCACAGCCGCCTGCGTGCGATCCGTAACATTCAGCCGCATCAGAATCACGCCAACGTGGCACTTCACGGTAGATTCCGTGATGCCCAGGTCATCGGCAATCTCCTTATTGCTCCTGCCTCTGACGATCAGTTTCAACACTTCGCGCTCACGCGCACTCAAATCGGAATTCGGCGTGCGTGAAGAAAGCGCGCGCGATACAGGCGGAGGAAGAAACTTCCCTCCCGCATGCACCCGCCGCAGCGCACTCACCAGCGCCTCATGAGGCATGCCCTTGATAAGGTAGCTGCGCGCTCCAGCCTCCAGCGCCTGGTGAATATCCTCATCACCTTCGTAAGTCGTCAGCACGACAAACCTGCCATTGCGATGCCGCGCCATGATCGTCCGTATGGCCTCGACGCCGCTCATCCCGGGCAGTTGCAGATCCATCAGCGTGATGTCCGGCAGATGTTGCTCGTAGAGCTCAACAGCCTCTTCGCCGCTCCCCGCCTGCGCCACCGTAGTCATGTCTGGAGTCGCATTAATAATCGTTGCAATCCCAAAGCGCATGATCGGATGATCCTCAACAACGAGAACCCTGATCCTGCCCGCTTCCTTTGCCCCTGCCTGTTTCTCCATCGCAGTCCTTTGCCAACGCCTCAGCGCAAACACGTCGCGCGCTTCCGTCAGAACATCTTCGCATTCAAGATATACTTAGCGCCGCGATGGGAAGAATTCGGACGATCGCCGTCTGCCTGCTCCTCTGCGCCGCCAGTTCCTTCGCGGCCAGCGCGCAGGGCCTTCCCGAATACACGCGCCACGTCTGGCAAGGTTCCGACGGCCTCCCCGAACAAACCGTTCAGGCCTTCGCCCAGACCGCCGACGGCTATCTATGGATCGGCACCACCGGTGGCCTCGTGCGTTTCGACGGCGCGCACTTCACGCTCTTCGATCGCCAGAACACCCCGGCTATCCACGAAAACAGCATCTTCTGCCTCATGGTCTCGCGCGACGGCGCACTCTGGATCGGCACCGAAGGCGGCGGCATCGCCCGCTACGCACAAGGCAAATTCAGTTCCTGGACAACCGACGACGGCCTAAGCAACGACTTCGTCCGCGCGCTCTTTCAGGACGCATCAGGAACCATCTGGGCCGGCACCGACAACGGCCTCATGCAATTCCATGGCGACCACTTCGTCCGCGTCGACAACACCGCCGCCATTCCGCCGCTCTCCGTCCACGCCATCTTTCAGGATCGCGCCGGCCGCTTATGGGTCGGCGGATTTCGCCTCATCTGCCTGCAAAACATGGTCGCGAAACCCTACTCCCTCGGTCCCGACCTCAGCCAGAACCAGGTCAAATCCATCGCCCAAACGCAGGACGGTTCGCTCTGGGTAGGCACCGTCGCCGGCCTCAACCGAATGCGTCCCAACGAGGATCACTTCAGCTCAGTCAAAGGCATCGCCAGCACAGTGCGTGTCCTGCGCCAAACCCCCGACGGTATTCTTTGGATAGGAACCATCGGCCAGGGCGCCTTCCAATACAGCGCGGACAAATTCACCCACATGACCGCACCCGCGCAGCTGCCCAGCAACACGGTGCTGAACTTCTTCGAAGATAGCGAGGGCAACTTCTGGATTGGCACGCAGACAGGCATGCTTCGCCTCACGCGTTCACCGGTCAGCATTCTGCCACTGCCTGAAGAGAGCGACTCCGACTTCGGAACCATCTACCAGGATCGCGACGGCACGTTCTGGATTGGCTCCACGCTGCTCTTCCACCTGAAGAACGGCGTGATGACCCCCGAGGACCTGCCCGGCATGCACGGCCTGCATGTGCGCAACGTCTTCCGCGACCGCGCCGGCGCACTCTGGGTCGGCACCGATGGCGACGGCCTGTTTCGCATCGCGGACGGCCATACAACCGCCTTCACCACGCTCTCCAACGACTACATCCGCGCCATCGCCCAGGCCCGCGACAACAGTATGTGGATCGCCACCGACGGCGGCCTCAACCACATAACCTTCGCCAACGGCCGCCCCACCATCCACGGCTATCTAGTCCCCGACGGCCTCGCCTACCCCAGCACCCGCGCCCTCCTCATCGACCGCAACGGAGACCTCTGGGTAGGCACCGATCGCGGCGTCAGCCACATCCGCGGAGACAAATTCCTTCGCGATCCCATCGTCGCCCCCTTGGCGCAAAGAAAGGTGTGGGCCATTCACGAAGACTCCGACGGTGGCCTCTGGTTCGGCACCCGCGATAGCGGACTCTACCGCCTGCGCGACGGCAAGCTGACACACTTCACCGTCGAAGATGGCCTCGCCAGCAACGCCATCTACCAAATCCTCGAAGATACCAAAGGCAATCTATGGATGAGCGGACCCAACGGAATCTCCGTCGTCAACCGCCACGACCTCGACGCCCAGGCTGATCTCGCCGTGCGCCATCTCGCGCTAACATTTCACTCCATCTTCGAGATGGAGGGCAATACCGAAATCTACGGTGGCACACAATCCTCCGGTTGCATCACGTCCCAGGGCGATGTCTGGTTTCCCACCAACCGCGGTCCCATTCACATCGCTCCCATTCATCGCTCCGTACTTCCGCCTCCGCCGCTTCGTCTACGAGCCACACTCGCCGACGGGCGTCCCTTCACGAATGCCGGCCCCATCGTGCTCACCCCGGGCAACAGCCGCATCGAATTCGCCTACGCGCCCATCCGCCTGCGCTCGCAGGACGACCTGCGTTTCCGCTATCGCCTCGAAGGCTTCGACAACAACTGGAGCGCTTCCACCACCAACCGCACGGCACTACACCAACCTGCCCCCAGGCACCTACCGCTTCCGCGTTCAGGTCTTCGGACTCGGCAATCCCGAACCCGCAACCGAGGCTTCCATGCAGGTAATTCAGCGTCCGTACTTCTATCGCACCTGGTGGTTCATCGTCGTCTCCACGTTGCTCATGGCACTCTTCGTCCTGGCCGCGTATCGCTATCGAATCCGCCAGGTCCGTTCCAAATTCGAAGCCGTACTCGAAGAGCGCAACCGTCTCGCGCGCGAGATGCACGACACCGTGATCCAGGGATGCACCGGAGTCTCCGCCGTCATCGAAGGCCTCTCCATGAACACATCAGGCGACCGCACCGACCTGCTCGAATTCGCCAGCACCCAACTGCGCGCCACCATCGATGAAGCCCGCCAGGCCATCTGGAATCTTCGCCAATCTGAAAGCGACGTTGGCGACATCGACGAAAAAATGGCAAGCATGATCGCGCAGGTGAGCAAGGAGTTCCACACCCCCGTCACCTACCAGGCCACAGGAATTCCTTTCGCTCTCAGCTACCCAGCGGCCCATGATCTGCTGATGGTTGCCCGCGAAGCAGTCTCCAATGCCGTTCTTCACGGTAGCCCCACCCACGTCGAAGTAACGCTCGCCTACACGCACGACTCCTTGACGCTCCATGTCCTTGACGATGGTTGCGGCTTCAATGCCGATCCAGCCGAGCGACAGCAAGGTCACCACTTCGGTCTCCGTGGAATGCGCGAAAGAACCGAGCGCTCCGGCGGCAGCTTCCATCTGAATACCGCGCCCGGCAACGGCGTGTCCATCGAAGCGCAGCTTCCACGCAAGAAGGCCTGATCCGACTTTGGTCGGATGCAAACACCACTCCAAGACGTGTTAGATCCAAGCGAGGACTTTTCTGGCCGAGCGCAACGAGTTGCGTTGCCGGTTCAAGGTTCCACGTTCTAGGCTCCAGGAGTCATCTGCTTTGAAACTCGCCCGTCCTGCGCCCCAGCACCATTGCAAAACCGGCAACAGCTTCGCTAAAACCATCGCATCGCTCGCAGTGTGTTGTACGTTGCTTGCATTCAATGCGACGCACCTGCACGCGCAGGCCACTCCCACGCGAATCGTTGGCGCGGATGTTTCATCTCTTCGCCAACTGGAGCAACAGGGAGTCGTCTTCAAAGACAACGGAGTTCCAACTCCTGGCCTGCAGATACTAAAAGCCCACGGCTACAACTGGGTGCGACTGCGTTTGTTCGTGAACCCGGAAACACTCCCCAACGATCTCGCCTACACCCTCGCGTCCGCAAAGGACGCAAAGGCCCAGGGCTTCAAACTGCTCCTCGACCTGCACTACGCCGATGACTGGGCCGACCCCGCGCACGAGCCAACACCCAAAGCATGGAAGAAACTCGATCACGCCCATCTAGTGAGCGCGGTCTTTGATTACACCCGCGACACCATCCGTGCATTCCGAGACGCGGGCGTTATGCCGGACATGGTGCAGGTAGGAAACGAAGTGACCGGCGGATTCCTTTGGCCCGACGGCCGTCTGCCCGACCACTGGGACCGTTTCGCAAACCTCATCTCCGCAGGCATTCAAGGCGTCGACGCAGGTCGCGGTGACGAGCCTCGCCCAAAGATCATGATCCACATCGATCAAGGCGGCAACCAGGAGAACACGCAATGGTTCTTCGACAACCTGATCAGCCGTGGCATCGCATTCGACATCATCGGCCAGTCCTACTATCCGTGGTGGCAGGGGAGCCTCAAGGACCTGCAGCGCAATCTTCAATTCATGTCGAAGACCTATCACAAGGACATCGTGATAGCAGAGACAGCCTACGACTGGCGCACCGGCGAGAACTTCGGCTCAAAGAAAAAACCCTTCCCCGAAACACCGGAAGGCCAGCGCGACTTCCTCCAGGCGCTCGCAAAGGTAGCGTTCGACACGCCCGACAGCAGGTGCATCGGCCTCTTCTGGTGGGAGCCGATGGGAGCCGGCGCCATCGCCAAACGCGCCCTCTTCGACGACGATCACAACGCGTTGCCAGCGATCCACGTCTTCGATCCACCGCCGCCAGCACCCACGAACTAGCAGGAGCAGCTTCTCTAGGCTGAAGCGCACAATCATTTTCCGATGCAGAAGGTCGAGAAGATCCGCGCCAGAATGTCATCCGGCGTAGTGGCCCCGGTCAACGAGTCCAACGCCCGCAGCCCCCGATGCAGATCCATCAAAATTATCTCGTGCGGCAGCCTCGCCTCATTGGCTGCCGCCGCATCCCGCAGCGCAGCCAACGTCGCCTCCACGGCCTCCTGTTGCCGCAGCGTATTCAGCGCTCCACTCTCGGCCAACGCTCCCGCCGCGCCCAGCTGCTCCAGGATCGCCCCCCGCAGCTCCTCCATCCCCGCCCCCGTCAAAGCGCTAGTTCCAATCACCCCCGCCGGAACCAACGCACCCTCGGCCAGCAAGTCCACCTTATTCCAGACCACCAAATGCGGCCGCTCCACTCCCGCCTCTCTCAACCCCGCCGCAACCTCTCTCTCACCCTCCGTCCATTCCGCAGTCGCATCATGCACCAGCAGCACCAAATCCGCATCCGCCAGCGCCTCCCGAGACCGCAAAATCCCCTGCATCTCCGCCACATCAACACCCGAATCTCCCCGCAACCCCGCCGTATCAATCAGCCTCAGCGGAACCCCACCCAGTGCCACCGACTCCTCCACCGTATCCCGCGTAGTTCCCGGCAACGGCGTAACAATCGCCCGCTCCCGCTCCAGCAGCCTATTAAACAGAGAGCTCTTCCCGGCATTCGCAGGCCCAATCAGCGCCATCGCCGCTCCATTCCGCAGCAACTGCCCTCGCCGAAAGCTAGCCGCCAACGCCACCAGCGGCCCCTCCACCCCTGCAATCTCCGCAGCAATCTGCGTCGGCGGCACAATCTCCACGTCGTCCAGCTCACCCGACGCAAAATCCATCCCCGCCTCCAGCAGCGCAATCAAATGCAGTAGCTCCCCCTTCGCCGGAGCCACCCTTCGCGCCATCGCCCCGCCCATCTGCTGCGCCGCCACCCGCGCCTGGTCCAGCGTCTGCGCCGCAATCAAGTCCCCCACCGCCTCAGCCTGCGTCAGGTCAATCTTCCCCGCCAGAAACGCCCGCTGCGTAAACTCCCCCGCCCCCGCCAGCCTCGCCC
>JBAVDD010000319.1:0-5482 GCA_049587035.1 Acidobacteriaceae bacterium | reverse complement strand
TCATCTCCCAGGCCTCCGGCAACCCCATCCTCGCCGCGCTCATGGAGACCATCACCTCTGCCCTCTACGACGACCGCGTCAAAACCGTCCAGCACTCTGTCGACCTCCGCGAGTCCGCCGAGATGCATCGCGCCATCTACCGCGCCATCCGCAACAGCAAACCCGCCGAAGCCCGCAAGCTCATGGAGCAACACCTCCACATGGCAGAAACGGCACAAGGCAAAGAGCGCACTGCCGCGCTCAAATCCGTCCAACCCGTCGCCAAACCTGGTCGCACACCCCAACCGGCGAAATCCCGCAAGCCCTCACGCAAGTAATCCTTACTGCAAAATCCAGTGGTAGGACCACTCACCTTCCTATGTCGTATGATGATACGCGGACGTTATACCCCTCATCGAGGCCTTTCGTGAACCGCATGCGCTCGTCGTCTCTGCTTCTCGCAGCCACTGTGTCATTAGCCGCAATCCTCGCCGCCACACCAGCGCAAGCCGAAACCGTCTGCAACGCTCACACCTACGGGGCCAAAGCCGACGGCGTCACCAAGGACACCCACGCCATCCAGGCCGCCATTGACGCCTGCGAACAAAAGGGCGGAGGCACCGTCCTCCTCACCGCCGGCACCTATCTCAGCGCTCCCATCGTCCTCAAGAGCAACATCAACCTCCATCTCGACAAAGGGGCAACCCTACTCGGCTCCTCCGACCACGCCGACTATCCCGCCATCACCGAGTTCCGCGCCCCCGGCCTCCAGTCCCTCGTCAGCGCCACTAACGCCCACAACATTTCCATCACCGGCGAAGGCATCATCGACGGGGCAGGGCAGAGCTGGTGGCTGGAGGCCCGCAGCTTCAAAAACTCCGGCGTAATAGGCAGCGAACACCCCCGCCCTCGCCTCGTCGTCTTCAACCACTGTCAGCACATCCTCGTCGAAGGCATCACCATCCAGAACTCGCCCATGTGGCAGCTCGTTCCCTACTACTCCGACGACATCACCATCCGCAACATCAAAGTCCTCGCCCCGCAACACTCCCCCAACACCGACGCCATCGATCCCTTCTCCTCCACCAACATCAAGATCGACCATGTCCTCGCCGACGTAGGCGACGACGACATCGCCATCAAGTCCGGCGAAGCCAACTCCCCCGGCCCCGACTCGCCCTCCCGCAACATCACCATCACCGACTGCACCTTCCTCCACGGCCACGGCCTCTCCATCGGTAGTGAAATCGTCGGCGGCGCCCAGGACATCACCGCCGAGCGCATCCACTTCAACGAGACCGACAACGGTATCCGCGTTAAAGCCAACCGCGACCGCGGCAACGACGTCAGCCACCTCATCTTCCGCGACATCGACATGAAGGACGTCAAGAACGCCCTCATCATCAGCGAGTACTACCCCAAAATCGCTCCGACCGGCGATGTAGCCCCCGCACCCATCACCCGCCTCACCCCGCACTTCCACAACATCCTGATCGAAAACCTGACCGCCACTGGCATCGCCTCCGCCGGAACCATCTACGGCCTCCCCGAAGCCCCCATCACCAGCGTGGTCCTCAGCAATGTTCACATCAGCGCCCAGCATGGTCTGACCATTGGTTACGCCGTGGTCTCAGGATCCAACGTAAAAGTCGAAGCCGCCGTAGGCGAACCCATCATCAAACTGGCAGGTGCCAGTGTCACGCTGAAGTAAAGGAAGCTTGACAGTCTTCTGCCGTAAACTACCGTTTTTGTTCGCACAAAACCCACCTCAAACACGCGGTTTGAAGCACATAACCGGGGTCAAACACGCACCAAAAACACCAGATTTACAGGTGATAGGCCTTCTTGGCGAGCCCATAAGCCAGCTCATGCGCCAGCTCAAAAGCCTCATCCTCGTCCAGCCTATGGTCACTCACCAAACGCGCCAGAAACGCACAATCCACCCTCCGCGCCACATCATGCCGCGCCGGAATCGATAAAAATGCCCGTGTATCGTCATTAAATCCAACCGTGTTATAAAACCCGGCCGTCTCCGTAACACTCTCCCGAAACCGCATCATCCCCTCAGGACTGTCGTGGAACCACCACGAAGGCCCCAGCTTCAAGCAGGGATAGTGTCCCGCCAAGGGAGCCAACTCCCGGCTATAAGTAGACTCGTCTAAAGTAAACAAAATAATAGACAAGTCACGCTCATTCCCAAACGCATCCAGCAATGGCCGCAACGCCGAAACATAGTTCGTAGGCCCCGGAATATCCGCCCCAGTGTCCCGTCCATACTTCTCAAAAACCCTAAGATTATGATTTCTAACGCTTCCCGGATGGATCTGCATCACCAGTCCATCCTCCAAACTCATCCGCGCCATCTCCGTAAGCATCTGCGCCCGGAACAACTCCTTCTCAGCCGCATTTGCCTTCCCCCCCAACACCAGCCCAAACAGCGCCTCCGCCTCAGCAGCCGAAAGGTTCGCCGTCTGCGCAGTAGGATGCCCATGGTCCGTAGCCGTGCACCCCAGCGCACGAAACCGCGCCCGCGTTGCAAGCAAAGATTTTAGATATCCGGCCCAGGTCGAAGTATTCTCGCCGGTCAGACCGCTAAGCTTCTCAATGTTCTCTGCAAACCCGACAAACTCCGGGTCCACCACCGAATCCGGACGGAACGTCGGCAGAATTCGAGCCTTCCATCCCGACTCCCGAATCGCCTTGTGATCCGCTAGAGAGTCCAGTGGCGAATCCGTCGTCGCCAGCACCTCCAGTTGAAAGCGTTCGTACAACGCACGCGGTAAAAACTCTGGTTCCTTTAGTTTGTCCGAGATCACGTCGTAATAGCGATCAGCCGTTTTCTCCGACAGCCGCTCTTCCAGTCCAAACAACTCCTGGAAGCAGAAGTCCAGCCAGATCCTCGTGGGCGTACCGCGAAAAAGGTAGTAATGACTGGCAAAAATACGCCAAACCTTGCGCGGTTCTTTCATCTCCGCCTGCCCAATCTCCAGTTCATCCATCGAGACGCCCTGGCTGTAGAGCATGCGGTAAACATAATGATCCGGCTGGACAAAAAGCTTAGCCGGGTCAGGGAAGGGTTCGTTCTTCGCAAACCATCCTGCCTGCGTATGTCCATGCGGACTGATGATCGGGAGCGCCCGCACCTGTTCATAAAGCGCCTTAGCTATCTGGCGCGTGCCTGCTTCTGCTGGAAATAAACGGTCCTCATGGATCAACATGGCGTGTACTTTTTCTTTCGGATTCAGTTGCCCAGTGGTCTGAACACTTCAAGGGCGAGAACAAAAGTATACACAGAAGGAAATTTCCAACACCAGTCCGTCGCTACGACTGTCTCGCATTCCGTCGGCCACGGGTAAGGGGATCAACGGTCCCTCAAGATGTCTGAGCACCCACGGACGCTCCACGCGTCAGCCACTTCATACGGACATGGCGTGAGGCCGCACGGGCGCTATACTGGCACGCAACCGGCAAACGACTGTCGTCAGCTCTCCATGCGCATTGTCATATCGTCCGTCCGCACCATCCATCGTCACCGAGTATCCCGGGCCCGCACCAAACACGCCATCATCAATCCATCAGGAGCGCATCTCCCATGCTCATCGCAAGACGCCTGCGCCTCGTCGCACTCGGCATCATCCTCTGCCTTCTCGGCTCGTCTCCTCTTTTTGCCAGCGATGCCGGCACGGGCCGCACCGGCTACTACCGCTATCCAGCGCTGCATGGAGACACGCTTATCTTCACCTCCGAGGGCGATCTCTGGTCCGTCCCCCTCAGCGGCGGGCTCGCCAGCCGTCTCACCTCCGCGCCGGGCACCGAGTCCATGGCCACCATCTCGCCCGACGGTCAGACCGTCGCCTTCCGCGCTCAGTACGAAGGCCCCAACGAGGTCTACACTATGCCCATCCACGGCGGCATTCCCCAGCGTCGCACCTGGAGCGGCGTCGCCCGCCCCGATGGCTGGACCCCCGACGGCCGTCTCATCATCAGCACCACCCGCTACTCCACCCTCCCCGATCCGCGCATCGTTTTGCTCAGCACCAACGGCCAGCGTGAGATGGTCCCGCTCGCCGGCGCTGCCGAGGCCGCTTATCTCCACGACGGCCACACCGTCATCTTCACCCGCTGGTACAAGCAATCCAGCAACACCAAGCGCTACAAGGGAGGCTCGGCGGAAAACCTATGGAGCTACGACGGTCACGGCGAAGCCGTTCCCCTCACTGCCGACTACGCCGGCACCTCTCACGACCCGATGATCTGGAACAACCGCATTTATTTTCTCTCCGATCGCGACGGCGTCACGAACGTATACTCCATGGACATCCATGGTCACGACCTCAAGCAGGAGACCCATCAGCACGTCTTCGACGTCGAAACCGCCTCCATCTCCGACAGCCACCTCGTCTACGCCTGCGCCGGCGCTCTCTGGTCCTTCGACCTCAATACCGGCCACGAGGCCACCATTCCCATTGCTCTCCTCTCTGACTTCGATCAGCTCCAGACCCACTGGGTGAAGTCTCCCCTTGACTACCTCACCGGCGTTCATATCTCACCGGACGGTGATAGAGCTGTCTTCACCGCCCGCGGCGAAGTCTTCACAGTACCCGCCAAGACCGGCCGCATCATTAAAATCGCCGGCGACTCCGACAACCGCTACGGCAGCGCCCGCTTCCTTCCAGACGGCAAGAGCATCATCGCCCTCTCCACCAGGACCGGCGAAACCGAGTTCTGGAAGTATCCCGCCAATGGTCTCGGCACACCCGAGCAGTGGACCCACAACGCAAAGACCCTGACCTGGGACGGTGTGCCTTCACCAGACGGCCACTGGCTCGCGCATTTCGACAAGAACCACGTTCTCTGGCTTTACAACGTGGACAGTAAACAGGACAAACAGATCGCCGAAGGCCCCGCGGGTGACTTCAGCGATCTCTCCTGGTCGCCCGACAGCCAGTGGCTCGCCTACGTAGAATCCGCCGCCAACCTCTTCGACCAGATCAACATTCTCAACGCCTCTACCGGCGCTATCCACACCATCACCGACGACCGTTATAACAGCGAAAGCCCCGCCTGGAGCGCCGACGGCAAGTGGCTCTACTTCCTCTCCGACCGCATGCTCAAGACAACTGTCGGAGCTCCCTGGGGTTCCCGTCAGCCCGAACCTCACTTCGACCGCGCTGTAGAAATCTACGAACTCGCCCTCACCTCTGGCCAACGCTCCCCATTCCTCCCTGCCGACGAACTTCACCCCGACGACGCCAACAAATCAGATCAGGATAGATCCACTAAGTCCCCGGACGATAAATCCTCGAAGGCCGCAGCCGACAAATCCGGGAAGGCCGTCGACAAGAAACCAACCCCAGTTGACATTGACTTCACCGATTTCTCTGCGCGTCTCTCCAAGGTCCCAGCACCTGCCGGCAACTACTACGACCTCCAGCTCACCGACAAGCGTCTCTGCTACCTCGACGCCTCCGATGATATCCGTGCCAAGTCCAGCCTGCAGTGC
>JBAVDD010000318.1:0-6111 GCA_049587035.1 Acidobacteriaceae bacterium | reverse complement strand
GGATTGGCTTCATCAGCCTGAGCGTTTGGGCGCACCATATGTTTGCCGTGGGATTAGGTGCCGGAGAAAACACGTTCTTCGTTCTTGCGACGATGATAATTTCGGTGCCCACCGGCATTAAAATATTCAACTGGCTGGCAACGCTGTGGGGCGGGAAGATCCGTTTTACTGTGCCCATGTTGTTCGCTATCGGGTTCCTCTTCCAGTTCCTGATTGCTGGACTGACGGGGATCATGCTATCCGTGGCGCCCTTTGATTGGCAGCTTACTGGCTCCTACTTTGTCGTTGCACACTTCCACTATGTATTGGTTGGGGCGATTTTGTTCATGATTTTCTCGGCTTTCTATTACTGGTACCCGAAGATGAGTGGACGCATGCTAAGCGAGAGACTGGGGAAGTGGCACTTCTGGTTATTCTTGATCGGTTTTCATCTGACATTCGATTTTATGCATATTCCTGGACTGTTGGGAATGCCACGTCGAATCTACACGTACGAGGCAGACCGAGGATGGATGATCTGGAATCTGATTATTTCTAGCGGGGCCTTGGTCCAGGCGATCGCGACGGTTTTGTTTGTGTACAACATGGTGTCGTCCTATTTCAAAGGAGCGATTGCGGGGGCGGATCCATGGGATGCCTGGACGTTGGAGTGGTCGACCGCATCGCCTCCCCCGTCCTATAACTTTGCGACGATTCCTGTAGTAGAGAGCCGACGCCCGCTGTGGGATATCAAGCATCCTGAGGATCCCGATAGCAACTATGAAATGGAACAGTCTGCTGCAAGCAAAGGTGTCAAGGAGAGCGCGTGAACGAAGCTGCTTTGTCAACGGGAGTTTCGAGCGATGAATGGAAGCTTCCCCCTCGCGGTGTTGTGGGGATGGTTTGCCTGATCGTTGCGGAGGCAGCGATCTTCATCATCTTTGTTGTCGCTTATATTTTCTATATTGGCAAGAGTCTGAGTGGACCCACACCGGAAGATGTACTCACGCTGCCGATTTTCACAACCATTTGTTTGCTATCGAGCAGCCTTACGGTCCATGCGGCAGTAGCGGCGTTACGGAAGAGCAAGCGAAGTATGTGTTCGCTGTGGCTGGCAGCAACGGTGCTGCTAGGGGGCATATTCATCGCGGGAACTGCGCACGAATGGTATGACCTGATTTATAACCATGGACTGACCATCCGGACAAACCTGTTTGGGACCACTTTCTATTCCCTTGTGGGCTTGCACGCGACGCATGTTGTCGTCGGACTCATTCTGCTAACGCTGGCCTTGTGGTTCTCCTTGCGCGGGGACATGACAGCCGAGCATAGCGAGAAGCTAGAGGTGCTCTCTCTTTATTGGCACTTCGTTGATGGGGTATGGGTGATTGTGTTTCTGGTTGTTTACGTGCTGGGCCGATGAACCAGCGAGGAGGCGCGTTGCAGGTCGATCATTCACAACAAGAGCACAAAGTTCAGCTTCCGTCGCCGACGGCGTGGCCTATGGTGCTTGCCTTGGGTATCGCGCTGATTCTCTCAGGCATGGTGACAAGTGGTGTCATCAGCATCCTTGGCGGAGTTCTCGCGATTGCGGCAATCGTGGGGTGGTTCCGACAGGTTCTGCCGCATGAGTCTCACGAGGCTGTGGAAGTGAGTTCGGAGGAGATTCGCATCTTCAGCGCACGCACGTTAGCCGAGAGGCTGCCAACGGACGCAACCTCTCGAAAAATTCTCCCTGTGGAGACGTTTCAGATCACTACGGGCATTAAGGGAGGAATTGCCGGAGGGATTGCTATGGCTGTTCCGGCGGCCATATTCAGTGTGGTGAAGTACCACAGCATCTGGTATGCGATGAATCTTCTTGCTGCAGGTGGTTTTGTTAGCTGGGCCGGCGCAAGCGACGCCTTTCTCAGCGAATTTCACCTGCGTGGTCTCCTGGCAGCGTTAGTGATTCATGGACTGACCTCACTGCTTGTGGGGCTGCTGTATGGTGCGATGCTGCCGATGTTTCCGAAGTATCCGATTGTGACGGCAGGCATTATGGTGCCGTTATTGTTTACCGGGATTCTGCACTCGGCTATTGCTGTCGTGAGTCCGATTTTGAACCAACGGATCGACTGGTTCTGGTTTGTTGCTTCGCAGGTTGCCTTTGGACTGGTTTGCGGATTCGTCGTGAATCTCCAAACGAAGGTGCGGACGCCGCAATTCAGAGCGTTACCTTTTTCGGTTCGAGCGGGCCTTCATAGCGACATCCATGAACGGCAGCATGACGCGGAGAATTCTGAAAGCGAGGACTCGCCACGATGAGTCTTCGCCTCTTTTGTGTTTCTTTTGCTACATGCGCTCTCACATTATTTTGCGCAGGTTGCAGGGGTGTTTCTGGAAGATCCGAGTCGGTTGCAGTAAGGCCTGACCAAGTGGTGAAGTTCGACGTCCTGTACAAGGAGAATTGCGCTGCTTGCCATGGCGAAGGTGGTAAGTACGGTGCAGCGATTTCCCTGGGCAACCCGGTCTATCTTGCCTTCGCCGGCACTGGCACAATCCAGAAGCTTACGGCGAATGGCGTGCCTGGAACATTGATGCCTGCATTCGCCAAGAGCCAAGGCGGAATGTTGACTGATCAGCAGATCGAGATTTTGGCTCAAGGAGCTGAGACGGCGTGGGGTAAGCAAAATGTTATGGCGGGGCAAGCGGCGCCTCCGTACGTAAGTGGTACGGCTGGAGATCCCGTACGGGGGCAGCAGGCGTTTGCGACATTTTGTGCAAGCTGCCACGGATCGGATGGAGCAGGCGTTGCGCGTGGCAAGCTTCCCACAGGTTCGCTTGTTGACTCCGCGTATTTGGCGTTGATTAGTGACCAAGGGTTACGCAGCATCATCGTTGCGGGCCAACCAGAGGAGGGCATGCCTGATTGGCGCTCCGATATCAACGGCGCAGGTGCGAGGGCCATGACGGACCAGGAGATTACCGATGTTGTGGCATGGCTGGCATCGCACCGGGTCGCGGCCCCGGGTCAGCCTTATGTCCATCCATAGAACTATCAGCAGCAGGCGGAGAAGTGTATGAGCGAATTTCTAAAATATCCTGGAGAGTCAAGTAACGATCACCTTTCACCGGAAGGTAAGGCACAGGCGCACACCCGAAGAGTCTTCCTATTCAAACTTGCGGTAGGTCTGAATGCGCTCGTTGGAGCGGTGCTTGCGGTGCCGCTCGTTGGATATTTACTTGGGCCGGCGACGAGGAAGGGCTCTAACGTTGGAGCCTGGGTTAATCTTGGGGATTTGAGTGAGTTTCCAGTGGGAGAGACACGGTTGGCTGAGTTCCGGAGCCCTGTTGCAGTTTTCGATGACGGCCAGACGGCGAAGGTACCGTGCTGGGTTCGGCATGTTTCGATGGGAAAATTCCAGGTATTCGCGATCAATTGCGCGCACCTTGGTTGCCCTGTGCGCTGGTTTTCGGAGTCGAAGCTGTTCTTGTGTCCGTGTCATGGCGGCGCGTACTACGCAGATGGCAGCCGGGCATCGGGACCTCCCGAGCGGGGTCTCTTCGAGTACAAGTACAAGGTCGCCGGGAACTCGCTGGTGATTCATGCTGGCAACATGCCGACGCTCGCCACGCAGGCATCGTGCCAAGAGAAGCCGCTTATTCAGATTGAGCCGGCAAACCCTGAGATGAGGTCAACGAAATGGCAGGGCTAGTTGAGCGCGCAAAGGTCGCCGGCCTCAAGGGGTATCAGTGGATCGAGTATCGGCTGGGGCTGATCAAGCCGTTGACCGAGGCGGCTGAGCATCCGACGCCTTCGAACAATGCAAGCTGGTGGTATGTGTTTGGCAGCGCGGCGACGGTGCTGCTCGTGTTGCAGGTGATGACGGGGATTTTGCTCGCACTGGTGTACAGCCCAACAGCGAATGGAGCCTGGACCAGTTTGAATTTTCTCAATCACAACGTTGCGCTTGGATGGTATGTGCGCGCATTGCATGGTTGGGGATCGGACTTCATGATCGCCATCGTGCTAATCCACATGGTGCAGGTATTTCTCTTTGGTTCGTATAAGTTTCCACGCGAGCTTACCTGGATCGTAGGCGTCTGCCTGCTGTTGCTTACGTTGGGCATGGCGTTTACAGGGCAGGTGATGCGGTTTGACCAGGACGCGTACTGGGGGCTGGGGATCGGAGCTTCGATTGTCAGCCGAGTGCCGTTTATCGGGTCGAAGCTGGTGCACCTGGTGCTGGGGGGGCCGATCATTGGTGGGGCTACGTTGTCTCGGTTCTTTACGCTGCATGTGTTTGTGATTCCCGGGCTGCTGCTGGCCGGTGTTGGGGTGCATGTGTTCATGGTGCTGAAGCATGGAGTCAGTGATTGGCCGATGCCGGGGCGGTTGGTGCGGAAGTCGACGTACGAGCGCGAGTATCACGAGCTGGTCGAGAAGACGGGCATGCCGTTCGTGCCCGATGCGGCCTGGAAGGATGCAGTGTTTGCTGCTGCGATCATCTTCGCGGTGATGGCGTGTGCGTTCTTCTTCGGACCGTTTGGGCCTGGTGGAATGCCGGATCCGACGATTATCCAGACGGCGCCGAAGCCGGACTTTGCGTTCCTGTGGATCTATGCGGTACTGGCCTTTCTGCCGCCGGCGCTGGAGACGCCGGTAATGCTGGTGGTTCCGGTGCTGGCCATTGCGGGGATGCTGTTGCTGCCGTTGGTGGCCAGTGAGGGTGAGCGGCACTGGGCGCGTCGTCCTGTGGCTGTGCTTTCGGTGTCGGTGATAGCTGTGACGCTAGGTATCTTTACACGGTTGGGGACGTACACGCCTTGGAGTCCGGTGATGAATGCGTGGTCCAGCGATGCAGTACCGGTGAAGTACTTGCATAACCGAACGCCGCTGGAGAGAGAGGGCGCGCTGGTGCTGCAGGACAAGCAGTGCCGCGACTGCCATGAACTGGATGGCGTTGGCGGTCAGCGCGGACCGGCCCTGGACTCCGTAGCGACGCGGATGACCGAGGACCAGATTGTGAGGCAGGTATTGCAGGGCGGAGGCAACATGCCCGCTTATGGCAACGCGTTGAATCCTTCCGAGGCGAAGGCGCTGGTGAGCTTCCTGATGACGCTGCGCGGGAATGATCTGCAGCCTGCGATCGATGCGTCGCGAGAGTTGACACGCAATAGCGAGATCGAGAAGCAGAAGTCCCAAGGTGTGGCGTTAGGGCCTAAGGGCACTCTGACTCCGGATCGGAAGCCGTAGCCTATGTCCGATGCGGTGCGTAAAATCTTCGCGGATTGGACGCTGCCGATCGGGCTGACGATCGCGACGGTGCTTACCGCACTGGTGTATTTGCGGGGATGGATCGCGTTGCGCAGGACGCGGCGCGAGCAGTTCTCCTTGGAGCGGCTTGCTTCGTTTCTTGGCGGTCTTGCGCTGTTGTGGATTACCGTTGGCTCACCAATGGATGGCTTTGCCGATGCGCTGTTGACGGCGCACATGATCGAACATCTTTTGCTGATGTCGGCGATTCCGATGTTGTTGTTGTATGGGTCTCCTGTGGTGCCGCTGCTGCGTGGTTTGCCGAGACCGATCCTGCGAGGGATCGTTGGGCCGGTGGTGCGAGTGAAGGCGGTGCGGCGGCTGGCGGAGTGGATGGTGATGCCGGCTGTGGCGTGGCTGGCGATGAATGTGGCGTACCTGGCGTGGCATGTTCCGGTGGCTTACAACTATGCGTTGGAGAACGAGACGGTGCATGACCTGGAGCACATGTGTTTCCTGTTCACGTCGCTGTTGTTCTGGTGGTACATCATGCGGCCGTGGCCGGCGAAGGCGCGGCAGGATGACTGGGGGATGCTGGTGTACCTGGCACTGGGCGATGTGGTGATGACGGTGCTGTCGGCGTTTCTGGCGTTTTGTGACCGGCCGGTATATAGCTACTATGTTCAGCACCCGAATCCGTTTCATATTCCGGTGCTGCAGGACCAGGTGCTTGGCGCGGTGGTGATGTGGGTGATCGGGTCGTTTGCTTACCTGGTGCCGGCGATGGTGATTACGTTCCGGCTGACGGGGTGGAGCGATCGGACGCTGGTGGCTCCGACGGAGCTGCGACGGGCGGAGCCGTAGGCACCGATGACCTAGGGATACCCCTCCCC
>JBAVDD010000317.1:0-5581 GCA_049587035.1 Acidobacteriaceae bacterium | reverse complement strand
CGCTGGGGGTGGTGGTTGGGGCCGGTGTCGTTGGGGCCGGCGCAGGCGCGAGCACAGTAGGCGTGGACGCGGCTGGCGTTGCGGGTGCGGGCTCTGTCTTCCTGGCGGATTTATTGTGTTCCCTCGATGGAGTTCTTCTTTCGCGCGGAACACCATAGGCCTGTCCGTGGCGGGTGATGGTCTTCTCATCGAAGGTGTGGGTGTCCTGATCCTTGAAGGTGGCGCCTTGCGGGACGAGCGTGTCGGTGACGGTCTTGCCTGTAGGCTGGCCGATGCGAAGCTCGATACGGGAAGTATCGATACCCTTCTCTTCGACGAGGTACTGGCGAGCGTTGAGTGCGCGTTCGGCGGCTGCTTCCGGCTTCTCATCTGGCGCGGAGTTACCGACTACGACGAGGTGCGCATCCGTCTGCTGCTTGAGGGTCAGCGCGATATCGTCGAGGCAGCCTTTGGCTTCGTTGTCGACGCGCACGGGGCGACGGCGATCACGCGTGAAGCTCAGGCTGCAGAGCGGCTGCGTCTGCGGGACGACTGGAACCACCGGGGCGGTGATGATGACATCGGTGGTGGCCTTGGCGGTCTGGCCCAGGTCGTCGACGACGTTGCACGTGACTGTAATGGTGCTTGGACTGAGGCCGGCGGTGGAGAGGATGGCGGTGGGGCCGTTGCTGGCGATGACGCCGGCGGTCGCTGTGTAGGAATAGGTTAGCGGTCGATTCTGCGGGCTGACACCTACGGTGCTGATGGCGATGTCTGTGCCGGAGACGGCGGTGCTTGGGTTTGCGCTGCAGGTGAGGGTGGGCGGCTCAAAGGACCTGACGGTGAAGGGCGCGGCGCAGGACGCCTGCTCGCGGGCGCGGGAGCCCTGTTGCACATGGCCGGTGACGGTGTAGTCGCCGGGCTTGAGGCCTGCGGTGTCGATGGTGGCTTCGGGGCCGGAGGCGGTGATGGTGCCGCCGTTAGAGGCCCAGCTATAGACAGGAGTCTTCTTGGGATTCAGGTGGAGAGCGTTGGCTTCGACCTTGATGGGATCTCCGGGATAGACGCTGGAGGGCTGGGCTCCGCAGCCGAGCATGACGGGGTAGGGAGGCTCGACGTTGCCGAGGCGGAGGACGAGACCGGCGGAGAGCTTGATGTTGGAGAGCGAGCTGAAACCGCCCTGAGTTCCAGAGGGAAGGAGAAGCGGACCGTACACGACCTGAGAGTACTGGTAGTCGGCCTGGATGGGGCGAATGGCGAGATGCTGGTTCCAGAAGGGAAAGACGTAGTCGAGGCCTACGCCGCCGGTGACGCCCCAGCCCCACATGAGGGATTGTCCCGCGGGGCCGTTGGTGCGCTCGCCGCCGCCGAGGATGTGGGCGAACGGAACCCAGCTGCCGAGAGGAAGGCGAGCAACGGGTCCGCCCTCAGCGGTGTAGACCAGTTGGCTGCAGGTTTCGCCGGTGCATGAAGGGAGGTATTTCTTGTGTTCGTTGCTACCGGAGAAGTAGCCGGTCTCCATCTGCACGCCGAAGTAGCGGTTGAGATAGACGGAGAGGCTTACGGTTGCGTTGGGATTGTAGACACTCTGGAACTGATAGCCGTCGATGCCGCTATGATCTGGATGGAAGTAGCCATACCCGCCATAAAGGTCGACGCGTGAGTCGATGTGCTGCTCGCCTTCCTTGACCGCTTGCGCAGAGCAGATTACAGCAGGGCCGAGACTGAGAACTACCAAAACGAGGAGAGTCCATTGGGTCAAGCGATGCATTGCGGCGATTCCTCCAGATGTCCCGTTCAGATTGAGGCTTTGCGGCTAGGAGCAGAGGTTCCCAGAAGCTCCTTGGAATCAGTCAGGTGAGCTAAGTCCACTTGTAGTATCCCCTAGAAGGCATCAAGAGTCTGGAGGAAAACCCGGCTAAAACTCCTCGCGTAGCCTTGATATGCGGCTTCGAACCGGCTAAGCTGAAACTGATGGAAGACTTTCGTTTACGAATTGCGCGATGTCCAAGACAAAGTGGGTTGTGTTGTACGAGCACGCGCGTACTCGATCTTATCCCGTGAACGGCTTTCATCTGAAAACTTCAGGTCAGTTTTCATACTAACCCTATAGGCCTTTTGCGGGGCACTTCATCTGTGACAAACCGGACCGGTGCGGGTCTGCTAAGGGGAGATCTTTGATTACTGACAGGCTTGACGGCGAAGGTATTGCGAAACTTCATCAGAGACGGCTGAATCATTTGCAGGCGCTAGAGGCGGAGAGCCTCTACATTCTGCGGGAGGCGGTGGCGGAGTTTGCGCGGCCGGTGATGCTGTATTCGATTGGCAAGGATTCGAGCGTGATGCTGCGGCTGGCGCAGAAGGCGTTCTATCCAGGCAAGATCCCGTTTCCGCTGCTGCATATCGATACTAGCTACAAGTTTCCGGAGATGATCTCGTTCCGCGACAACTATGCGCGGGAGATTGGCGCGGACCTGATTGTGCATCGCAATGAACAGGCGATTGCGGATGGGGCGAGCCCGTGGAAGCTGGGGACGCAGAATTGCTGCGGAGCGCTGAAGACGCGATCGCTGCTGGATGCGCTGGAGGAAGGCGGCTACGACGCGGCCTTTGGTGGAGCACGGCGCGACGAAGAAAAGAGCCGGGCGAAGGAGCGCGTGTACAGCTTTCGCGATGCGGCAGGACAGTGGGATCCGAAGAATCAGCGGCCTGAGCTTTGGAGCTTGTATAACTCGCGGCTGCGCAAGGGTGAGAGCATACGGGTGTTTCCGCTTTCGAACTGGACGGAGCTGGATATCTGGCTCTATCTGTATGCCGAGCAGATTCCGATAGTGCCGTTGTATTACGCCGAAGAGCGGTTGGCTGTGGTCCGCGGTGGCACGATCAACCTGGTTTTCGAGGGGATGAGGCTGCTGCCGGGAGAGAAGCCGGAGAAGATGAAGGTGCGGATGCGGTCGCTGGGTTGCGCACCGTGCACGGGTGCGATTCAGAGCGAGGCAGAGACGCTGCCGGAGATTATCGAGGAGCTGATCGGGTTCCGGCGCAGCGAGCGAGAAGGACGTGCGATTGACCATGACGAAGAAGGATCGATGGAGTTGAAGAAGAGGGAGGGGTACTTCTAATGGGGACGATACCTTCGATGCGGGATAGTGCGCGGGAACAGGGTTTTCGTAAGTTTCTGGATGGTCATCTGGAGCAGGAGATGCTGCGGTTTACTACGGCGGGCAGCGTCGACGACGGGAAGAGCACGCTGATTGGCAGGCTGCTTCATGACACAAAGAGTGTGTATGAAGACCAGCTTGCTTCGATACGCGCCAGCCGGGTGAATCGGTCGGGGGGCGCGGTTGATCTTTCGCTGCTTACCGATGGATTGAAGGCCGAGCGCGAGCAGGGTATTACGATCGACGTGGCTTATCGCTATTTTTCTACGTCGAAGCGCAAGTTCATTATTGCGGATACGCCGGGGCATGAGCAGTACACGCGGAACATGGCGACAGGGGCTTCGACTGCCGATGTTGCTATTGTGCTGATCGATGCTAAAGCGTTTCAGCGAGCGGGTGAGTTGCTGCCGCAGTCGCGACGGCATACGTACATTGCCAGCCTGCTGCGGATTCCGCATGTGGTGGCGGCGATCAACAAGATGGACCTGGTGGAGTACAGCGCGGAGGTCTTCGATAAAGTTCGCGTGGAGTTTACCGCGCTGGCGAAGCGGCTGGGGCTGAAGAGCGTCGAGGTGATCCCGGTGAGTGCGCTAGCTGGCGACAATGTGGTGGAGCGCAGTGCGGCGATGGACTGGTACCAGGGGCCTACGCTGTTGGAGTATCTGGAGACTGTGCCGTTGACGCTGCGTGAGGCGGCTGATGGACCGTTGCGCTTTCCGGTGCAGTTGGTGGTGCGTCCGAATGCGGAGTTCCGCGGGTTTGCGGGACGGGTTGAGCGCGGCGAGGTGCGGCCGGGGATGCGGGTGAAGGCTTTGCCGAGCGGACGGGTGACGACGGTGAAGAGCATTGTTACGTATGATGGCGAGCTTGCGGCGGCGAGCTTTCCGCTGAGCGTGACGGTGGAGCTTGAGGACGAGATCGACCTGAGCCGCGGCGAGATGCTGGTGAGCGAGGCGCAGGTGGCGCCGGAGGTGAGCACGTCGTTCCGCGCCATGGTGGTGTGGATGCACGAGCAACCGCTGAGCGAGGGTCGGACGTACCTGGCGAAGCATACGACGCGGACGGTTCGAGCCACGGTGCGAAGGATTCGCTATGGCGTGGATATCCAGTCGACGGAGCACCGTGAGAGCTCGCAGTTGCAGATGAACGATATCGGCGAGGTCGAGTTCGATACGAGCCTGCCGCTGTTCTTCGATGCATATGCGGAGAATCGCGAGATGGGTGCGTTGATTTTGATTGACCCACTTACGAATGCGACCGTGGGCGCTGCGATGATTCTGGCTGCTACGGAGTCGCGGGAGACGCGTTCGAGCGCGGCGGACGGTGCGGCGTTTGTATGGCTGCGTGGACTTCCGGCTGAGGCTGAGGCGTTACGCGATAGCCTGCGGAATGCTGGCCGCGCTGCGGTGATCGTGGACGATGCGCTGATTCCGGAGGGTTCGCTGGCGGGCGCGGTGCGTGCGTTGCAGTTGGCGGATGTAACGGCGATCTCGGCTCGAACGGATGTGAGTGAGGCTACGCTTGCTGCGGTTCGGAAGATGACGGGAGAGAGGTTCTTCGATTCGATTGCGGATGCTTCGAAGTGGGCTGATGGTTCATCGAATGATGCGGAGGACGCATGAGTCAGGGACTGGAGTCTGTGCTGGAGCAGCTGGAGACGATGTCGGCAGAGGAGCTTGTTGCGGAGGTGGTGCTGCAGGCTCGGCGGGAGCTCGGTGTTGAGAGCATCTGTCTGACGAGCAGCTTCCAGACTGAAGACATGGTTGTGCTGCACATGCTGCGGGAGCATCTGCCTCAGGTCCCGGTGATCTTCCTTGAGACGGGATATCACTTTGCGGAGTTGATTGCTTATCGCGACCAGATGGTGGAGGAGTGGGGGTTGAACCTTGTGAATGCACTGCCGAAGACGACTTTGGAAGAGCATGAACGGGAGTTTGGACTGCTGCATATTGTGAAGCCGACGAAGTGCTGCGCGATTCGCAAGGTGGAGCCATTGATGCGTTCGCTGGAGACTTACTCGTGGTGGTTTACGGGGTTGCGGCGGGAGCAGTCTCCGACGCGCGCGGGGTTGAAGAAGATTGAAGACCATCTTCTGCCGACGGGGAAGATGATGAAGAAGGTGAGTGTGCTGGCGGACTGGGATTGGGCCAGGGTGGAGGCGTATGCGCGGGAGCATGGGATTCCGCGGCTGGAGCTGTATGACCGGGGGTATACCAGTATTGGGTGTGAGCCTTGCACTGCCGTACCGGCGGCGGGGGCGGATGCTCGGAGTGGGCGTTGGGGCGGCAAGAAGCTGGAGTGCGGCATCCATACATTCAGTGAGAGGCAGTAGGTCGGCTTTCGGAGGTAGGATTGCACCATGCGTGAGCGGCGGGAGATCGTGGCGATGTGGAGGCGCGGGGAGGCTGCTGCGTTGGTGACGCTGGTTCGGGTGGAGGGGT
>JBAVDD010000316.1:0-3529 GCA_049587035.1 Acidobacteriaceae bacterium | reverse complement strand
CGGGTTGTGCTTGCTCAACACCTTCGTGATCGCCGCCGTCAACGTCGTCTTGCCATGATCGATATGTCCGATCGTCCCTACGTTTACGTGCGGCTTGCTGCGATCAAATTTTTCCTTCGCCATGACTCTCTCCGTGTTACCAAAATTCAAAGGCCCGAAACTAGCGCCTGGCTCCGTTTTGCGCGCGCCAGCTAGCTTCGCTGGCTCCAGCGCGCGGCTGGTAGTTACTTACTGTCCTTGCCCTGCACCTTCGCAATAATCTCTTCCGAGACCGAGCGCGGCGCCTCTTCATACTGCTTGAACTCCATCGAGAAGTTGGCCCTGCCCTGCGTCGATCCGCGCATCGAAGTCGCGTAACCGAACATCGTGCTCAGCGGCACCGTGGCGCGGATGGCCTGCACACCGCCAACCATCTCCATCCCTTCAATGCGGCCGCGGCGAGAGTTCAGGTCGCCGATGATAGTGCCCATGTACTCGTCGGGCACAGTCACTTCGACTGCCATCACCGGTTCCAGCAGAACGGGCTTGGCCTTGCGAGCGGCTTCTTTGAAGGCCATCGAACCAGCAATCTTGAAAGCCATTTCGTTCGAGTCGACGTCGTGATAGCTGCCATCATAGAGCGACACCTTGATGTCGACCATCTCGTAGCCGGCGAGCACGCCGCCGAGCATCGCTTCCTGGATGCCCTGGTCGATCGGCTTGATGTACTCCTTCGGAATCGTGCCGCCCTTGGTGTCGTTGGAGAACTCGTAGCCCTTACCCGGCTCGTTCGGCGAGACGCGAATCTTCGCATGGCCGTAGTTACCCGAACCACCCGTCTGGCGAATGTACTTGCCTTCCGCTTCAGCATTGCCGCGGATGGTCTCGCGGTAGTTCACCTGCGGCTTGCCAACGTTGGCCTCGACCTTGTACTCGCGCATCATGCGGTCGACGATGATCTCAAGATGCAGCTCGCCCATGCCAGAGATGATGGTCTGGCCGTTGGTGATGTCGGTACGCACCCGGAAGGTGGGATCTTCCTGCGCCAGCTTCTGCAGCGCCATGCCCATTTTTTCCTGGTCGACCTTGGTCTTCGGCTCCACGGCAACTTCAATCACCGGCTTGGGGAAGTCGATCGACTCCAGTACTACAGGGTTCTTGTCGGAGCAGATCGTGTCGCCCGTCACCAGATTCTTCAATCCCACCGCCGCGCAGATATCGCCGGCAAGGATCTCCGTAATTTCTTCGCGCTTGTTAGCATGCATCTTCAGAAGACGCCCGATGCGCTCGGTCTTCGTCGTACGCGGATTCAGTACCGAGTCACCCGTCTTCAGCGAGCCCGAATAGACCCGGATAAAGATCAACTGGCCCACAAACGGATCGGTCATGATCTTGAAGCCCAGCGCCGCAAACGGCTCCTTATCGTCAGCCTTGCGGATGACCTCTTCTTCCATATTGTCGGGGTTGTGGCCGACCATGGGAGGAATGTCCAGCGGGCTCGGCAAGTAATCAACCACCGCGTCAAGGAGCGTCTGAACGCCCTTGTTCTTGAATGATGAGCCACACAGAACCGGGAACATATTCATCGCAATGGTTCCCTTGCGGATGCCCGCCTTCAACTGCGCCTCGGTGGGCTCCTGCCCTTCGAGATACATGTGCATAATCTCGTCGTCGCTGTCGGCGACTGCTTCGATCAGCGCATGCCGCGCGGTCTTCGCCGTCTCCAGCAGGTCCGCCGGAATATCTTCCACCGAATACTCAGCGCCCATGGTCTCGTCGTGCCACAGGATCGCCTTCATCTTTACCAGGTCGACCACGCCGGCAAACTTCGCCTCTGCACCGATCGCAATATTGATAGGAACTGCGCGCGCGCCCAGGCGATCAACAATCGTCTTAGTCGAATACACCGCATCCGCGCCGGCCTTATCCATCTTGTTGATGAAGCACAGCCGAGGCACGCGATACTTATTAGCCTGCCGCCACACCGTCTCCGACTGCGGCTGGACGCCTGCAACCGCATCGAAGCAAGCAACAGCGCCATCAAGCACGCGCAGCGAACGCTCCACCTCGGCCGTAAAGTCCACGTGACCAGGGGTATCGATGATATTGATGCGAATGCCATTCCAGGTACATGTGGTTGCAGCGGAGGTAATGGTGATACCGCGCTCCTGCTCCTGCTCCATCCAGTCCATGGTCGCAGTGCCCTCGTGCACCTCGCCGATACGGTGGTTTACGCCCGTATAGAAGAGGATGCGCTCGGTCGTCGTCGTCTTACCGGCGTCGATGTGAGCCATGATGCCGATGTTGCGGCATTTTTGCAGAGGTACTGTGCGTGCCACGGTATCTTCTTTTCTGCGGACATTAGTCCGCGGTTGCTACAAAATTCTCATTCCGACAAAAGTCTTCTAGCGAAGGACTCTTACCAGCGATAGTGCGCGAAGGCCTTGTTCGCCTCAGCCATACGATGAACGTCTTCCTTCTTCTTCATCGCGGCGCCGCGGCCGTTGGCTGCGTCGAGAAGCTCGGCGGTGAGCTTCTCAACCATTCCCTTTTCACCACGAGCGCGGCCGTAGGTCACCAGCCACCGAATCGCCAGCGACGTGCGGCGCTCAGGATTGACCTCGATCGGCACCTGGTAGTTTGCACCACCAACGCGGCGGCTCTTCACTTCCAGCATCGGCTTCACGTTCTCAACGGCCTTCTTGAACAGCTTCAGCGCCTCGTCTCCACCCTTGGCTTCAAGGTTGGTCATGGCCTCATAGAAGATGCCTTGGGCGGTGGACTTCTTGCCGCCCCACATCATGCTGTTAACAAACTTCGTAACCAGCGTCGATCCATAGATCGGATCCGCAGGGACGTCACGCTTGGCAATAAACCCTTTTCTCGGCATCTCTCTTCTTTCTCTTCTTCCCCCAGCGCGGTGAACTTCTCACGAGCTGGGCCTGTTTGGGACCGCCTTAGCAGGTCGGCCTTGAAAATTTACTTGCCTACTTACCAGCGGCAGCCTTCGGGCGCTTGGCACCGTACTTGGAGCGGCTCTGCTTGCGGTTGGCAACACCGACGGAGTCCAGCGTGCCGCGCACGACGTGGTAACGAACGCCCGGAAGATCCTTCACACGGCCGCCGCGGATGAGCACAATGGAGTGCTCCTGTAGGTTGTGGCCGATGCCCGGGATATAGGTGGTGACCTCAATGCCGTTGGTCAGGCGAACACGCGCAACCTTGCGCAGCGCCGAGTTCGGCTTCTTGGGGGTCTGTGTATACACGCGCGTGCAAACACCGCGGCGCTGCGGCGAACCCTGCAGCGCAGGCGATGCCGTCTTGTAGCGGGTCGGCGTCCGGCCCTGCTTTACGAGCTGATGAAACGTAGGCACTTTACTACTCCTTGGCTTTCCTAGTCTCCAGGAAATCCCGAATCTCTTATTCGGGCTCTGTGCAGGGCAGCTCCTCTCGCTCTGCTTCCCGCTCTGCGCTCATTCACTCGTCGCAGACGCACGGAAGGCGAAGCATGTCTTTTCTCCCTACAACCAGGGGAGCAACACGCTTCGGC
>JBAVDD010000315.1:0-2285 GCA_049587035.1 Acidobacteriaceae bacterium | reverse complement strand
GCGAATCCTCGGCCCGCTCTTCGTTCAGCCCTACCGCCAGGTCATCGAAGACCACACCACCGAAAAAGGCGTCGACAAGATCACGACCCACACCGTCGACAGCGCCTTGACCGTCTTTCCGCGCTCGCTCACCGTCGACGGCTCTCTCCAGCCCTCGGTCCGCCGCCACGGCCTCTATCGTGTCCCCGTCTACGAATTCCACGGCACCCTCAAAGGTCACGTCGATGTCCCCGTCTCCACCCTCACCGGAAAGGTCACCTACGGCGTCCCCTACCTCGCCTTCACCGTCAAAGACGCACGCGGAATCGTCGGCACCCCCACCCTCGCTATCAACCGAGTGCCCTCGCCCGTGATCGGTGCCACGCTCTCCTCAACCGAGCAAGATAACCCCGTCCACCCCGATCTCCTCTGGGGAACCAACCTCCGCTCCGTCCTTCCCCAGGACGCCGGCAAGCCCTCCAGCTTCGACTTCCAGCTCAACCTCACCCTTGCCGGCACCCAGATGCTCGAGATCGTCCCTGTCGCCGACTCCAACTCCTTCGAACTCAGCTCCACCTGGGCCGAACCCCTCTTCGCCGGCCGGTTCCTCCCCCGCACTCGTGAGATCTCCAACTCGGGCTTCCACGCCATCTGGGATATCTCCTCGCTCGCCTCCGCCACCCAGCAGCAACTCCTCGCCAACGCCCCTCAGAACGTCGACGTGATCGACGTCAGCCTTACAAGCGCGATTGATCCCTACACCCTCTCCGACCGCGCCGTGAAGTATGGCATCCTCTTCGTCTTCCTCACCTTCGGCGGCTTCTTCCTCTTCGAGATGGGTAAACGCATGCTCATCCACCCCGTCCAATATCTCCTTGTCGGCTTCTGTCTCTCGGTCTTCTTCCTTCTGCTCATCAGCTTCAGCGAGCATCTCTCCTTCGGTCTCGCCTACCTCATCTCCAGCGCCGCCTGCATCGGATTGATCACCTACTACCTGGTCTTCGTCCTTCGCAGCCTGTCCTACGGCCTCGGCTTCGGAGCGATCCTCACCACGCTCTACGCCGCCATCTACGGTCTACTCATCTCGGAAGACAACGCCCTTCTGCTAGGCTCGCTGCTGCTCTTCGGCGTAATCGCCATCGTGATGATCGTGACCCGCAAAGTCGACTGGTATCAGAACACAGCCAACCTCTCCCCACCCGCCACGTCCAAAGCCCCGTAGAACGGGAATCCTCCATCCAGGCCGGTACGCGCCCGACGCGAAACTTTGCTCCACACGTTCCCGGTATAAAATGAATTATGGGCGCGAGCGGTTCCCTTGGGAACGACGCTGCGCGCACTTCCCCCCGAGCATCATCTCCGGAGCCATCTTCCTCGTGAGCCAAACCGAAACCCCCGTCTCGCCGCGCGCGCACCGCCGTCCGTCCGCCGTCATCCTCGGAGCCCAATGGGGCGATGAAGGCAAGGGCAAGATCGTCGACGTCCTCAGCGAAAAGTTCGACATCGTAGCCCGCTACGCCGGCGGCCACAACGCCGGCCACACCGTCATCATCCACGGCAAAAAGTTCGTTCTCCAGCTCATTCCCTGCGGAGTCCTCCGCCCCGGCTGCAAAGGTGTCATCGGCAACGGAGTCGTGCTCGACCCCATGGCCTTCCTCGGCGAGGTTAAGAAGCTTCGTGACGCCGGCGTTGATGTCGACGGCAACCTCTTCATCTCCAACCGCGCCCAGGTCATCCTGCCCTACCACCGCATGATCGAGCTCGCCGCCGAAACCGCACCCGGCCGCCAGACCATCGGCACCACCCGCCGCGGCATCGGCCCCGCCTACGAGGACAAGATCCACCGCAACGGCCTCCGCGTCGTCGACCTCCTCAACACCTCGCTCCTGCGCACGCACATCAACAACGCCTGCCACGAGAAGAACACCATCGCGCACGCCCTCTTCGGCACCGAACCTCTCGACCCCAAGCAGATGTACGAGGACTACGCCCGCGCCGCCGAGCAGATCGCGCCCTTCGTCACCGACACCGCCTACATGCTCAACGACGCCCTAACCGCCGGCCAGAACGTCATGTTCGAAGGCGCACAAGGCGCACTCCTCGACATCGACCACGGAACCTATCCCTTCGTCACCAGCTCCTCCTCCACCGCCGGCGGAGCAGTCACAGGCACAGGCGTCGGCCCCACCCGCATCGGCACTGTCATCGGAGTCACCAAGGCCTACGTCACCCGCGTCGGCGAAGGCCCGTTCCCCACCCAGATCGACGGCTACTCCGCCGACCTCCTCCGCGCCCGCGGCCAGGAG
>JBAVDD010000314.1:0-5438 GCA_049587035.1 Acidobacteriaceae bacterium | reverse complement strand
TGCCCTGCGCCGATCTAGTCCGCAACCTGCGTCAGATACGCCCCGATCTGCCCATCATTGCCATCTGCCCGCCATCCTCCTCCGGTTGCGACGGCGCCACCCGCGAGCTCGACTCCTTCGATCCCCGCCAGCTCCTGGCCATCCTCCAGAAACTCCTCCCCGAGGCGACCGACGCAATCGAAAAGCGCGAGGAAGATCTAGCCAACAAAAACGAGTAGCACCCGCACGGAATTCCTGCCACACACCACCCGCCGCCACATTCTCCGTGCCATGCCGTTAAGGAGTGCCATCAGAGTGGTGACAGCTGCGCTACTTACGAATGCATGCGCTCCCTCCGCTACAGATGCAGAAAATAGATCGGCGCGCACGACGCTAGCCAGACTCCCGCCTGCAACGCAAACACTTCCAGTGTCCCGGCAGGAGCGCGGCGCAGCCATTTGACCAGGAAGTACAGAACAACAGGCATTTGCACCGTCATCAGAATTTGCCAGATGTGCGCCACGCTTCCCTCGTCGGCCGAGCGAACGATATGCCCGCCAGTATGCATTTCCATCGCCAGTGCGGCCAGTACGGTCACGAGCGCGATGAGCGACATTGCCACCGGCACAAACGCGCTGGGCCGCCGTATCATGACTCCAAACGAATTTGAATCGCCATCCATACTGCCTCCTTGTGTTGGAAAGATACGCTCCTGCAGCGCTAAACCGACGCTGTTTACCAAAACGCGTAAATCCCCCGGGCCAAGTTCGAGCATCGCGACAAATTCCTCGCCATAGCGAGCGCGCCATGCTTGCGGATATAGCCTGGTCACGATGCGTGCGAGCCTCGGACTCATAGCGCCTCCAGCCTACCCAGCCCGGCTTTGGCAAACTGTTCCAGCGTCGTTAAACGTGCGCCCAGCACCCGCAGGCCCGCATGTGTGATCGAGTACGGGCGGCGGCGCTCCTCGGGCGGCAGTGGCTCAATCCAACCCAGGCTCTCCAGCCGCGCAATCGCCCCATACAACGTACCCGGACCCAGCCGCGTCCCGCACATCCCGGCAATGTCTTCGATCATCGCGTGCCCATGCTTCGGGCCGCCCGCCAAACTCGCCAACACCAATAGGGGCGGATCGGAGTAATGCCCCAACCCACTCTCCTCGACCTTCACTACTTCGCGCCGCGTACTACGCATGACGTAGTTATCGCACACCTCGCTTAGGTTTGCAAGAACCACTTCAATCTCCGCATTGCTTTACGGAAATACAGAAAGTTCAAGGCGTCTTTTTCTTGAGCTGCGCCTTTGCTTCACGAGCCTCGCACGCAGCCTTGATCTTCCCGTACTTCGCCTGGAGTTCATCCAGCTCCAAATCACTCAACGTCTCGATGTCGATCATCTGATCGCCCGCCTTGTCGATCGATCGAATCAGTTCGTTCAGTTTCAAATTAATCGCACGCGCATCGCGATTCTGGGTGTTTTGGATCAGAAAGACCATAAGGAAGGTAACAATCGTCGTCCCAGTGTTGATGACCAGCTGCCAGCTATTGGAGTACCGAAAGATAGGTCCAGTCAGCGCCCAGACCAATATGGTTGAAGCCGCGGCAGCAAACGCCCACTTGGATCCAAGCCAGCCCGACGCCCCAGCCGCGAAGCGCCCAAACCAGTCATTCGTGTTATGCGGGTGGCCCTCAACCGGATCTACTTTTTTCATCTTCAACTCCTCTTTGGCGCAGACATACAGGTCATTTCGCTCAACTGGCAGCTTGCATCCTATCTTAAAGACACACCCCCGGAATAGAAAAGACTTTGGGGCGTTGCGAAGGGCCCATCGGCAACGCGCACCCGGGCAATGGTCCGGAAACACACTAAAAAGCTCCAGAGTTCGCAACGCTGGATTGCTGCTACTCTTGAGGGCGAACTCGATGCCTCCAACCTTTCGCCTCTTACTCCTGGCCCTCGCTCTGATCGGCTCGGCCCGATCTCTCTCGGCTCAGTTGCCCTTCTATACCGATGACACAAGCGTCACCGACCGTGGAAAATGGCACCTCGAGTTCTTCAATGAGTACGATGCGCTTCAGCTCCAATACCCAAACGTTCGCCAGAACACCGCCAATCTGAAGCTCAACTACGGTCTGCCCCACAGCCTGGAGCTGGACGTCGACGCTCCATATCTTTCCATCTACCGATCTGCCGGCAACCAGCCGGCCAACGGTATCGGCGACACCAACACCGGAATAAAGTGGAACTTCCTCACCGAGCGCAAGGACAACCGGCATCCGGCTCTCGGCGTCAGCTTCTATGTTGAGTTTCCAACCGGCAATCCCGCCCAGCAACTTGGCTCCGGATTGACCGACTACGCGCTCAATTTCATGCTGCAGAAATCCATTTCAAAAAAGACCCGGATCAACGCAAACAGCGGTCTGTTGATTGCTGGCAACACCAGTACGGGCGTAGTAGGAACTGAGAACGTACGCGGACAGGTCTACACGGGTGGTCTATCGCTGTTGCATGATTTCAACGATCGACTAACCCTCGGAACCGAAGTCTACGGCGCCTATGCCCCCAGCGGAGTTTTGAGTAAAACTCAGCTTCAGGGCATGGCCGGCGGCCAGTACTCTCTCCGGAAAGGCGTGGCTTTATGCTTCGGTCTACTCGGCGGCGTGTATGTCGCCAGCCCGCGGATCGGCGGCCAGTTAGGACTATCAATAGACTTTCCCTGAACCTGAGGTCATTGAGCTAGCGCAGGCACTTCCGTGACCGTGCATCAAGAGACCCCGACTCGCGCAGTGCCAGTCCAATACGTCAGTCCAATATGTAACGACAAACGCCCTCATCGGCACGTGTCCGTAAAGTCATCCTTATTGGATAAGTCACGAATTCGTGCTGATAAATTCAAGGCCGCTCTCCGCCTGGAACCACCCCATACCACACCCCGCCCAAACCCACTGAATCCCCAACATTTACGCACCTCCCAAGGCCCTCCCACGCTCTGTCTTTCGGCCTCTCCAGCAGCTATAATGGAAGGTAGACATGGCTGACGAAACCCTCTTCCCCGACGATCAGAATCCCGACAAGAATCCTCCCACTCCGCAGGACGCGAACAGCAACAATCCTCCTCCCGCAGGCGATCCCGGAGCCCCCGGCGCGCCCGGTGCCCCCACCGGTCCCGGAGCCCTCTCCATGCTCTCGATCAACATCGAGGAGGAGATGCGTCGCAGCTATCTCGACTACTCCATGTCGGTCATCATCGGTCGCGCCCTCCCCGACGTGCGCGACGGCCTCAAGCCCGTCCACCGCCGCATCCTCTACGGCATGCAGGAGATGGGCCTCCAGTTCAACAAAAAGTACACCAAGTCCGCCAAGGTCGTCGGCCACGTCATGGGCAACTACCACCCCCACGGTGACTCGGCCATCTACGACACCATGGTCCGCCTCGCCCAGCCCTTCAGCCTGCGCTACCCGCTCATTGACGGCCAGGGCAACTTCGGCTCCGTCGACGGCGACCCACCCGCCGCCATGCGTTACACCGAGTCGCGCCTCACCCGCATCTCCTCCGAGATGCTCGCCGACATCGACAACGACACCGTAGACTTCGTCCCCAACTACGACGAGTCCACCAGCGAGCCCAGCGTCCTCCCCGCCCGCATCCCCAACCTCATCATTAACGGAGGAACGGGAATTGCCGTAGGCATGGCGACCAACATCCCCCCCCACAACCTAACCGAAACCCTCAACGCCACCATCGCGCTCCTCCAAAAGGAAAAAGGCGAAACCCGCTCCGACCTCGAAATCGCCCTCGAGCACGTCAAGGGCCCAGACTTCCCCACCGGCGGATTCATCTACGGCCGCGCCAACATCGCGCAGACCTACAAGACCGGCCGCGGCCGCTTCATGATGCGCGCTAAGTGCGGACTTGAAAACATCACCGGCGGACGCCAGGCCATCATCGTCACCGAGATCCCCTACCAGGTCAACAAATCCAACCTCATCAAGCGCATCGCCGAGCTGGTCAACGAAAAAATCATCGACGACATCTCCGACGTCCGCGACGAGTCCGACCGCGACGGCATGCGCATCGTCATCGAGCTAAAGCGCGGCGCGCAAAACGAGATCGTCCTCAACCAGCTCTACAAGCACACCCAGATGCAGGAGAGCTTCTCCATGATCTTCCTGGCCGTCCACAACGGCCAGCCGAAAGAACTGCCCCTCGACAAGGCCATCCACGCCTTCATCGAGCACCGCCTCGACGTAGTCCGCCGCCGCACCGCCTTCCTGCTCAACAAGGCCCGCGAGCGCGAGCACGTCCTGCTCGGCTACCAGATCGCCCTAGACCATCTGGACACGGTCATCAAGATCATCCGCCAGTCCAGCAGCCGCGCCACAGCCCGCGAAAACCTCTTCAGCTACTTCAGCAACCGCCGCATCAATTTGAACGGGACGGAGCTAGCCGGTGTCACACTAGACCCCACCAAGTACAACATCGATCTCCTCGGCGGCAGCGTAAGCGCGCAACTAGCCAACAACTCCGCCGGCACGCTCATCCTGTCCTACCGTCAGATCGATGCCATCCTCGAACTCCAGCTCTACCGCCTCACCCAGCTCAGCATCGACGAGCTCCTCAACGAACTCCGCGTCATCCGCGACAACATCGCCGAGTACGAATCCATCCTCGCCTCCGAGAAGAAACTCCGCAAGGTCATCATCAAGGAGCTGGAAGACATCCGCGACAAGTACGGCGACGCCCGCCGCACCGTCATCCTCGACGAGTCCACCGAGCTCACCCTCGAAGACCTCATCGCCGACGAGCAAGTAGCCGTCACCGTCTCCAACACCGGCTACCTCAAGCGCACGCCCATCACCACCTACCGCCAGCAAAAGCGCGGAGGCACGGGCCGCCTCGGCATGAAGACCCGCGAAGAAGACTTCGTAGCGCAGCTAATCATCGACAGCACGCACGCCTACCTCCTCTGCTTCACCAACACCGGCCGCATCTACTGGCTAAAGGTCTACGAGATCCCCGACGTAGGCGCCGCCGGCAAGGGCAAAGCCATGGCCTCGCTCGTCGACCTCCAGCCCGGCGAAAAAGTGGTCACCATCCTCCCCGTCCGCGACCTCAACGAAGACAACAAGTTCGTCCTCTTCGCCACCCGCAACGGCACCGTCAAAAAGACCGCCCTCAAGGACTTCTCCAACGTCATGGCCCGCGGCATCATCGCCATCGGCATCGACAAGGACGACGAGCTCATCACCGCCAAGATCACCGACGGCCAGCAAGTCATCTTCATCGCCACCCACGAAGGCATGGCCATCCGCTTCGCCGAGCAGGACCTCCGTGCCATGGGCCGCCCCGCCTACGGCAACCGTGGCATCAACCTCAAGAAGGGCGACTACGTCATCGGAGCCGCCGTCACGCCCTCCAACGAAGCCCGCAACCAGCAGCGCCTGGAGCGCGCCAAGGC
>JBAVDD010000313.1:0-15955 GCA_049587035.1 Acidobacteriaceae bacterium | reverse complement strand
GAGAATCGCGTCCAGCCGGGGATCGCGACGCGCTTCCCGCTCGCGGGCAACGCCGACGTGGTCCAGCGGGCGCGTACCAGCGCGGAGGGCCTCCTCGACAGGGTGCAGGCCGTACAGAACATCCATGATTCCAGTGTACTTGCCCGATTATTTTCAGTGTACTTGCCGGAAGGCTTCAGCTACCGCTGACGAGGCGGGAGGCCCGGCTGTAGGAGCCGAGGTTGAAGGTGTTCACGTACCCCTGGTTTTTCAAGCGCTTGGTGGCGAGTCTGCTGCGCATGCCGCTCTTGCAGTGCAGGAGAAGTACCTGCCGCTTATCGCGTGCGTGGCGTGGAAGCAGGGACTCTAACTCGTTGAGCGGGAGATTAATAGCCCGTGGAAGATGGCCCGCGTGATACTCGGACGGACTACGAACGTCGATCAAGAGAGCATCGCGCCGCAGATATTCGCAGGCATGTTGCAGCGAAGCACGACTGGATCGACGGGAGATCAAGTAGAGCGCTATGAGGGTGATAAGAAGAACTACAAAAGGTATTGAACTCATGGACTTCAACCTTGGCGGGCTTCCGTGGGCACGGTCACAAGACGATTCGACACGGGATGCGCCGAGGCCTCAACAGTTTGAGATGCTCAAAATCGGTTCTGCTTGCTTTCCATGTTAACCCGCTGCAAGTGGATAAGTTCCGCAGCCCAGCGATGGGATCAGGATCGGAACCTGTCGTGAAATCGGTGCGATGCGCAAAAGAGATTTTCGCCCTGTGCGGGCATTCGGACGTAGAATATATGGGATCCAGCGAGACTTTCTGGCACAAAATGGCGTCCATATGAACGTGAGAACCTCGATCGCACTCGCAGCAGAGGCGGCCAAACAGTTAGAGCGCGAGAACGCTGCGATTGCGCGCGGACTAAAGCGCCAGGACCCGGAGCTGCTGGACCAGCTGATTGAGACGTACCAGCATCGCCTGATGCGCTATCTGATGTTTCTCACGAGTAAGCGCGAAGTGGCGGAGGACCTTTTCCAGGAGGTCTGGATACGGGTGCTGCGGAGAGGTTCGCAATACAACGGGAAGGCGCGGTTCGACACGTGGATTTTTACCATCGCACGTAACCTGGTGATTGACCTTTCGCGGAAGCGGACGATGGCGTCGCTGGACGAGATGCACGAGGGGGGCGAGGATACCGACGCACGGCCGTTCGAGATTGTGCAGGAAGGTCCCTCTCCGCTGGAACAGTTTCAGTATCGTGAGAACGCGTCTGAAGTAGCTGCGATACTGCTGACGCTGGAGCCAGCGTATCGTGAAGTGCTGATACTGCGCTTCCATGAGGAGATGTCACTGGAGGAGATTGCAACGGTGACACATGCGCCGTTGTCGACGGTGAAGTCCCGGCTGTATCGTGGGCTGGCGGCGCTGAAGCCGGAGTTGCTCAAGCTGCGGGGGGGCAGCGATCGCAGACATGGTATCGACCATGGCAAGGTGGAGGTGAGGGCTTGAACTCGCTTCGTCCAGACGATCAAGAAGCCGGTGCAAGGCAGGCCTTCCGCGACGCGAGGGTGGCGACCGGAGCGCGGGCCGTGGTGGTAAACCGGACGCATCGTGTGGTGCGCGAGCAGGCGACGAGTTTGCAGGAGCAGCGTCAGAGGTCCCGCAGCCTGTGGGTACCGCTTACGATCTCGTCGATTCTGATGATGGCTATCTGCTATGCGATCTGGGGAATGCTCGACGGGTACGACCTGACGCCGACTGGCGTGCCGGACGCGAGCGGCCAGTTGATGATTCTGCTGCTGTGGTCGCTACCTGTCACCGCTGCAGTGCTTGGATTGGTATGGCTCAGGCGGACACGGGGACGCTCCGGCAGTGACAGCGAGGCGCAGCTATGATGCCGAAGTGGATGGGGACAGCTTCGAACGGAAAAGAGGCGGCTTCGGCGGGGGATGAAGAGCTGCGGATGATTCCGCGCTGGTCGATGGTGCTGGCCGTGGTGTTGTTCGCGGGCATGCAGTACATCTTCCACGTTGTAATGCCACACCACAAACATGAGCTGCTACCTCTGCGGCTGATGATGGGCTACGCCTGGGGCACGCTGTTTGCGAGCTATGCGCTGCTGCTGGGGTATGTGAGCTGCGATGTGAAACGGCGCGGCATGTCGGCGGGGTTGTGGATGCTGGTTTGCGTGCTGCTGCCGGGTGGAATTGGCGCGGTGGTTTATTTTCTGCTGAGGCAGCCGGTGCTGTCGCGGTGTCCGAACTGCTCGACTACGCTGGCAGCGAGCTATCACTACTGCCCTCAGTGCCAGTTCCAGATGGCGCCGGTGTGCGGTGACTGCCATCGCGGCGTCAAGATCACTGACGTGTTCTGCACGTGCTGCGGGCATGACCTTGCCCAGGATGGAGCGCCGGCACGGTTGCGGGTTTATAGCGATTAGGTGCATTGGGCTGGCCGCGGGCTAAGGTCGCGGTGAACTCTTCAAATGAATAGAATGACGTCATGTCCATGCCGCTTACAGCGCTGATTATCGACGATGAGCCGTTGGCGCGGCAGGAGCTGCAGTACCTGCTGGATGCCGCGGGGGACGTGTCGGTACTGGCGCAGGGTACCAACGGTATTGAGGCCGTAGAGCTGATTCGAACTCACAAGCCGGACGTGATCTTTCTGGATGTTCGTATGCCCGGCCTGGACGGATTCGCTGTTTTGAAAAAAGTGTTGGCGCTGGACCGCAAGATGAAGCTTCCGCAGGTGGTATTTGCAACAGCATTTGATCAGTATGCTGTGAAGGCGTTCGAAGTGAATGCGGTGGACTACTTGCTGAAGCCGTTCGATAGTAAGCGGGTGAACCGGACGCTCGAGAAGGTTCGCGAGCGAGTCGCGAACTCGACGGAGAATGCAGTCGAAGCAGTTAGCAGTGGCGGTGTTGCCGGAGAGACGCCGGGCGGGCGTGTGTCGAGCCGCGTGGCAGGCGCAGAGGCCAAACTGGATGCTCTGTTGCGCATGGTGGAGGAACGAACCGGAATTGCTCACGCAGGCTCAGCAGCTACTGGCGTTGCAGGAGTGGGAAGGACTGGGAAGGTGGTGGTACGGGCGCAAAGCCGACTGCTACTCGTAGACCAGAGGGACCTTTGCTATGCAACGATCGAGGATGGAAGGATTTCCGTGGTGACAAAGGCGATCGAGGGTGACTCCAATTGCAGGACGCTGGAAGAGTTGACGGACCAGTTGGACCCGGAGCAGTTCTGGAGAGTGCACCGCTCGTTTGTGGTGAACATCCAGCATATTCGCGAGGTCGTGCCGTGGTTCAAGTCGAGCTACCAGTTGCGCATGGATGATCGTAAGCAGACCGAAGTGCCGGTAAGCCGGTCTCAGACCAAACGGCTGCGTGAGCTCTTCAACTTATAAGCGTGATCGGGCAAGGTCGTTGCGTTCGGGCGGGGTAAAACAAACATGACAGGCTGAAGAGGGACGGACTTTCTGTTTGCCCTTGCGGTTTGTGGAGAGCGGGGAGCGCACATGCCAGAGGATTTTGTGATTGAAAAGTTCGCCTTCAAGATGCTCCTTAGAGGCGTTGGCATTTTGTTGCTCATTGCTGCGTTGCTGTATCCGCTGGACTGGGCGGTTTGGCGAGTGCGGGTAGCGCGAGGTGGAGGAATGGGCTCGGTCCAGGTGGACATGTATACGGTCGCAGACTTGAAAGGCGGTAAGGAGGACTACTTTCCGAACGGAACCGTGGCCACTGTGTGCAGCAAATCCATTTACCCGCAGGCTGGGAACAACCCCTGCTGGTGGGTAGAGCGGCATCGCGAGCAGGTTCAGCACTACTAGGGATTCAGCGGCGGCGCTCCAAACCTATAAACGACGCCTATCGTGAGGGGCACTGAATAAATTGCTCCACTCGTGGTGACCGGCACCGAGTAGCGCTGGAACTGCCCGTCGATCTTGAGGGCGAAGTGATCTGTGAGTGTGTAATCAAGACCGCCGCCAAAGGAAAAAACGTTGGACACGGAGTCGAGGTACAGAAGAGTCCCTGCAGGGTTCGGGATGCCACCATTCTGGTAATCAACCTTGGCACGGCCATAGAGGAAGTCAACATAGGGGCGTAAATGGCCGTAGTACCGCTCGATTCGGGGACCAAATAGAAGGTTTTCCTGCGCATCCACCTTACCGTCGTCGACCGGGTAGGTTCCCCTAACTTCGGCTGATGGATAGAACATGTGAAAAGGCTTGAAGTTCATGTCAACTCCAGCCGTGATCCCCAGATTCTTTCCACCGCGGAGACCAGTGTATGTGCCCGTGGCGGCGCCAAAAGCGGAGAAGGTGAAGGGTCTTGAGGCGGTCGGCATCGCTTGACCATGAACAATGGAGCAGGCAAGAAACGCAAAGCAAAGCAGCGCGAGGGCACGGAAACCGGTCTTCAAACTGACTCCTTGGAGGCTAGTGTCACTCGAAGACTATCCTAGCCGAATTCAAGAGTTTAGACGGAAAAACTTAGTTATGAGTGGCATTATGGTGGACAAAATGGCGGCCCATCAGTAGATTCAGCTCGCGCTAGCAAGATAACCTTCCTGCTTGCAATAGATGCCAATTCGGCGATGCCGATTCTATCCAACATAAAGACTCACACTCCATCTGACAGCCTGAGTGTCCCAGTCATTATCCATAACGGTACGGTTTCCATTCGCACTTGAATGTATTAGCCTTCGATCTCGTGACGTGATTGTTCTGCGCAGGTGAGGTGTAGGATGCGACGGTTTGTTCTGCTCTTGACGACAATAATGGCAGCGGTTGCGCCCGCGACTGCTGCGCCACTCCGGGTTGGGATCGTGGGGTTGGTGCACGGACATGTTTCAGCGTTTCTGTATGGCGGTGCGATGGTGCCGGCAGGTCCGCTATTAAAGAGGCCGGATGCGGAGTTGGTAGGAGTCGTCGAGCCGGACCAGGCGCTGTTTGAACGGTACGCGAAGAGGTATCAACTGCCGGAGAACCTGCACTTTAAGAGCATCGCGGAGATGGTCGCGCATGCGCATCCGCAGGCGGTACTGGTGTTCACGCCGCCGAGCGAACATCGACGCATCGTGGAAGAATGCGCTGAGCTGGGAGTGAACGTGATGATGGAGAAGCCGCTGGCGTTTCGCTATGACGATGCGCTGGCGATGGAACGCGCGGCGGAGCGTGGGAAGATTCATGTGCTTGTGGACTACGAGACCAGTTGGTATGGCAGCAATGCAGAGGCTGCTCGATTGCTTGCGAACGGGTCGCTGGGATCTTTGGTGAAGGTTGTGGTTCGAGATGGGCATGAGGGGCCGGCGAAGATTGGGGTACAGCCTGAATTTCTGAAGTGGCTGGTAGATCCTAAGCAGGATGGAGATGGTGCACTGACGGACTTTGGGTGCTATGGTCCTGATTTAGTGACGGCTATGCTGCGCGGGGAGGTTCCACTTTCGGTGACGGCGGTGACGCAGCATCTGCAGCCGGGACTCTATCCGAATGTGGATGATGAGGCCGATATCTTATTGAAATATAAGGGCGCTGTGGCGATGGTGGAGGCGTCGTGGGACTGGCCGTTCTCGGTGAAACAGATGGATGTTTATGGGCGAACGGGGTATGCGAAGACGATCGATGGTAGCCAAATAGAGGTTCGGCTACATGGGGATAATATTGAAAAAAAAGAAGATGCTTCCAAGCCTGAGGCGCCCTATGATGATCCGCTGCATTATCTGGAGGCGGTGTTGAGTGGGCAGGTGGAGGAGGGGAACAGCCTAAGTTCTTTGCGGACAAACGTTACGGTTACAGAAATCCTGGATGCCGCGCGGAGATCGGCGCAGTTGGGGAAGACGGTTGTCCTGCCGCTGGCGCGGCAGGACTAAAGCCTTTAGAATGTTAGTCCTTGACCGACATCACGGTGATGGTATTGCCAGCAAGCTTGCCGTCGACGGTAACTGTCTTGCCGGCGAAAGCATTTAGTTTGCTAGAGTTAGAGACGTTGTAGATCGTGGTGCCGACGATTAAAACGGCGGGGGAGCCCATTTTTATGCATTTCTGGGCGCAGGCTTCGTGAGCTGCGGTGGAGGCCTTGGCGAGGTTGTTGTGGGCGCACATGGAGTCGGACACCACGCCCCGGAACGTTTGAGCCATCGCGCTAACCGTTAGGAATGAGAAACTTACAATGCAAACAGAAAGAAGCTTTTTCATGGGGGACCTCGGGGATTTGGTTCGTGCTGCGAAAAGAAGTATACGCTTCGAGGCGAAGGTGGGCCTTAAATTTTCGGGATTTGCGTTGATTTGGTGAAGGTTTGAACCCGGTTATGTGATGCGCGATGGCGTCTTGAGATGGGTTTTCGGCGGAGACGCAAAAAAAGCCCCATCCAGGTGCACTTCGGGTGAAGTTTACCTGGAGGGGGTCTGTGAAGGGCTATCGGATGGAGACGCCGCCGTTGACGGTTTCGAAGTCGAGGGTGGGACCGCCGTGGCCGATGTTGGTGTCGATGGAGTGGTGGCGGGTACCGGACTGGCCGGCTACGTCGATGCCGCCGTTGACGGTGCTGGCGACGACGTGGGCGGAGTAGTTGGGAGCTGCGTCGACGGAGATGCCGCCGTTGGTGGTTTTGGCGGAGAGGCCGCTTCCCTGCCAGGTGTTGCCGGAGAGGTGGGCGTGGATGCCGCCGTTAACGGTGCTGAGGTGGACGTTGCCGCCGAGGTTGTCGAAGTCGACGCCGCCGTTGGTGGTTTCAGCTTGGATGTCTCCGTTGAGGGCGTTGAGGGAGAGGCCGCCGTTCATGGTGTGGAAGTCGGCGGCGAGGCGGTGGGGGACGAGGAGCTTGTAGCTGACGGACCAGTTGTGGCCCATGGCGGAGTGGGGGCCGTGGGCTTCGACGGTGGCGCCGGTTTCGATAGAGATCTGGTGGAGGAGGGACTGGGCGTCGGATTGGCTGCCGCCGCGGGCGGTGACGCGGGCTTCGAGGGCGATGTCCTGGCGGTCTTCACCGATGACATCGATGCCACCGTTCATGCCGTTGACGTTGAGGTGTCCGTTGACGAGGGAGAAGGTGGTGGAGCGGACTTCGCAGACCTGGTCGGAGCCACCGAGCAAGCGGGAAAGGAAGCTGCTGTCGCCTCCGTTGTCGTTGCCGGTGCAGGGGTGGGTGGAGAAGTGCTGAGCGTGGAGCGGGAGGGTTGCGAGCGGGAGGGCCGCTAACAGAACGGCGCAGCAGGTTAGGGCGAAACGGCGCATGGGTGTCTCCTTCGATTGCGGTGTCGAGAGGGGGTACGTGGAAGGAGGCTGGGGAGTTCCGTGAAAAGTAGTAAGGAGTAAGTAGTTAGGGCGGTTGTCCGTTGGAGGTTGTGGCTGGTGTGGACACCTTGGTGCCATGTGGCAGGATGAAGCTGCTTGCGTTCGCTCTGGTCTGGTTCGCTCGGGGTTTGGTGGCGGCTTGGAAGAAGGCAGGTCAGTCGTTCCGCCTGCGGCTCCACTCCGGCCTGCGGCAGCAAGGTAGCGTCTGCGACGCGGCGGTTTAATGGCACGGCTGAAGCCGTGCCCCTTCGAGGGGTTGTGGGTTAGGGCCGGGTTGCTGTGTGGCTTGGTCGGCGCTGGGTTGGTGGTGATGATGGGCGTCCTCTTCTCCACTCATGCAGCAAGTGCTCATGCATGGGTACCCGCTCGCCTGACGACTGTGAGCGCATTGGCGATTTCATGCCAATCGAAAAATTCTGGCTGGCTATAAGAGCGTTTCTTTAGTGCTTACTGTCGCAAGAAGGATTCGTTCCTCACCTTGGAACCCAGTACCTGCGCATGCGTACTATACGAGTATGGTGCTCCGATGAACCGGATGAAAGGCGTTCTGCACTCCCTTTTTTTCCTGCTGTTGTGTCCCCTTGTGCTGATCTTTACGACAGCCTTCGTAAAGACAACTTCATTTACGAACACGATCAAGGTAGGAATCATCACCTGTGCTTTGACGTATGGACTGACACTTCTGTTCCTGCACTGGGACGGCTGGAAACTGCGCGACGCGGGCCTGGAGCTGACAGGAAAAAGCGGGCCACGTATATTGCTGGGCTTCATGATTGGATTGGCGATCGTAGCGCTCCAGGAGTGCTCCCTCTTTGCGGCTGGCCATACCCACTGGACTTACATGCGTCCTGCACCGCCGTTGCGTTGGCTATTGCTTGGGCTTGCTGCGTACCTCCTGCTTGCCCTGCGAGAAGAGCTTGCCTTCCGCGCGTATCCACTGCGCCGTCTAGAACATGATCTGGGCCTATGGCCATCCCTGTTGATCTCGGGGCTGGTCTTCACGTTAGAGCACATAGCGGGCGGCTTGTCGTGGACTAGCTCTCTATTAGGTCCTCTTGCCGGTGCGATTCTCTTCGGTATGGCTGCGCTGGCCACCCGTGGCATCGCGGTTCCTTTAGGTATCCACTTCGCTTTCAACTTCGGCCAGTGGGTCATGGGGCAGAAGGGATCTGCCGTCTTCTGGCAAGCTTCCATTGATCCAGCATTCCAAAAGCAGGCTGAAGCTCTTGGCTATGCCAGCTATCTTGTTGGCACCTTGGCTGCAGCATTTGGCTTCTGGCTGTACTACCAGAGGTGCACCAAGCCGATGGTTGCACACGAAGAATAATCTCGCTAGCCGTTCAGGGTGGTTGCCAACAGGCCCACTCACTCATTGAGCGGGAAGTCTTCACGGTTGTGAGGATCCCTCCTGGAAGCGCGCTTCCAGGAAGTGAGAGTTAGTGTCGGTATGATCTGCAGAGGCAGACTTGGGTCGTTGTGTGGCGAGGCCCTTTGATTGCTGCGGACATTAGGCGGTGACAGAGAAGAGCTCCCACGGGATGAAGCCACACTCTTTCAAAAGGAGGAGCTGAGTCGGTCGAAAGGGAGTGGACGGTGCACCTCGTTGGTAGGTGTCTTGTGACCCAGGGAGGTATGGGCGGCCCACTCATGCCCCAAAGGCTGGGCATGAATGGGGCACCCGGCACCCGGCACACGGCGGCCGTGATGGTGGGTTCGTCCGTTCGCGAAGAGCGCTGATGGATGAGACCTTGATGGTGGTGGGTCTATTTGCGGGGTTCGCTTATGGATGGGTGGCCGGGTCGAAATGCACAGGAAATGCAAAGGAATGTGCTGGATTTTCGGAGTAAAATCCGGGGGTTCTACGAAGGCGCATGCCTGACGGTTGCGTGTGCGGTTGATCGGGCTGCGCGATTGAGGTGACGTTCATGAGGAAACCTGTGGTTCTGACATTGACGATTGTTGTTGGGGTGTTTGCCGTTACAGCCGCGCTGACGCTTGTGGCGCAGCGGGATGGCCTGGCTCAGCAGAATAGTTTGGCGCAGCAGAATATGGTGCGGGGGAGTATGGCGCAGGGCAACATGGAGCAGCAGGACAGGTCCATGCTGAAGGTGCCTGGTGGACTCGCGTTCTCTGAATTTAAAGGGTATGAGGGGTGGCAGGATATTGCCGTCAGCGAGACGAAGACCAGCGTGAAGGCGATCCTGGGAAACGCGGCGATGATCAAGGCGTATAAGGAAGGGATTCCGGAGAATGGCAAGGCGTTCCCGGAAGGCGCGAAGGCGGTTAAGATTGAGTGGCTGAAGAAGCAGAATCCGGTGTCGCCGTATTTTGTGGAGATTCCGGATACGCTGGCGTCGCTTTCATTTGCCGAGAAGGACTTGAAGAGGTTCCCGAAGACGCATGGGTGGGCCTTTGCGAAGTTCACCTACGATAACGGGACCAAGACACTCAAGCCTTCGGTGACCGGGTTTGAGTGCGGGTATGCTTGCCATACGAAGGTGGCGGCGCGGGACTATATCTTCTCGGCCTATCCGGTTCGGTAGGAGCGATGGATTGGGGTTTGGATGAGGTGGATTGATCGGGAGGAGGTGGCTCGGCGGCTTACGTATGAGGCTTGCTTGCCTATTGTGCGGGAGGCCATGATTGCGCTGTCGCGCGGGGAGACGCTGCAACTGCTGCGGTCGATACTGCCGCTTAGCGAGGGGCGGATGTTTGGCGTGATGCCGGGGGCGATGGGGGCTCAGGCGGCGTTTGGGGCGAAGTTGATCAGCGTGTTCGAGGGGAACTTTGCGCTGGGCGTGCCGTCGCACCAGGGCGTGGTGGTGCTGTTTGATGCGGTGTCGGGGGCTGCGGTGTGTGTGGTGGATGCGGGTGAGATTACGGCTCGGCGGACGGCCGCGGCTAGTGCGGTGGCTACCGATGTGCTGGCGAGAAAAGACGCGCGGACGCTGGCGCTGCTGGGGTATGGCGAGCAGGCGGCGACGCATGCTCGGGCGATGATGCTGGTGCGGAAGGTGGCGTCGGTGACGGTTTGGGGGCGGAGGTTGGAGAAGGCGAGGGAGTTTGCGGAGCGGATGGAGGTGGAGCTGGGGGCAGAGTGGGGTGTTGAGGTGCGGGCGGTGGAGACGGTGCGCGAGGCTGTCGCAGAGGCGGATGTGGTTTGTACGCTTACGGGTGCGGCGGAGCCGATACTGAGGGGCGAGTGGGTTAGGGCGGGGACGCATGTGAATGTGGTCGGGTCGTCGCATGCGGGGCCGGCGGAGGTGGATGATGAGCTGGTGAGACGGAGTCGGTTTGTGGTGGACAGCCGGGCGAGTGTGCTGGCACAGGGGGCGGAGTTTTTGCGCGCCAAGGCTGCGGGGGTTGTCGGCGATGAACATATTGTGGCGGAGATTGGTGAGGTGCTGGCGGGGGATGTGGTCGGGCGGCGGTCGGAGGAGGAGATTACGGTTTATAAGTCGCTGGGACATGTGGTGCAGGATCTGGCTTGTGCTTGGGCGCTTTATCAGGGGTAGAGCTGCGTGGGTGGGGGGAGGCTCGGAGTGGAAAATGATTGGCCAGGACTGTGCTTTTTCTTGCGCACTAGTCGTTTCGGAGGGTTGGGGTTGTTGTCGACGCCGGCTGCGCTGTTGGTTTAACTTGTTGATCCGTAATGGGATACGCGGAAGCTGGCGGTGAGGAAAAGGGACCACGCTTTGGCCCTATACATGCGTCTGGGAAGGCATCTCCTTCGAGTCGGCGCAACCTGTTGATATTGCGTAGTTGGCCGCTTGCACGCAAGATCGACCCCGGTTATTGTCTGGCGCAACCAGCGAAGCCCACAACTCACGCAGCCACATACCCCCCAGGTTTGGCTGGTAAAGGACCTACTCATGAAATTTTCTCGACTGCTGATGCTTTTCGCGGTGCCCATGGTCGCAGCCATGACTGTGCCGCTGGCACATGCGGATTCCCTCTATGGAACTCTTAACGTTACTGTCTGGAATGGAACCTATTCCAGCGGCGTCACCGACTATGCGGCGCTTCCGACCCCGGGAATTGCGCCGACGGCGACGTTTACGTATACGGGTCCGCTGAACTTCGTAAACAATGATGGACAAAGCAGCGCCAATACGATTGCTGACTTCCTGAACAGCAATGGCTCGACGAACTACACCAGCTACATCTCCAACTTTACGTCGACGGATAGCTTGTCGACGTTTCTGGGTTTGGACATGAGCACGATTGGTGAAACCGGGAGCGCGATCAACACCTATATGGAGTTCACTGGAACCTATACGGGTGGCGGCGCGGTGTCGGTGTCGTCCGACGATGGCTCGAGCTTGTATACCGGCGTGGGTAACAGCCACACGGTTCTATCGAACCCGAATCCGCAGACGGACACACCGGCCAGCGGCACGCTTGCATCGGGGACGAATCCGTTCACGCTGGTCTATGTGGAGTCGAATGGTGCGCCATCGGACTTGACTGTGACTGGTCTGGATCCTGCGGTTACGCCTGAGCCGGGCTCTCTGTTCCTGCTGGGAACCGGGCTGCTTGGATTGGCTGGGCTGATGGGACACAAGTACATGCACGTCGGCTAGGTTGGTGAGGCGTTCTGTGTCACTGCACGCATGATCTGTCGATGAAGAGATAGGAGGTGGGTGGAGTGCGAGGCTTGCGCTCCACCTACCTTTTTGTTTGCTCGGGGTGATTGGTTTTGGGGCGGGTTGATCGGTGGGGGAATTTTACGCCAGGGAGTCGCATCCCACTTATGACGATGGGGTTTGATGCTGTTCGCGGCGTTTGTTGGTCCATTCGGACTCGATCTCTACGCGGCCGGGTTCTCCGGTGCGGTAGTGGTGGTAGCTGCTCCAGGGCCAGCCTTCGGGTTTTTCGACGAGGCCGCGTTTGACGGGATTGCGGTGCGCGTAACGGAGCTTCTCGACGAACTTGTGGTGGGTGAGGACGTTGAAGTCATGGTAGCGGCGTTGCCAGAATTGAAGACGGTCGCCTTTGAGTTGCTTCGAGGTTTCGCCCTTGAGGACGCGCATGGTGTCCTCAAGCCGCAGTCGCTTCGGTTCTGACATCAGGAGATGAATGTGTTCCGGCATGAGGACGTAGCCGAAGAGGTAGAAGTCGTGCTTCCTGCGGACTCGTTCGAGGGTTTCTTCGAAGAGGATGCGGGCGGTGTCGTTGTGCAGATATGGGAGTCGGCGGTAACAGCTGAAGGTGATGAAGTGGTAGTCGCCGTCTCCTTGGAAACGTTTTAGACCGCTCGGCATAGAGGTATCTCAACCCCGGGCGGTATGGGCCGCCCACTCATGCCCCAAGCGCTGGGCATGAATGGGGCACCCGGCAGCCGGCATTTCATGTGCACCGTTACTCCACGGTGACGCTCTTGGCGAGGTTGCGGGGTTGGTCTACGTCGCAGCCTCTTCTTACGGCTATGTGGTAGGCGAGGAGTTGTAGGGGGACTACTTCCAGGATGGGGAGTAAGAGCTCGTGGGATTGGGGGATGTGGATTACATGCTCTACAAGTTGGGAGATGTGGGTGTCGCCTTCTATGGCTATGGCGATGACTCGGCCGGAGCGGGCGGTTACTTCCTGGATGTTGCTTAATGTTTTTTCGTACTTGAGGACGCTGCTGGGGTCGTTGGGGTCTTGCGTGGCTATGCAGACTACTGGGAGGGTTTCGTCGATGAGGGCGTTGGGGCCGTGCTTCATCTCGCCGGCGGGGTAGCCTTCGGCGTGGATGTAGCTGATCTCCTTTAGCTTTAATGCGCCTTCGAGGGCTATGGGGTAGTGGATGCCTCGGCCGAGGAAGAGGAAGTCGCTGCAGGTGGAGAAGGACTTGGCTAGCTCCTGGCATTGCGCGTCTACGGTGCGCAGGACGGTTTCTAGTTTTGCGGGGATTTTGGAGAGCTCGTTGGCTAGGTAGAGGGAGTGCTCGAAGGTGATGGTGTTGCGGACCTGCGCGAGGTAGAGGGCGAGGGTGAAGAGCGCGGTTAGCTGGGCGGTGAAGGCCTTGGTGCTGGCTACGCCGATCTCGGGACCGGCGTTGGTGGTGATGACGCCGGCGGCCAGGCGCGTTACGGCTGAGCCTACTACGTTGCAGATGGCGAGGGTCTTGGAGCCTTTGGATATTAGCTCGTGCTGCGCGGCGATGGTGTCGGCGGTTTCGCCGGATTGGGTGATGAGGAGGCCTAGTTCGGTGGCGTTGGGGATGGGGTCGCGGTAGCGGTACTCGCTGGCGTAGTCGACGTCTACGGGGAGGCGGGCGAGGCGCTCGATCATGAACTTGCCGGCGAGGCCTGCGTGCCAGCTGGTGCCGCAGGCGGCGATGGTGATGCCGGTGGCGGATTTGAACTCCTCGGGCGTGATCTTCATGTCGGGGAGGAAGACGCGGCCGGTGTCGAGGGAGACGCGGCCGAGGGTGGTGTCGCGGACGGCGCGAGGCTGCTCGTTGATTTCTTTGAGCATGAAGTGCTTGTAGCCGGCCTTTTCGGCCTGGATGGGATCCCAGGTGATGCGCTGGGTTTTGAGGACGCGGGGTTGGCCGTGGAAGTCGGTTAGGGTGATGCCGCTGGTGGTGATGGTGGCTACTTCGCCGTCCTGGAGGAAGTGGATGTGGCGGGTGTGGTGGAGGATGCCGGGGACGTCGGAGGCCAGGAAGTACTCGCCGTCGCCGATGCCGAGAACCGCGGGGGGGCCCATGCGCGCGGCGACTAGCTTGTCGGGTTCGTTGGCGGAGAGGACGCCGATGGCGAAGGCTCCGGTGAGACGAGCTACGGCGCGGCGGACGGCTTCTTCGAGAGGGAGAGACGCTGGGGCAGCTTGCTCGAGTTGGGCCAGGTCGAGTTCGTCCTGGATTACGTGGGCGATGATTTCGGTGTCGGTTTCGGAGAGGAAGGTGTGGCCCTTGGCTGTCAGGGCTGTCTTTAGCTGGAGGTAGTTTTCTACTATGCCGTTGTGGACTACTACCAGGGTACCGGTCCCGTCGCGGTGGGGGTGGGCGTTTTCTTCCGTGGGGCGGCCGTGCGTGGCCCATCTCGTGTGGCCTATGCCGTAGGTGCCGTGGACGGGGTCTTTGGCGAGGATGTCGGCGAGGTTGCGGAGTTTGCCGGGGGCTCGGCGAAGTTGGAGAGGGTGGCCGCCGCCGGCTACCGCTATGCCGGCGGAGTCATAGCCGCGGTATTCGAGGCGGGCCAGGCCCTCCATGATCACTGGAACGCATGCTTTTGGACCGATGTATCCGACGATTCCGCACATAGTGAACAGTGTATCTGGTGGTCCTGCGCGGACGGCGGGAGTTTGGTATGGGCGGGATTGGGTTTGTTACCTCGGGTGGAGTGCGCGGTCTTGGCGTTTGGGGGTTGCGCGTTTAGCTTCTTGGGCGGAGTCGAGGGAGGCAATTCAGTCGTTTCGCCTGCGGCTTCACTCCGGCCTTCGGCAGAGCGGAAGCGCCTGCGGCGCAACTTATTTTTATGGCACGGCTGAAGCCGTGCCCCTTCGAGGGTGTTGTGGCTGGGGCGCAGGATTGGTATCGATTTGCGCGGGATGGTGGTGATGTTGGGCACCCTCTCTCCCACTCATGCGCAAAAGCGCGCATGAATGGGGCACCCGTTATGTGGGTGGCAGGCTGCGGTACTAGCGGTAGTCCTTGAAGGGCTCGGTGAAGAATTTGTCGACCTGGTGGTCGAACTCGTCGGGGTGTTCGCGGAGGGTGGCGTGGCCGGAGTTGGGGACTACCCAGAGTTGCGCGTGGGGGATGTTCTGGTAGATGAGGACGGTGTGGGTGATCGAGATCAGGTCGTGGTCGCCGCAGATGATGAGCGAGGGGGCCTTGATGGTGTGGAGTTGGGCCAGGGTGATGTGGGGTTCCTGCCAGTCGAGGAGGAAGAGCTTGCGGTCGTTCTTTTCCTGGGCGGTGGTGTAGGTCTTGTGGAGGCCGGAGTCGTAATCTTTCTTTTCCTGGTCCCAGAGGCCGGGGGCGAAGGCGTCGGCGGTGGGCCAGAGGTTGGCGCCGGTGGAGGCTAGCTTTATGACCTTGTCGGGGTGGCGGATGGCGAGGAGGAGGGCGTTGATGCCGCCGTCGCTCCAGCCGATGACGTAGGCGGAGGGGATGTGCATGGCGTCGAGGAGGGCGGCGTAGTCGTCGGCCATCATCTCGAAGGTTAGGGGGTGGTTGGGGTCGAGGGAACGGCCCTGGGAGCGGCTGTCAGCCAGGATGACGGTGTAGTGTTTGGCGAAGTACGGGACGATCGTTGAGAAGGCGCTCATGTCGCCGTTGTTGCCGTGGATCATGAGGAGAGGCGGGCCAGAGCCGTAGACTTCGGTGTACATCTTGAAGCCGTTGATGTTGTAGAAGTGGCCGGCGGCGGGGTTGTGGTCGTAGGGGATTGGATTGGTGGTCTGCGCGCTGGCTGTCGCCATGAAGAGGGCTGCGAGGGCGCAGAGGATTGTGGTTCGTAGTGAGTGCATCGGGGGTCTCCGTTGCTGGTGCCCTTGATGGTAGACGAGGTGTGGGGATCGTTGCAGGGATTGATGGGCAGCTTGCCATGCCTTTGGTTTCATGGGCGGCATGGAGGAAGGCGATTCAGTCGTTACGCCTGCGGCTTCACTCCGGCGTTACCACCCTGACAAGCAAAGAACGCTCGTCAGGGGCCCGGTTCTTCGGCAGAGCGGTTGCGCC
>JBAVDD010000312.1:0-2870 GCA_049587035.1 Acidobacteriaceae bacterium | reverse complement strand
TGGAGCACCAACAGGCTTCCGACTGGCGATGCGTCATCCAGAGCGAGTGACAGCCCTTGTTTCGCAGAATGGCAACGCCTACGAAGAGGGGCTCGGCGACGCATGGGGACCGATCAGGAAATATTGGTCTCAGCCTACAGCGGAAAACAGAGAAGTGATCCGGCAAAACATCCTGACTTTCGAAGCAACTCGTTGGCAGTACACGCACGGCGTAGCTCATCCCGAAGCGGTTGCGCCTGAATCGTACACGCTCGATGCGGCCTTGCTCGAACGCCCCGGAAACAGAGAGATTCAGCTCGATCTATTTCTGGACTATGCATCGAACGTGAAACTGTATCCAAAGTTTCAGGAGTATTTCCGTCAGTCCAAGCCACCTTTGCTGGCGATCTGGGGCAGAAACGATCCGTTTTTCATTCCGGCCGGAGCAGATGCGTTTCGAAAAGATCTTCCCAACGCACAGGTTCGGTTCCTGGACACAGGCCACTTTGCTACGGAGACGCACGGTGTAGAAATCGCCGCCGCCATGCAAGAGTTCCTTCTTACGAACGGCGTCTCCGTCCAGCGAGAGGAGCAGAGATCGCAATGAGCGGGCCTCCGAAAATTGGCACCGTCGTTCTGGTTCATGGCGCCTGGGCTGACGGATCGTGCTGGAGCAATGTCATTTTGCCGTTGCAACATCGTGGGCTAAAGGTTGTATCTGCATCCATTCCACTTACGTCTCTCGCCGATGACGCTGCTACCCTTCATCGCGTGATGGAGAGAACGACTGGACCGGTCATCCTGGCAGGGCATGCGTATGCCGGCGCTGTGATCGCTGCAGCCCATCATGATCGAGTAAAAGCGCTCGTGTACATCGCAGCCCTAGCGCCCGATGAAGGCGAAACCGTTGCGGATGTCTTTTATCGCACGTCGCCCCATTCTGAAGCTCCACATCTCGAACCCGATGCCAATGGACTCATCTGGATGCCGGAGGAAGGCTTCGGTCATGCCGTGGCGCACAAGGCATCGCCGGACCAACTTGCCATCATGGCCGCCGTGCAGCGCCCGATCGCGGTGAGATGTATCCAGGGAAAGGTTACGGCGCCTGCCTGGAAGACAAAGCCATCGTGGTACTTGATCGCGGAGGAGGATCGTATGATTCATCCGGAAACCCAACGGTTCATGGCCGCGCGGATGAGAGCGGTCATAAGCTCACAAAACGTCGACCACAGCCCCATGTATAAGAATCCGGATCTCGTGGTCGATCTAATACTGAATGTTGTGCACGCGACACTCTCTAAATAAATCGAGACGTCTGGTTTTCCCGGCCGCACTGGAGACGCGATATGCGTGTCTGAATCTGGAGATGGGCTATGAGCGAGAATCCTGTGAAAGCTACCTCTGTTGCAATCGTTACCGGTGCAAGCCAGGGAATCGGTCGCGCCACTGCCTTGCGACTAGCGCGTGATTTCACGGCTGTCGTGCTAGTCGCAAGAAGCAAGGACGAGCTGAACAAGACTGCCGAGGGGGTCAGCGCTGCGGGTGCCGAACCCCTGGTCTGTGCGCTCGATCTGCGCGAGCCTCGGTGCGCGGACGTCGTCGTCGAGAGTACGATCGGACGCTTTGGCAGAATCGACGCCCTGCTTAACATTGCCGGAGCAGTGCCGCAAATTGATTTGTTCGAGATGACAGACTCGCAATGGGAGGATGGCATTGCACTCAAACTTCATGGCGCACGTCGCCTGACCATACGAGCCTGGGATGCATTGAAGGCCGCAAACGGATCTGTCGTTTTAATGTCTGGAAGCGCCGCTCTCGATCCTAAACCTGGGTTCGCCGCCGTCGCCGCAGTGAATGCAGCCATCATCGCACTGGCGAAGGCATTTGCAGAGCAAGGCATTAGAGACGGCGTGCAGGTCAATAGCGTTATCCCAGGAGCTGTGCTGACGGGGCGCAGGCAATCCTTCTTTGAAAAGTGGGCTCCGGTACACAACCTGACCGTCGCAGAAGCGATGCAGAAATTCCCAGAAGAAGTTGGCATCGCCCGCTTCGGCAAACCGGAGGAGATTGCCGGTCTCATGGCCTATATGGTGTCGCCTGCCGCGAAGTGGATGACTGGAACCTCTGTACGGATGGATGGTGGCGAGATCAAGGGCATTTGACAGTTGGCACATTTGCCCGCTCCGACCTGAAGCACCGAGTCGCACTCATCGTCAGGACAGCATGCTCTGTTCTGATCCATGCCAATAGGAAACGCCAGCCTATGGATGAGCTCTCCATGACACATCGTTCGCAAGCAACTATGTCAGCTCTTAAGGAAAAACAATGATGAACCCCACTTCGCCAGAACAAACAAAGAATGTAGATAAGGAAGGCATGTTCCCTGCTCCTGACCTCTCGATCAAAGCCGAAAGCAGGTTGATCCAATTGGCCGCATGGATCACTGATCGTAATCTTTCCTTCTTCGTGATCAGTGTCGGGATGATAGTCATGCTCCTTTGGGCCAGTCTATTCAAAATGACAGCTTCCGGCGCCGAAGCGATAACACCCTGGGTCACTCACAACCCACTCATCAGCTGGCAATTCAAAATATTTGGCCCCCATATTGGCTCCGATATGATCGGCTTTACCGAGATCATTGCCGCCTTATTGTTTATCGTCGGATACTTTAGAGCCAAAGCAGGTATTGTAGGTGGTCTCATCACGACGGCCATGTTTTTTGTAACCAGCACCATGTTCATCACGACACCCGGCACAATTGTTTCCATTCACGGAATGAAATACATGAGCTTTCTAGGCCTCTTCCTTTTCAAGGATGTCATCGCCTGCGGGGCGTCCCTCTTCCTGGTCGGCAATTACGGCAAGAGAGCATTACTCCCGAGGACATAAGC
>JBAVDD010000311.1:0-22745 GCA_049587035.1 Acidobacteriaceae bacterium | reverse complement strand
CCATGGACCAGTGGTGCGTTTGCGGGCTCCAGAAGCCCAGGTCGGTGGTGTTCAGGGTTAGCGTGACGGTGCGTTTTTCATGGGCTTTGAGGGAGATGCGCTGGAATCCTTTTAGTTCGCGCACGGGGCGGGAGGCACTGCCGTAGCGTTGGTGGGTGTAGAGCTCTACTACTTCGTCGCCGGCGCGGGCGCTGGTGTTTTCTACGTCGACGGAGACCTGGAGGGTGGAGCCGGCGTGGACGTTGGGTGCGGATGTGCGGAGGTTATCGATGGTGAAGGTGGAGTAGCTGAGGCCGTAGCCGAAGGGATAGAGCGGGGCGCTGGAGCCGTCCCAGTACCGGGTGTTGGGAGCTTCGGGAATCTGGGTGAGGTTGCGGGCGTAGTTGATGGGGACCTGGCCTACGGAGCGGGGCCAGGCTACGGGAAGCTTGCCGCCGGGGTTGGCGTCACCGGAGAGGAGGTCGGCGATGGCGTCGCCGCCTTCGGTGCCGGGGTACCAGGCTTCGAGGATTGCGGGTACGTGCTGCGAGGCCCAGGTGATGTTTAGCGGGCGGCCGTTGAGGAGGACGAGGACGATGGGCTTGCCGGTGGCTACGGCGGCTTCGAGGAGCTGCTCCTGCTTGCCGGGAAGGACGAGGCTGGAGCGGGAGGCGCGCTCGCCGCTCATGCTTTGGAGCTCACCGAGGACGAGGACTGTGACGTCGGAGTTACGGACGAGGTCGATGGCGTGGTGGAACTCGGCGTCGCGTTCGGCTTCGGTCGTCAGGGTGGGTTTGGGGCTGGCGAACTGGGAGTCGAAGATTGACTCCTGGGTGCGTTCGATCTCAACACCCTTGGTGTAGTGGATGCGCGCGGCGCCGAAGCGTTTGCGCATGCCATCGAGGACGGTGACGGAGTCGGCCGGATGGCCAGCGAGGCTCCAGGAGCCCATGATGTCGGGCTTGGAGTCGGCGAGGGAGCCGATGACGGCTATGGATTTGTAGTGCGGGCTGAGCGGGAGGAGGTGATCTTCGTCGCGCAGGAGGACGGCGGTTTGCGTTGCGATCTTGCGGGCGGTGGCGCGCTGCTCCGGGGTTACTAGCTGGGCTGCGGCGTTCGCTACGTCGATGTAGGGGTTCTTGAAGAGGCCGAGCTTGTACTTGGCCATGAGGATTTTTTCTACTGCGTTGTTAATGGTTGCTTCTGTGACGAGGCCTTGTTGGAGGGCCTTGGGGAGTGAGTCCTGGAAGGTGGAGCTGGACATCTCCATGTCTACGCCGGCGTTCACGGCGCGGACGGCGGCGTCTTCGTCGTCTTTGGCGAAGCCGTGCGTGGTGAGGCTGTGGACGGAGCCCCAGTCGCTGACGACCATGCCCTGGAAGTTCCAGTCGTGGCGGAGGACATCGTGGAGAAGAAAGCGATTGCCGGTGGCAGGCACGCCGTTGAGATCCATGTAGGCGCTCATGACGGAGCCGGCTCCGGCTTCGACGGCTGCGTGGAAGGGTGGTAAATAGACGTTCCAGAGCTGCTCGTCGGAGATGTTGGACTCTTCGTAGTCGCGACCGCCTGAGGCTGCGCCGTAGCCGGCAAAGTGTTTGACGCAGGCCATGATGTGATCCGGAGAGCCGAGGGTTGGGCCCTGGAATCCGCGCACCTGGGCTGCGGCCATTTGCGAGCCCAGGTAGGGATCTTCGCCGGCGCCTTCCATGATGCGGCCCCAACGGGGATCACGCGCGATGTCGACCATGGGGGCGAAGGTCCACTGAATGCCGTTGGCGCGGGCTTCGCGAGCAGCCATGGATTGCGCGCGCTCCTCTACAGCTGGATCCCAGCTGGAGGCCAGCGCGAGGGGGATGGGATAGATGGTGCGGAAGCCGTGGATGACGTCGAAGCCGAAGAGGAGAGGGATGTGGAGGCGGCTATGCTCGACGGCCTCGTGCTGGAGGTGGTTGATCTCTGCTGCGTTGGTGATGAAGAGGAAGGAGCCGACGGAGCCGTCGCGAGCCATCTCGGCGGCGGGACGAGGTGGCGGGGAATTTAGCGGCACCTGGGTCATCTGGCCGATCTTTTCGGCGAGGGTCATCTTGGCGATCAGGGCGTCGGCGAAGGCACGGGCTTGGTCATCGGCGGCGGTGGTGGGAACGGGTTGGGCGATCTGGTGTGCGGAGACGGTCTTCGATGGAAGCGAGATCTTTGCTGCGAAAAGACCGAAGGCAGCCGCAACAACAGATGCGATCAGCAGGGATGGGACAGTTCGTACACGCATTACAGGTCTCCGACTTTCAAATGTTCCATCCGCCGCGTCATTACAGGAAGACCGTTGCACAGGGACAGCGCAACGTTTCGACTAACAGAGTACCGACATTCTAGACAAACGTTTGTTCTTATGTCTATAAAGAAACGCACGCAGGGAATGGAAAGAGCCGGGCTTATACGGAGCTCTAAAGGCAGCTTTATTTAGTTTGTGTTCGTGGTAGGGCCAGAAGGTGTTGCTATTCTGATACGAGCCAACATTGATACCTATGCGAGACGCTCCAGGGAATGACTTTACGGGTAAGACAAAGGCTGGTCATCCTCGCAGGGTGAGCCTTAAGGACATTGCCGCCCATCTAAATTTGAGTCCGTCGACAATCTCGTTCGTGCTGAATAACACGCCGGGGCGATCGATTCCTGAGGCCACGCGCGAGCGCATTCGGGCGGCGGCGATCGAGTTTAATTACAAGCCCAACATGATTGCCCGGTCGTTGCTGGGTAAGCCGATGCGGAGTATCGGGATCCTATTGCCGGTGCTGGGCGAGGGGTATCACTCGCAGGTGCTCTCGGGTATTGGCGATCTGCTGATGGAAGAGGGTTACTTTTATTTTACGGTTCACCACCGGCATAAGGAGAGCTTGATCCATGAGTATCCGGCGCTGCTGCAGGCGCGCGGGGTGGATGGGATCCTGGCGATCGACACGAAGCTGACGAACCCGCTGCCGCTGCCGACGGTGTTGATCGCCGGGCATACGACGCTGCCGGAGGTGACCAATGTGGTGCTGGATCATGAGCTGGGGGCGCGTGTGGCGTTGCAGCATTTGTATGACCTGGGGCATCGCAAGATTGTTTATATGAAGGGGCAGTCGGTTAGTACGGATACTGAGCTTCGCTGGTCGGCCACGATGAGGGTTGCCCGAGAGTTGGGGCTGTCGATTGATCAGAAGCTTACGATCCAGCTTGCCATGGACTCCACTTCGCCAGAGATCAGTTATCCGGGAATTCATGATCTGTTGGAACATCATCAGAGATTCACGGCGATTCTTTGCTTCAACGATATTTCAGCAATGGGAAGTATCCGTGCGCTGCATGATTATGGGCTGCAGGTGCCTCGGGATATTTCGGTGGTGGGATTCGATGATATTCAATCGGCGTCGTATCATGTCCCGAGCTTGACGACGGTTCGGCAGCCGTTGAAGTTGATGGGGAGCACGGCCGCAGCGGCTTTGTTGCGCAGACTTAATCATGAGGAGCTGCCGCCGATGATTACGGTGGAACCGGAGTTGATTGTTCGCGAATCGACTTCGGAGCCGCGGCAGAAGCACGCGAAGGCTAAGTAAGCTTGAGCCGCCCGCGGGTGGGATGCGGGCGGCTTTGTTTTCGTGCGTTAGCTGCGCTGGGTGGAGTTACAGGTGTGTGCAGCTATAGGTTGCGCAGATATTCAGTTACTAATTTGTGTAGAGCCTGACATAATCCACCAGCATTTCTGATGGAAATGGGGTTGCGGAAGTAGGTGCGCCGGGATAATCGCCTCCGACAGCTAGATTCAGGATGATGAAGTTACTTTGACCGCCGTCGAATGGCCAGGTTGCGCCGGAGATTCCACCTAGGCTGGATGGAGTGTAGGTAGCATAGATGTTCGTGGGGTCATCGACATAATATTCAACTTTGCCGGGGCTCCAGATTATTCCGTAGGTGTGCCAGTTGCTGGCGGTTTGGCCGGTGGGAAAGTTATACCTCGTTCCGAGCAACGTGCCGGTAAAGCCGGGACCGTGGATGGAGCCTTCGTTGAAGTCCGGGGTGCTGGGGGCGTCGACGCGCTCGAGGACGTCCTGCTCTCCGCAGGCTGGATAGCCAGCAGTGGCGATGTTGTTGCCCAGGAGCCAGCCCGCGGGCCAGAATCCTTGCGCTTCTGGGACCTCGGCGCGGTATTCAAGCCTGCCATATTGAAAGCTGAAGAGCCCTTCAGTCTTGAGCCGGGCGGAGGTGTAGACGCCCGCAGACGGCTGCTCCGCGACGATGTGCAGATAGCCATCGGTGCCGACGTAGGCGTTGGGGCTGGAGGTGCTGCATGGTGATGCAGTCGATCCGTACGAGCAATAGTCTTCGAGCTCTTCGTTACCCCAGCCGGAGGCTCCGGTGTCGTAGGTCCAGATGGCTGGGTTGGGTTCTGCATTCGTGGAGGTGGAGTTGGTGAACTCGTCGCTCCAGACCAGGGTGCCGGATGGGATATTGGGCGCGAAGGCTTGGCTTGCGACGGTACTGTTGGTGTCCCCTGTGAAGACACCCATGGCGTTGAGCGTGACGTTCGAGGCTATGAGGAAGGGCGCGATGTATTGCGGCGAGCTCGCGGTGGGCATGCTGCCGTCGGTGGTGTAGTAGATGGTGGCGTTTGCGGTGGTGTCGCTCAGGGAAATGATCTGTGCGCCGTTTTGCGCAGCAGCGGTGGTGATAGTAGGGGTGGCCACCTGGGGGGCCTGCGTTCCTCCACCGCCACCACCGGTGCTCGAGCCACTTGAGCCGCCGCAGCCTGCGAGAGAGAGGCCGAGGATGAGGAGAGAAACGCCGAGTGCTTTGTCTCTGTGGGGCCTTGTCATGTGTATAAGACGGCTGGAATTTGACAGGTCGATTGGTTCGCTCATGTGCTTCATTTCCTTTGGGCCGGAATGGTTAGTGGATATCCTTTGCGTCTTGAGCCTGGCGGAGGCTCGTGTTGGGCGGCTGCGACGTGACCGAGTTTTTCCCTTCGACGAGGGTGTAGAAGTGATCTGCAGCCAAGTGGGTGTAGGTTTGTTGTGCTCCGGAGGGCCAGAAGACTTCAACCTTATCGACAAGATGGTGACCACCAAGGCCAAAGTGGAGGCGGAGATCGTTTTGTGAGATGTAGCTTCCTCCGCTGCGCACCTCGTCGGTTTGAACGAGGTCGCCGGCCGTGACGCGAACGCGCGCGTTGAGTGCCAGGCGGTTGCTCTTTGTGCCTTGGAGGGTGAGACTGATCCAGTCATTCGGCGGGCCGTCTTCCGGGCGGAGGATCATGGGGGCGCCTTCAAGATTTTCGATGACGAGTTCCATGTGGCCGTCGTTGAAGAGGTCTCCTACAGCGAGGCCTCGGCTTACCTGGGGGGTTTGAATGGCGGGGCCTACCTGCTGGCTGATGTTGTGAAATTTTCCGTCGTGCAGGTTTTGAAAGAGCAGCGCGGGCTCACGATACTTGATGCCAACGCCAGCCGTATTCACTTGCGGATAGACGTGTCCGTTGACCATGAAGAAGTCGGACCAGCCATCGTTGTCGAGGTCCACGAAGGCGTCGCCCCAGCCGACGTAGGGACGCGTGGGCGGTGCGATACCGGCTATGTAGGACACGTCGGTGAAGTTGAAGGGGCCGTCGTTGCGGAATAGCGCGGCGTATTCGTCGCTGAAGTGAGTGATCGCAAGGGAGAACCGGCCGGTGTGGTTGTAGTCTCCGATGGCTACGCCCATGTTTGCCTGCTCGAAACCATCTTGATTCACCGCTACGCCGGCATCTTCTGCGACGTTGGTGAAAGTGCCTTGGCCGTTGTTGCGATAGAGGTAGTTAGGCTCTCCGTCGTTGGCTACGAAGAGGTCGGGGCGTCCATTGCCGGCGATGTCTGTCCAGACGGCGGTGAGGCCGAAGAACCCTTGCGCATCTTCTACGCCGGCCTGCTTGGAGACCTCCGAGAAGGTTCCATCGCCGTTGTTGTGGAAGAGGTAATCGCGATAACCCTTGAGCCCGCGTGGGCCGCACTGGACGGCCACGCCGTGGTACTGGCACGTCTTGCTGGAGCCAAACTTGGGCATGTCGCTCAAATTGAAGTCGACGTAGCTCGAGACGAAGATGTCGTCGCGGCCATCACCGTCGTAATCGCCGAAAGAAGCTCCGGTGGCCCAGGCTTTGTCGATATCGAGGCCGGCTTGTTTGGTCACGTCGGTGAAGGTGCCGTCGCCGTTGTTGCGATAGAGGACGACTCCACCGAAGCAGGTGACTAGGAGGTCTGGGCGGCCGTCATTGTTGTAGTCCCCAACGGCTGCGCCCATGGCCCAGCAGGGATTTCCTACGCCGGCCTTCTCTGTGACGTCGGTGAAGGTGCCGTCGTGGTTGTTGTGGTAGAGGGCGGACCTTGCCTTCTTTCCGTCGAGCGCCATCTGGACGCTGGGTGCGTTGGTGAAGTAGATGTCGGGATAGCCATCGCCGTCGTAGTCGATGAGGGCGACGCCTCCGCTCATGGACTCGACGATGTAACGTTGCTCGGGGGAGGAGAGATGATCGAAGTGAATGCCAGTGGAGGACGTGATGTCTACCAGGCGAGGGAAGTTTGTTGCGGAAGACTGAGTTGGTTGGGGAGGCTTGGGTGCAGTCTGCGCGGAGGCGGAGCGCGCACAACAAGCGACGAAGCCGAGGGCCATCATGAGAGCGATGCTGGATGCGCCGAAGATCCACCGGGGCGGTGGATTGGGGACGGTCAACGAGTGGCTACTTCGACGGCACATCCGTGTCCTTTGGTTTGTTGGTGACCTGGACACGCATGGCATGGAAGATGGATTCCAACTTGGTTTGCATGGCCTTGTATTTCTGGTAGTCGGCAAGCTCGCGCTTTGCGTCTTCCGGTCTTCCCTGCTGGCGGTCGAGCGTGCTGAGGCGATAGTGCGCGGTGTAATCGGATGGGTCGATGTCGACAGCGTGCTCGAGGAGAGAGCGCGCCTTCTGCTTCTGGTTCATGTAGATGAGGACCTTGGCGAGCTCGGTGCACGCGTCTGAGTCGTTGGGCTGGAGCTCGACGGCGCGAGAGTCTGCATCGTAAGCAGCCTTCATGTCGCCGTTTCTTGCGGCAATCTCTCCGAGCATCAGTTGCGACTTTTCATCGTGAGGGTTTTCTGCGATGGCATTCTGAAATTGCGACGCTGCTTCCGCCTGAAGCTTTTCGTCGGTTGAGTTGTAGAGCAGAATTCCGAATTCGTAGTAGACGCCTGGAAGCTTGGGGTTCAGCTGGATGGCATCGCGATAGTTTGCGATCGCAGCGGTCTCGTCGCCGTGTTGCTGAAGCTCGCGTGCCATGATCGCATGCATCTCCGCACTGTCAGGCGCTGTGAGCGCGAGGGTGAGCATGGAGCGGCTGGCGATGTCAGAGTAGAGACTGTAGGACAGCATGAGGAGCTTGGTGTTGGTGGGCTGAGCTTCGAGCAAGATGGAGACCGTGCTGGCAGCTTTTTCTAAATCGCCGGTCTGCGAGTAGTTCGCGACGAGGGCCTCGCCGACTTCGTCCTGGATCTTCTCCTCCTTGAGGTGCGGCAACGCGGTGGCGAGGTTGGTGCGGGCGTCGTCGGGTTGATTGAGGCGCATTTGAGCGAGGCCGAGGAGCGCCTGGAGCTTCCATAAGTCAGGCTTGATAGCGAGAGCTGCTTTGAGGTGGGGCTCTGCTTTCGCGAAGTCGTTGCCAAAGTAGAGAAGGACGCCGGCGTTGGCCTGCGCGTCGAGATTGTGGGGGTCGATGGCGAGGACGGCTTCGAACTCGGGGATCGCGAGGTCGGGCCTGCGGTCGCGCAGGTCCTGTTGCGCCTTATTCATGTGGCTTTGGAGGAGCTGGCTGTGAGTGTGGGCCGTCTGGCAGAGGCCGGAGCTGGAGAAAGCAAGGAGAGTGAGAGAGAGACACAGCTGCTTATACGACATAAGAACCCGATGATACAGCGCCAACCAGATGCTTTGAAACAGATACGACGAGGACGGCGACAGAGCGCCGTCCTCGTCGGTTAGGGTTCGCGATCCGGTTAGAACGTGAACTTTCCGTAGAGTTGGATGTGACGACCACCGTTGGTAACGCCGGTAATCACAGCTGGGTTGCTATCTCCGATGCCGGAGTCAGGCGCGCTGAAACTGGCGTGGTTCAAGGCATTCTGTGCGTCAGCACGAATTTCGAGCTTGTAGTTCTTGTAGATGTCGAAAGTCTTGCCGAACGAGAGGTCCAGGTCGCTATAGTCAGGGCCGTACAACGAGTTGCGGCGAACGTTACCGTAGACGTATTGTCCGGGCGCTGCATACGCATACTTATTGAACCAGTTTTGGATGGTGTGGACGTGGAGCTGTTGACCACCGTAGCTTGGGCTGTTGGCAGCTTCGCCGGGAGCAACTGAGGACAGCGGATTGCCGATCAAGTTGGGATATTGATTACCCGCCTGAGCGTTCGTTTGGTTGCTGGACATCGTGGGAGTGAAGGGCGAGCCCGTATTCTCACGTGATGTTGCAGCCAGACGCCAGCCGCCGAGGATTAGGTCTTCCGCGTACGACTTGTTCAGGAACATTGCCCCACGTCCAAATGGCAGCGTGTAAATACCTTGGAAGGTGAAGACGTGGCGCACGTCAAAGTTTGACGGTCCCCAGTTGCACTTGACGCAGTAGCTGTTCTGGTAACCCTGTGAGCCGGCGCTGCTGCCCCAGCCGGAGGAGTCCTGCGAATCCAGGAACTTCGACCAGGTGTAGTTGGCTGTGAACTGCAGTCCGTGAGCCAAGCGCTTCTGGAACACAACCTGGAGCGAGTTGTAGTTGGAGGAAGCGTTGTTGGTGCTGCCGCCCAAACCAGTAAAGTTGGGGTAGGGGCGCTCGTTCGTTCCTGGGGTGGTGTCCGTGGCAGAGAGTTTGTTCTCTGGGACCTGGTTGATGTCGACGGGGAAGTTCAGGTTCCAACCCTTGCTCCCGACGTAAGCGACCTGCGCCATCATTGTGGTTCCAAGCTCTCGCTGGAGTGTGAGGTTGTACTGCCAGATCTTGGGAACCGGCGTATGGTACATGTTGTACGACATGCCAGTGCCATTGTAGCCGGCAGGTCCGGTTGGATTGGAACGTGCCTCGAGGTTCTGAACGCTCACCCCGTAGCCTTGTTGATAGTTGGTGCTTCCATCCGAATCAAGAAGAAGCACTGGATAAATACCACCTGAGTTATCGAATTCTCCGGTGTTGAGTCCGAGAGCGTTCCCCATTCCAGCACCGTAGGTATCTTCAGACCACGTGTAGTTGTAGAGCCCAATGCCACCGCGGACGACGGTCTTGGGATCCTTTGAATAGGAGAAGCCAAAGCGCGGGAGGAAGGTGTCCCACACAGGAGCCTGAAGATGCGTACGTCCATTTGCATGGCTGTATTCATACCAAGCAGCGCCCAGGGTGTTTACGTTTCCGTTGGGGTCAGTACCGGGATTGACGATGGTCGGGTCGAAGGCGGCGATGTTGCCATGGACTTCAGAGAAGCCCGTGGTGCCGTACCAGCGAAGACCAACGTTGACGGTTAGGTTAGGCCGCAGCTTGATGTCATCCTGGATGAAAGCCTGCGGATTCTTCATGCGGGCACCGAACTCAGGATCGTTCTGACCGTACCAGTCGGCGCTGTAGCCGAGGAGGAAGTCAGCGTAGTCGGTAGGATCCGTACTCTGCGGGCTAGGCGTGCCGGATGGCACCTGCTGGTTAAGGGCGTAATCAGTGTAGTAACCCTGGAAATTAATTGAGGCAGGATTCTGATTGCCCCATGCGGTGGAGTCAGCGCGATTGATGAGAACCTCACCACCGAAGTGCAGCACGTGGCGGCCATGGATCAACGTGAATACATCCGAGGGATCAAAGACAAACTCTTTGTATACGGCGTTCGTAGGAGATCCCAGACCGAGGTAGTTATTCCAGGAGAAGTTGGGGAAGGCATTTGCAACCGTCCACTGCGCTCCGAGTTGCTGGGGGAAGTTTTTGCCTTGAGTGAAGGGAGAGAAGAAGTTGAGCTGATCAGTGAAGCCGAAACGCGCCTCATTGACCATGTTGGAGCTGATGGTCCAAACGTCCGAGACCTGAGCGTTGTCGCGGCTGACGTCCTGGTATTGGCAGTTGATAGGGCAAAGCTGCTTGCCATTACCGTAGCTGACTGCCGGGTTATCGCTCTCCGTCTCAGAGATGGTGAAGCGATGGCTCTGAACAGGGGAGTAGTCGAGGCGGCCGAAATACTTGGTGAATGGAGCGAGGTTCGGCACGTTCGTGAAGTAGTTGTTATAGGGCAACCCAAGTGACGTGGTGATTGTTCCAGTGGTTACGTTCGGCTCGGGAAAGTACTTCTGCGCTGCAGCAGCGACAGTGGAAAGACCCGCGTAACCGACTGGAATCTTGTTGCCATTGCCATATTCATTCGCGAACGATTCGCGGGTGACTGAAGCTACGCCGCTGCTGTTGTAGGACAAGACCTGGGTGTTGTAGTCGTAGATGGTGGGCATGCCGGTGAAATCGCCGGCCTTTTCAGCATCGGTCGGTACGGTTAGAAACTGGTTGCCGGAACCGCCGTTGCTGTAGGTCTTGTCGTAGTCAAAGTAGAAGAACAGCTTGTGCTTGAAGTATGGCAGGGGCACAGGACCGCCGACGGAGAAGCCGTAGTTGTCATAGCGCTGGAATCCGGGAGCGCCACCCTGGCCAAACGCATAGTCTGCTGCGTTCAGCGCGTTGTTCTGAAAGTACTCGTATGCGCTGCCGTGGAAGTGATCGGTACCGCCCTTGGTGATCTGGTTGAAGATGATGCCGCCGAGGCCGTACTGGGCGGAGAAGGCGTTTGTATCTACCTTGACTTCCGCGGTGGTCTCAAAGATGGTTACGTCGGCGTTGGTGCTCATCGGCAGCGTGGTGGTTGCGCCGTCAGCGAGGATCGAGCTGTAGGGCAGGTTGCCGTTGATGGAGGTGGACTGACCGGCACGATAGCTGAAGGAAGATCCGGGGAGCAGCTGGACGAAGTTTTCCCAGTCGGCTCCGTATTGCGGCAGCTGCGCCATGGTCTTGGCCGAGAGGGTGTCGGTCTGGGAGCCGTCCGAGGTGTCGAGGAGAGGCAGGTCCGTGGTGACGACGACCTGCTGCTGGATGTCACCAATGGGGAGCTGGGCGTTGAGGGTGTGCGTGCCTACGTCGAGGTCGACCGGACCGCGAACGAGCGTCTTGAAGCCTTTCGCGGTGATGGTGACGAGATAGTGATCGGGGACGATGGAGCCGGTGTCGTAGAGGCCGGCCTTGTCCGTGGTGAACGTGCGCTCGGTTCCCTTGTCAACGTCCTTGACGGTGACGGTTGCGCCGGGGATCAGACCGCCGCTTATATCTGTCACGCTTCCGGTGAGATCCGCGGAATTCGTATTTTGTGCCATCACGGCCCCTGACGACAGCAAGCCAGCTATCGCAAGACCATACAGTAAGTGTTTCGCCTTCAACATACGTGCCTCCTCCTAAAATAACCAGCCTTCAGAACAATCCAAGGTAGCGTCGAGCGTCGAAGCAGTTATCGACGAAAACTCGCGTGCCCCGGGGTTTCCAGACCTGTCCTGCTCGACCGGGGAGCAGGGTGGGTCTTGCCCAATCGCCTTTCTACACTTCTCGCCAGACGATTGCCCTATGCAGATTCAAACTAGGACAAACGTTTGTCTTTTAAGACGGTAGGAAACCGACGACAATATTGCATCACCGGTTTGTTGTTTGTCAAGAACTCTTCTTCGAGCTCGGTTGAACTTGTCTTCGTACGGAATGTTGCTCCTCGCACGCGATCCATGACTCTGGTTTCATTACTTCATGGTCGCGGCAGCTGCTTTGAGGAGGCTGCGTGTCGAATTTCCGTCTGTAAGACTATTGATACCACCAGGGGGCCGTCAGTTGAACTGGAACCAGTTGACGTTGGAGATACCGGCGGTGGATCCGCGGAAGACGATGTAGAGGTCGTGGACACCGGAGGCTCCGGAGGCAGGTGCGGTGACGGTCTGCCATGTTTGCCAACCGCCGGTGACTGGAAGGGCTGCTGTGGCGATGAGAGGGCCAGTGGCGCTATCGAGATGAAACTCCAGTGTGCCGCCGGCGCCGGCGCTTGCGGTGCGCACAGTTACTGTGTTCACCGAGGTTCCGAAGTCGATGCTCCTGTAGAGGGCGTATGCGTTGGGATTCACGTAGCCGAGATCGTAACCACCTGTCGCGTCGGCGGTTGTTTCAGTCTCCAATCCCGATTCCTGAGAGTAGCTGGAGCCTTGGATCTGCGAGGTTGCTGGAGTGAGCGGTGTGCCTTGCTGTGTCCCTGTCCAGGAAAACGTTACCGCGGCGAATGCGGGCAGGCTGTAAGAAAACGATTGCGTGCCCCATTGCACTTGAAAGGTCTGGGTGGTGGTTGCGTTGTTAAAGGCTACGAGCGCTTTGGATTTATCCGGGTTGATGAAGGCAACACTTACGATGGATGGATTGTTGCTGGAGTAAATTCGCTTGGCACCGGGCAGGACGTACTTACTATAGTGGCCTAGTGTGTAGTACTCGACGTCCTTTGTAACCGCTCCAGTTGTGCTGTTAATAGTCACGATGGGGGTGCAGGTTGCGCAACCACCAAGGCCTGTGTTGAGCTCGGTGAGATTTGGGCCTAGCGTTTGGTCGAGCGCGAGACTCCATTTGACAAAGGACTTCGATGCGTTCCGCATTACCTGCGTGATCTCCATGAAATCGGTGGTGAACTGGTTGGTTTGCCAGGTGCCACCGGAGTGTTCGGTCTCCCATGTGCCTAGTGACGGAAACGTATTCTGGACGGTCTGCTGGGCTCCGGGTGTACCTCCGTATCCATGCCATGCAGTACCTGCAATGAGGGGCGAGGCGGCGATGGTGGGATCTGCGAGGACGGTCTCAGGGTAGGAGGGGGTGTCCCAGTTGTGGTCGTAGACAAAGAGTTTGGTTGTGAGGTTTGCGGTGGTGAGAGCGGGCAGGACGTAGTCCCTCATCACGGTAAGTTCGGTGGGAGCGTCCATGTACATGCTGGGGTAGCTGGTGGTTTGGTTGAGCGGCTCGTTTTCGATGGTGAGGTAGTCGTAGTTGATGCCCGCAGCTTTGTAGGCCTGGAGATATTTCACGAGGTAGTTTGCGAAGGGTGTGTAGTCCGCGGGGAGGAGTGTGCCGGAGTTCATGGAGCCGGTGGACTTCATCCAGGCTGGCGGGCTCCAGGGAGTTGCTAGGAGCTTCATCTGCGGGTTGAGAGCCTTCGCCTGTTGGATGATGGGAAGGATGTAGGTCTGGTCGTGGGCTATGGAGAAGTTCGCAAGCGTGGGATCGGATTGGCCTGTTGGGACGTCGTCGAAGGTATAGAGGGAGCGGGCGATGTCGGTGGCGCCGATGGGGACTCGCATGAAGCTGAGGCCTATTCCGTTGCCGGTTCGTGTGAAGAGATCGCTCAGGGTGCTTGCCTGCGAGGAGGGTGGTTCTACCTGCTCGAGAAGGTAGGCTGCTGAGTCAGTGAATGCGGCTCCGAAGCCTTCTACGGTCTGGTACTGCTGCGTTTCGTCGACAGTGATGTTGTTGGTGCCTGCGGTTGTGTCCGTGAACTGGGCCGCTGGTTGCGCGGCCATCAACTGGGTTTGATCGTTGGTGCTTTGAACTACCGACACGGTCGGTACCGCCACCTGATAGATTCCCTGTGCGACGGCGCTGGTTGTGTATCCGCTGGCGACGGCGATGGCTTTGATGGTCATGTCCGCTGTAAATGGAATCGCGGCCGCGTATGCTGAGGATGCGGTGGTGGGTGTGGTTCCATCGGTTGTGAAATAGATGGTTGCGCCTGTTGTTGCGTCGGAGAGCGTTACGGATTGCCCGGTCGTAAAGAGGCCTGGGGTTGGAGAAAAGGCGGGAGATGCCGCGGTCTGCGGTGGTGGGGTTGTCGAGCCGGTTTGAGATGAGCCTCCTCCGCTGCATCCGGACAACACGCTAGCCAACAAGAGCGCAGAGCATAAGCAAATCGACCGTAACTGCATGGGAGGGCCCTCTCTTCGATGGGGATCACCTCGTCGAGGAGGCGACCTAGCACGGAAGTATTCCATTGTCTTCATGCTTTAGTCAAACGATTGTCTACTTTTCTTGGTATGGGCGGACGCATTGGGAGGGGAGGAGTTCCAGGCGACAGATTGTGGATATGTGCTTTGTGTGGCGCTGAGAGTCACACGTGCGAGGTTAGTGCGTGAGATGATTTGAGGATGAGCGATTTTATTCCCAAGGCGGGCGGAGTGAAGGTCGGCGGGCTGAGCCGAAAGGCGCAGCGACTGCAGGCGATGCGGGAAAAGGCAGAGGCAGTGAAGACGGATGCGAAGCCGGCGCCGAACGCATCGACTGCTGCGGTGAAGGCAAAGAGCAACTTCGCGAACACGAAGAAGACGACGTTCCAGCGCAAGGCTGTTTAGGGGCGTTGGGCTTGGCTAGTTAAGGCTGGAGCGCTTTTGATTCGTCTAGTGCAGACGGGTGGGAAGATACTGCGCCGGGATGGGGTGGTCAGGTGATTCTGCGTCCCAGAAGATGTTGACGACCCAGTAGCGGTTGCCATCCTTGAGGATCTGGAAGCTGTTGATGCCGCGCGCGAAGGGTTTGGGGTCGTTGGCGGCGTGGCGGGATTCGTAGGTGCTCCAGACCTGAACGATGTTGCCGTAGTGTTCGGTTTCGTTGTGGATGGAGTGCTCGTAGAATCCGTCGGCGGCCATGTGGGCGCTGGCGCGGGCGATGTAGCCGTCGATGGTGAGAGCGATCGCGTCGGTGTGATTGGCGGTGGGGAGCGTGGGGATGAGGCGGGCGTCGGGCAGGAAGAGAGAGCGCATGCGGTTCCAGTCGCGCGGTTGACCCTTGGGGCCGGAGATGACGCTGTAGACGGCGTTGAGTATGGCCTCGGGTGAGCTTACGTCTTCTGGTTTGGCGACGGGCCAGCCGGGGTGCGCGGCGATGGAGCCGACCAGATGCGGTGGTGGAGGCGCGCTTGGGGTTTGGGCGATGAGGGCGGCGCTGGAGAGAAGGAATGCTGCGCTGAGACGGCGGAGTTGAGTTAGGGGCATGTGTTTGCTCGGGGTGAACGTTGGTGGTTACGACTGCTTGGGGAGGGTGGATGTTTGGAGATCGAGGACGACGCGGGTGAAGTCCATCTCATTCCAGGCGTGCGCGATTTTGCCGTCCTTGAAGTGGATGAAGCTGGCGCCGGTGAGGGAGACGCGGCGGCCGGTGGGGGCGAAGCCCAGGGACTCACCGGTGTGGGTGAGCGTGCAGGTCCAGCGGGCTGCTACGTGATCGCCTTCGGCGATGATCTCGTCGAGATCTATGTGGATGTTTGAGAAGGCGTTGTGAAAGGTGGCGTGGACCTGCTTGAACTCGGGGGGACCGGTGAGGATGGCGCCGGGTTCGGGGAAGCCGTGGGCTTTGCCGTCGGGATGGAAGAGTTCGTCGATGGCGGTGGTGTTGCCCTGGTTCCAGACCTCTTCAAACCAGCGGTGGACGAGTCGCTTGTTGGCGTCGCTCATGAGATCCCTCCGGTGGAGGAAGGGTAGCATGCGGGTGATGTGGGAATCGCGGGTGATCTTTCTGGATGCTATTGACTTCTTGCGATCGGTGCGTGAGGCTGGCTGCTGTCGTGGATTTGATTGAGGGAGTAGGGGCTGAATGAAATCATCACAATTTGAATCGATGGGCGAGCTGATCTCTGAGGCCGTCGCGGTGTTCATCATTATTGGCCTGGGCGATTCGGTGGCCGCGATGTATTCACTCTATAATCCCAGCCCGTATGCGAATGCTTACTGGGGAGTGTGCATTGCGTGGGGATTGGCCGTTACGATTGCGATTTACACGACGGGCTCGGTGAGCGGGTGCCATGCGAATCCGGCGGTGACGCTGGCGCTTGCGCTCTTTCGCAAGTTCTCGTGGAAGAAAGTGGTGCCCTATTGTCTGGCGCAGACATTTGGAGGATTTCTTGGCGCGGGCGTGGTGCTGTACCTGTTCGGGCCGGTGATTCATCTCTTCAATCAGACGCATCATTTGACGCGGGCGGCAGGCGGGGCGGCGGGGGTGTTCTTTACGCATCCGGGGCTGGCGATTACGCCGATGCATGCGTTCGGAGACCAGATCATCCTGACGGCGTTCCTGATCTTCGGGATCTTCGCGGTGACCGAGCAATATAACGAGCAGGCTCCGGGGGCTAACTTTGGCGCGGTAATCATTGGGTTGATCGTGGCGGTGATTGGAGCCTGTATGGGATACCTGGAGTCGTGGGCGATCAATCCGGCGCGGGACTTTGGGCCGCGGCTGTTCTGCTACTTCACGGGATGGGGGTCTTCGGCGCTTCCCTCACCGCAACATTATTGGTGGGTTCCGATTATGGGACCGCTGCTGGGCGGGGTGGTGGGTGGTGCGGCGTACCAACTCCTCATTCATCCGTTCCTGCCGGCGCGGCGACGGGCGGTTGCGGCACAGATGCCGGAAGAGCCTGCGTAGTCTTATGGCGAGACGAACGTCCCGCTCTTTTAAAGCGCGGACTAATTCAAACCTTTATTAGCGTGATGCCTGTGGGGATTCTGTTTCCTTGTCTGAATCCTTGTTGGAATCTTTGTCGGCCTCCTTGTTGGATTGTTTGTCTGTTGCGGACGCTGGAAGTGGGCCTGGCTTGAGGTTCTTGTAGTTCATCAGCGTGTTGAACATCATGCGGTATTCGCCCAGGTTCTGCCAACGCCAGACTGGGTTGGTCGCGAACATCACGACCTGTCCCTTGCCTTCGGGAGCGACTACGATCGCAGCGCGCCCTTTGATGGAGTCGGCTCCGACGAAGAGGCCGCTCAGCACGGATTTATCTCCGCCGGGGAAGCGCATGAGGACGTCGTCTTTATCCATCTGCTGGGTTAGGCGGAAGAGTGGGCCGTTGGCGTAGCGCACTGCCTCGGTCTTATCCGTATAGCCGTAGAAGATGGGGTTGTCGGGGCGCACGATGTCGGCGTCCACGATGGGTCCGGGGGCGTAGAACTTGCCCTGGGGGGTGCTGGTGTCGATGGTCGGCGTTAGGCCGAACTCTGCGGGAAACGAGCTTGACGCGCCGAGGGTTACGAGCAGGCCGCCGTCGGTGACAAACTTCTGCAGCTGGACTACTCCTGCTGCGCCCATGCCTCCGGTGATATCGGGTGAGGAGCCGTAGTCGCCTAGGAATTTGAAGCGGGCGGTCTTCTCGTAGGCTAGCGGCTTGCCCTCGTTGGGGATGCCGTCCACTAGCGCCTTCGCGCTGCGCGCCTGCGTGGGGATCACGATCAGGTCGTAGTCCTTTTGCAGGTCGCCCTGGAGGACGCGCTCTTTGAAGATGAGGTCGTAGGGAACCTTGTACTGATCGAAGGTGTAGCGTACCCAGCCTACGTCCTGCGTGCCATCCCACGTGCTGAAGATGGCGATGCGCGGGAGCGCGGCGGCGTGAGTGGCCACGTGCGGCGATGCGGCGAGCCCGACGAGATCGAGGCCGAGATTTTTTGCCAGCGGCTTCAGCGTTGAGGCTGCGCTCGCCGGGACGAGGAACGTGCCTGCTTCGAACTTCTTGCTGTCGGCCGTGAATGGCTCCTCGACGATCTGTACCGTGGCATCTTTAAGGCCCCAGCGCAGAGTCACCATGTTGGGTGAACCATGGTCGGCCACCGCGTACACTGCTGGCGCGGCTACGCCCTTTAGTGTTCCCTCCGGGGTGAAGGACTGCACGGGATCGACGGCGATTGCCTGCGCGGATTTGTCGTCGGTGGGCTTGATGACGGTGTGGGTCATGAGGGCCATCGTCCATGCGCTGTCGTCGTAGGTGGCGAGCTGCGGATCGGGATCGACCTGCTTCTGTAGTAGCGTTTTAGCAAGCGGGCCGTAGGGCTGATCGGTCTTCACCAGGAAGGAGCCCGCGGGATAGGTTCCATCGCTCAGCTTCACCTGCGCTTTTGTGCGACCAACTTCAATGCCCTGCATGCGCAGGATGTGGATCACGAAGGCTACGCGCGTTGGATCCTCCTGGTTGGAGGGAATGATGTAGGCGTAGGGCGCTTCTTTGGTGCCCGCTGTGACTGCGTCGCGGCTCTTGACGTAGAAGTCGTTGAGGATGACCTGCGGGAAGGTGGCTACGAATTTTAGCGATGTGAGTACGCCGGTCTCAGCATAGTTGGTGTTGTTGCGCATAGACCACAGCACCTTCTTGTACGGGGGATTGGGGCGGTACCACTCGCGCTTGGTGAAGCCGCCGCCACGGCCACCGCCCTGGATGGCGGGACTCGATGGCGGAGCAACGTTGCGCTCCATGGTGGTCGCGCCGGCGTTGCCGAAGATTTCGTAGAAGCGCATGAGGCCGTTGTGGTTGGTTGCCATCTGCGCTACGTATCCCGGTGACCACGCGTCTACGTAACCGTGATTCCACACGCCGGGCATGCCGTAGGCGGTGAGCTGCGACATGTCCCAGTTGGCCAGCAGCGGTAGTTCGGCGTAGACGATGGGGTTCCACAACGGATTCTGCGGAGCCTGACCGCTGTAGATATAGAGGAAGGGCACGGACTCGTGCAGGTCGTGCATGATGAGCGGATGCCACTCCAGATACCAGCGCAAAATATTCTGGTTGCCCATCGCGGAGTAGTTGATGTCGCGATTGTTGTCGTGCTCGATGTACTTGCCCCAGTAGGGGACGCCTGACATCTTCGAGTAGTCGGTGATGTCGACGTTGTGGTCGTAGTACCAGTCGATGGAGCGGTCGCGTCCGTCGGGATCGGCCACGGGGATGATGGCGACGATTACGTTCTTGCGGATGTTTTCGATTAGCGGCGAATCTTCGGTCGCGAGGCGGTAGGTGAGCTCCATCAGCATCTCGGGTGGTCCGAGCTCGGCGCTGTGCAGACCACCGGAGAGCGCGTAGAGGGGCTTGGTCTTGGCCATGAGCTGTTGGGCTTCGGCGGGGGTGAGACCGCGCGGGTCGGCGATGCGGGCGAGATTGGTGCGCTCTTCATCGAGATGCGCGATGGAGTCCGCCGAACCTACGAAGACGATGACGGAGTCGCGGCCTTCTTCGGTCTTGCCGATGCGGATTACTTTCACTCGCGGAGAATGCGCCGCCAGGGTGTCGTAGTAATGAAGGATGTCGGTGTAGTAGGTGAGCTTCTTGGGTGCGCCGATCCAATAGCCGAGCACGTCCTTGGGTGAAGGGACGGTGGTGCTCGCGGGGAGATGATCCACTAAGGGGCTCATGAACTCGGGCTTCGTTGTCCATTCCTTCACGCTGGCCGCGTAGTCGGAATCCATCTTCTGGGCAGCGGCCTCAGGGGTGGCTGAGGTTTGCGCGGGGGTCTGAATCGCGAAGGAAATGGAACAGGCGGCGACCACGAGGGTCAGAAACCGGAAGACACGTTGAGACATGAACTCGTTCTCCTATGCTGATGAAGATATCGCCCTATGGACGGGAATCTCCTCGTTGAACAGCGATTCAGATTGGTGCAGGTGTTCTGGGCAGTATCGCGTGGCGACGGATTCGCTGCAAGCGAATAATAAAGCATCTGTGTGCGGCAGGGTTTCGGCGCGGGGCGGGACGCGCGGGGTTGGTGCTGCCTGCGCTTGGGTTTGCGTGGTGTTGCGTTGGGTGAAACGATCGCGTCAGGCGAGCTGTTCTAGCGGTGTCACGACTTGCGCGAGATATTCGGTGAGTAGCTCTCCAAGGCGGGTCATGCCGTTGGTGATAGTGGCCTCGGGCAGTGCGGAGAAGTTGAGACGGGCGTGGTTGGTGCGGGGCGTGGTGGCGAAGAAGGGCGCGCCCGGTACGTAAACTACTTTGGCCTTCGGCAGCGCCTCTTCGAGCATGAAGCGCTGGGCGTCAAAGCCTCCGGGAAATGTTAGCCAGGTGAAGAGGCCGCCTTCAGAGCGGGTGTACTTGACGGAGGCGGGAAAGGTTGTGTCCAGCGCGTGGAACATGAGGTCGCGCTTGCGGCTGTAGGCGGCGCAGACCGTTGCGATGTGATCGTCGATGGAATAGTTATCGAGAAAGAGAGACGCCGCCATCATGTTGAGGGTGCTGCATTGCGTGTCGGCTGCGAGTTTGAGACGCTCGAGCTTGCTGCGCACGTCGCCGCTGGCGATGGCCCAGCCGAGGCGCATGCCGGGTGCGATGATCTTGGAGAAGCTGCCGAGGAAGAGCACGCGGCCTTCGGTGTCGAGGCTTTTGAGCGTGGGGAGATGGCTTCCTTCAAAACGCAGAGGGCGGTAGGGAGAGTCTTCGATGACGAGGACATCGAATTGATTGGCTAGTTCGATGAGGCGATGGCGGCGAGCGAGGCTGAGCGTGACGCCGGTGGGGTTCTGGAAATCAGGCACGGTGTAGATGAGCCGGGTGCGCGGGTTGGCACGCAGCACGGCTTCGAGGTGGTCCATGTCCATGCCTTCGCTGTCCATGCGCACGGTGGCGTAGATGGGTTCGAAGACGTTGAAGGCGATGGTGGCGCCGAGGAACGTCGGGTCTTCGACGATGACGGTATCGCCGGGTTCGAGCATCATCTTGGCGGCGAGGTCGAGACCCTGCTGCGCTCCGTGAAGGATGAGGATATCGTCGGCGGTGCAGGGAGTGCCGTCGTCGCGCATGCGCTGGGCTACCTGGGCGCGCAGCTCGGGGATGCCGTCGGAGACGGTGTACTGCAGGGCCCGCGAGGTTTGCGTGGTGAGCACTGTCTCGTAGACGGCCTGTAGTTCTTTGGATGGGAATAGATGTGGGTCGGGGTAGCCGCCGCCGAAGGAGATGACGCTCGGGTCTGTGCCGTAACGGAGAAGATCACGTATGGCGGAGGATTGGACTTTCTTGACTCGGTTGGCGAACTGCATGGGCACTCACCTTCTATAGAGGCACTCAGCTTCTGTGGGAATTGTAGTTGGTTGCGTGTAGCCGGCGCCTGTCGTGCGGAGTGCATACTGGAAGCGCGAGGTCCTTGGACGATGCAGGTGGACTTCGATTTCGTGATTATTGGTTCCGGCTTCGGCGGGAGCGTGGCTGCGCTTCGGCTCGCGGAGAAAGGGTACCGCGTTGCGGTGATGGAGCAGGGGCGGCGATGGGCTCCGGAGAGTCTTCCCAAGACCAATTGGGAGTTGAGTCGGTGGCTTTGGGCGCCTGCGCTGGGGTTGCGCGGATTCTTCGGGATGCGCTTCTTCCGACACATGGTGGTGCTGCATGGCAACGCGGTCGGCGGCGGGTCGATTACGTATGCGAATACGCTGCTGACGCCTCCGGAGACCGTGTGGTCGCAAGGTAGCTGGGCTGGGCTGATGGATTGGGAGCGTGTTTTGCCGCAGCACTATGCGACCGCGCGCAGGATGTTGGGTGTTACTCGGAACCCTTTGCTTTCGGATGCCGATCTGCGCTTGAAAGAGATGGCCACTGCGGCCGGTGTGGGGCACACGTTCTATCGCACCGATGTGGGCGTCTTCTTCGGAGAGGAGGGTGACCTCCCGGGCACTGCGCATCCAGATCCCTATTTCGGCGGAGAGGGGCCGGAGCGTTCCACTTGCATCGGTTGCGGCGGATGCATGGTGGGTTGCCGTTTTGGCGCCAAGAATACCCTGGACCTGAACTACCTGTATCTCGCGGAGAGGCGCGGAGTACAGATCTTTGCCGAGACCAAAGTTGTCGACGTTCGGCCTCACGCGGAGGACGATGACGGTCGCTCTGGCTATCGGGTCGAGACCGTGTCGCTGGGCGAAGCATCGCGCCGTGTGCGGCGCAGCTTTCTTTGCCGTGGAGTCGTCTTTGCCGCATCTTCTCTTGGCACGCAGGAGCTGCTCTTCCGGCTGAAAGAGGCGGGGGCGTTGCCGCAGATCTCTGACGCACTTGGCCGGGGCGTGCGCACCAACGCGGAATCGCTGATCGGCATACGGTTTCCCGGATCGACTGTTGATCTGTCCAAGGGCATTGCCATTGGTTCCGGGATGTATCTGGACCGCCATACCCACATTGAAGCGACCCGCTATCCGGATGGGTCCGATGCCATGGGGCTTTTGACAACCTTGTTGGCGCGTGGACGGCCCGGATGGACACGCTGGTTTGGCTGCATCGCTGCGCTGCTGAAGATGATGCTTTCCAGGCCGCGAACGGCTCTGCGCGTCTTGTCCCCGCGCGGCTTTGCGCGCGAATCGATGATCCTACTTTGCATGCGGACGCTTGAGGGGACGCTTACGATGCGGTTGAAGCGTCGGCCTTGGTGGCCCTTCTCAAAACAGCTTGTCACGGTGGGAGACGGGATTCCTGCGTGCATTCCCGAGGCTAATGACTTCGCCGCTCGGGCGGCTGCGTCCATGGGTGGGGTGGCGGTGACTTCGTTGACGGAGATTCTCTTCAACATCCCGATGACAGCGCATTGCATTGGAGGGGCGGTGATGGGGAGAGGACCTGCGGATGGGGTGTGCGACGGAGTGGGCCGGGTCTTCGGGTACCGCAACCTTTATATATGCGACGGATCCGTGATTGCGGCCAACCTCGGCGTCAATCCGGCGCTTACGATCACGGCGTTGGCGGAACATGCCATGAGCCAGGTTCCGGCAGCATCGGAACAGACGTGGGGTGCCATCGCAGCGGCAGATCCCTAATGGTTGCAACAAGATAGAAAGTTTTGCCGGAAGATAATTTCTGGTTGTACCAGTCTTTAATTATTTTGTTGTACCAATTTTCGATTCATGTTACATTTTTGCAACGTTTAGAACACCAGAA
>JBAVDD010000310.1:0-3156 GCA_049587035.1 Acidobacteriaceae bacterium | reverse complement strand
CCTCCGTGGAAGCCGGCACGCGCATAGGCCGCACCGCCGCCGTGGAATCCGCCGCCATGAAAGCCTGCGTACTCGTGGTTATAGAAGTTGCCATGGAAGCCGCGGCCGAAGTGGCCGTAGGCGCGGTTGTACCAGAAGCGACCGCCATTCCAGTAACCTCCGTAGAAGCCGACGCCGAAGTAACCAAAGCCGTAGTCGATGCCGCCGTAGTAGCCGACGTCCAGACCCCAATAGCCGGGATACCAGCCGTAGTCGCCATCGTCCATACCCCAGTAGCCGGGGGTCCAGAGGGCGTTCTCGTAGGGAGGTAGAACCCAAGCTCCGTTGACCCAGTAGTAGCCACCGTTGCCCCAGGCCCAATAGCCGGGGGTCCAGAGGTAGCCGTCGCCGGGGCACTCGGGCTGCGCGTAATCAGGGATGGCGGGAGGAGCGTAGCCGGCCGTGATAGCCGGCTGCTCCTGGTTTTGATCCGGATACTGTCCCTGGTCCTGGCCCTGGTACTGTCCTTGATCCTGGTATTGGCCCTGGGGCGGAGGCGGAGGTTGCCCTTGATATTGGCCCGGGTACTGGCCCTGGCCCTGGTCCTGCGCCTTGGATGCGGGAGTGGCGATGAGGGCGGCTGCACCCATTGCCAGTACTGCCAAAGAGTTGCGAAGTGCGCGTGTGGATTGCATGGTTCTACCTTCCGGCCGCCGTTCGCATGGTTGGAGCAGGATGCGCGAGCGCGGCGAGGAGAGACCAGGTTGGCAGTGCCCGGTAAATCCGGCCCTCGATCAGATTAGACACAAAGTGTGCTCATTTTGTTGCGGTAAGTTGGCTACAGTTTGGCCTAGAGGAAATGGTTGCTCAGGGTTTAGGTGTTTGCCGGGGACCGGTGAAGAGGGCTTTGGGGCACATGACGTGGACACCATCATTGGTATCAACGAGTTGCGTGATGTCGACGTCGCAGGCGGTGGAGATTAGAGCGTAGGCGTCGTCGCGGGAGAGGTGTGGATGGTCGGGGTTTTGCTGGGAGAGGAAGGTGATCATGTTGCGGACGGCCATCTCGGTGGCGGTTTTTAGATCGGGGGAGAAGCCCATGGAGATGTACTCGGTGGGGGTTTCGGCGCGGGGCCAGAGGAGCTGCTCGCGAGTGGCTTCGCCTTTGTGGAGGATGAACTGGAAGGTGCCGGTGAGGAAAGTTTCGAGGGCAGTGATGTCGACTTCGCCGTTGCCCTGGCCGGCGTGGCCATCGCCGGCTTCAAAGAGGGCTCCAGGTGCGTTTACGGGGTAGAAGATGGTGGAGCCGACGGTTAGCTCCTTGTTGTCCATGTTGCCGCCGTGCATCCAGGGCGGGGCGGAGTTCCACTTGCCGGCGGACGGGGGCGGCGCGATGCCCATGGAGCCGAAGAAGGGGTGAAGCGGGATGGTGATGTCGGGGGCGAAGTCGGCGGTCATGGCGGTGCGGTTTAGGGGGATGATCTTGGTGCGGCCGTAGGGGAAGTCGTTGGGGAGGAAACCGCGGCCGGCGCCGAAGCCGTTGCAGGCGAAGTCGGTGGTGATGTCGATGTGGAGGACGCGGACCTCGAGGACATCGCCGGGTTCGGCTTCGGCGATGGCGATGGGGCCAGTGAGGATGTGGCCTCCGGGGCCGCGGTCCGATTGGGGAACGCCGGCGTAGAGCGGGCCTAGCCAATCGGGGATTTCGGAAGGTTTGACGCCTTCGGACTCCAGGCGCTCCGGTGGGCCGCAGGTGGAGGCGGTTTGCATGATGACGGTGTCGCCGGAGTGGACGGTGAGGGCGGGTTTGGCGTGCGCCCAGTAGTAGCCCCAGGCGACGGTGGATGGCGTGGCCTGGAGGGTCTGCGGGGTTTGAGCCAGCATGAAGGCTGGAGATGCGGCGCAAAGGGCGGCGAGGATGATTCTGCTTAGGCGCATGTTCGACGTTATAGCATGCACATGGCTTGAGGGTGGGACAATACATAGCGATGAAGACTTCGGGATTGCCGGAACACGCTATGTTTGCGCCTTCGCAGAGGGTGCACTTTATTGGGATTGGCGGGATTGGGATGAGTGGGATCGCGGAGATCCTGCTGACGATGGGGTATGCGGTTTCGGGGTCGGACTTGCGGGGCTCGGCGACTACGGAGCGGCTGGAGCGGCTGGGTGCGGTGATTTATGTGGGGCACGCTGCGGGGAATGCTGCCGCTAGTGATGTGGTGGTGACTAGCTCGGCGGTTGCTAAGGATAATCCTGAGGTGGTGGAGGCTCGGGCGCGGAAGATTCCGGTGATCCAGCGGGCAGAGATGCTGGCGGAGTTGATGCGGCTGAAGTACGGGATTGCCATTGCCGGGATGCATGGGAAGACGACTACTACTTCGATGGTCGCGGCGGTGCTTGCTGGTGGGGAGCTCGATCCCACGGTCGTCGTAGGTGGGAGAGTGGACGCGATGGGGTCGAATGCTCGCTTGGGACGGTCGCAATATTTGGTTGCCGAGGCTGACGAGAGTGATCGGAGCTTTCTCTTGCTGTCGCCGACTCTGGCGGTGGTGACGAACCTTGATCGGGAACACATGGACTCGTATGCGGATATGGCCGATGTGGAGAGCTGCTTTGTGGAGTTCATGGACAAGGTTCCTTTCTATGGCGCGGTGACGGCTTGTGTTGACGACGCGCGGTTGCGGGCGATTCTGCCGCGGGTTCGGCGGCGGGTTTATACGTATGGTGAGTCGGCGGAGGCGGACTTTCGGGTGCGGATGTTGCCAGGTGCTGAGGGCTGTCATGCTCGGTTTGAGGTGAATGCTCGCGGGTTGGTGCTGGGGCCGTTTGAGCTGCATGTGCCGGGTCGGCATAATGTGCTGAATGCTACGGCTGCGGTGGCGATTGGCGTGCAGTTGGGGCTGGCTCCGGAGAAGATTGCTGCCGGGCTTGCGACGTTTCGGGGTGTTGATCGGCGATTCCAGGTGCGCGGCTCGGAGCGCGGGGTTACGGTTGTCGATGATTATGGGCATCATCCGACGGAGATTCGGGCTACGCTGCAGGCGGCTCGGGAGTGCGGGTATGGGCGCGTGCTGGTGCTGTTCCAGCCGCATCGTTATACGCGGACTCGGGATCTGATGAGCGATTTTGCGGGCGCGTTTGGGGATGCGGACGCTGTGCAGGTGCTCGATATTTATG
>JBAVDD010000309.1:0-5674 GCA_049587035.1 Acidobacteriaceae bacterium | reverse complement strand
GATAGGCGAGGAGCACGCGGCCCATGCTGGTGCAGAAGGCGGGCAGGCGCGAGCCGATGTGGAGGTCGACGGACATGACGCGGGTGACGGAGGTGCGGGCGATGTAGACGATCTGTTCGCCGTCGAGGGTGGCTACGGAGAAGCTCTCGTGGTAGGTGTTCGACATGCGCTCGAGGATGGGCTGAGCGGCGTTGGCGAGGGTGCTGGAGGCGGTGTAGGTGTTGGCCAGCGAGAGCATCTTGGGGCGGAGGGAGTAGCGCTGGGATTCGTCGGCGCCTGCGAAGCCCAGCTTGACGAGGGTGTAGAGACAGCGGCGGACGGCGGCGCGCGAGAGGCCGGTGCGCAGAGATATCTGCGAGATGGTCATCTGCGGGGTCTGGGGGGTGAAGGCTTCGATGACGACGAGACCGCGGGCGAGGGAGGCCATGAAGTTGGGGTCGCCGGTGTAGGCGTCGAGGGCTACGCCGGGGAGGGGTTTGGGTTTGGCGGCGGCAGGCGCGGAGAGAGTGGTGGCGGTGGGTGACATGCGGAGACTCCATGGGCGGTGATCGCCTAAGATGCGATTGCCGTCCTGTTTTTACGATAAACGCACAGATGATTGAATGCAAGAAAACGCCGGGAGGGTGGCTCCCGGCGTTTGCGGCACGTACGGCATGGCCAAAGGCAAGAACGGGAGAAAGCAGGTTCTTCGCTTCGCTCAGAATGACAGCTGGAAAGGCAAAAGCAACGGCAGAGGCGAAATGCAGGGGACGGCGGGTTGTTGGCATTCTGTGAACCCAGGTCCCAAAAGCGGGACCTGGGGCACCCGGATTTACAGCCGCTATAGATTTAACGTTAGAGCACGACGTTATTTGTGTGTGCGGTAAAGGTTGATGAGGTTGGTGGTGGAGGTGTCGTGGTGGAGGGTGGGTTCGGTGGGGGATTCCAGTTCGCCGAGGATTTTTGTGGCCAGGACTTTGCCTAGTTCTACGCCCCATTGGTCGAAGGAGTCGATGGACCAGATGACGCCCTGGGTGAAGACGGAGTGCTCGTAGAGGGCGATTAGCGCGCCGAGGGTGTGGGGGGTTAGGCGTTCGGCTAGCAGGGTGTTGGAGGGGCGGTTGCCTTCGAAGACTTTGTGAGGGACCAGGGCTTCGGGGACGCCTTCGGCGCGGACTTCTTCGGCGGTTTTGCCAAAGGCCAGGGCTTCGGCCTGGGCGAAGACGTTGGCCATTAGCATGTCGTGATGGCGGCCCAGGGGGTTGAGGCTCTTGTAGAAACCGATGAAGTCGCAGGGGATGAGGCGGGTGCCCTGGTGGATGAGTTGGTAGAAGCTGTGCTGGCCGTTGGTCCCGGGCTCGCCCCAGTAGATGGGACCGGTTTGGGTTTCTACGGGAGTGCCGTCGAGAGTGACGTGCTTGCCGTTGGACTCCATGGTGAGCTGCTGGAGGTAGGCGGGGAAGCGCTTTAGGTATTGCTCGTAGGGGAGGATGGCGACCGTTTGGGCGTCGAAGAAGTCGGTGTACCAGACGGTGAGGAGGCCGAGGATGGCGGGGAGGTTTCTTTCGAGCGGGGTGGTTCTAAAGTGGACGTCCATGGCGTGGAAGCCTTCGAGCATGGAGCGGAAGTTGTTGGGGCCTATGGCGATCATGGTGGAGAGGCCGATGGCGGAGTCCATGCTGTAGCGGCCGCCGACCCAGTCCCAGAAGCCGAACATGTTGGCCGTGTCGATGCCGAACTTGGCTACCGCTTCGGCGTTGGTGGAGATGGCTACGAAGTGGCGGGCGATGGCTTCGGTTTGCTTGAGTTTGGCTAGCGTCCACTCGCGTGCGGAGTGGGCGTTGGTCATGGTCTCTAGTGTGGTGAAGGTTTTCGAGGCGACCAGGAAGAGAGTCTCTTCGGGGTTGAGATCGCGGACGGCTTCGGCGAAGTCGGTGCCGTCTACGTTGGAGACGAAGCGGAAGGTGAGGTCGCGGTGGGTGTAGTGGCGGAGGGCCTCGTAGGCCATGACGGGGCCGAGGTCGGAGCCGCCGATGCCGATGTTGATGATGTTCTTGATGGGCTTGTCGGTGTAGCCGAGCCAGGCTCCGGAGCGGATCTTGTCGGAGAAGGCGGCCATCTTGTCGAGGACCTTGTGTACTTCGGGGATGACGTCTTCGCCGTCTACTTTGATGGACTCGGATTTGGGAGCGCGGAGGGCTACGTGGAGGACGGCGCGGTTCTCGGTGGTGTTGATCTTCTGGCCGGTGAACATGGCTTCGGTGTGCTGCTTGAGGCCGGACTGGTTGGCTAGCTCGATGAGGAGCTTGAGGGTCTCGTCGGTGATGCGGTTCTTGGAGTAGTCGAGGAAAAGGCCGACGGCTTCGGCGTTGAAGCGGGTGCCACGGGCGGGATCGGTCTTGAAGAGGTCGCGGAGTTGCTGGGGGCGGAGGGTTTCGGCGTGTTTCTGGAGGGCTTTCCAGGCTGGGCGGGAGGCGAGCGGGGCGATATGGTCGGTCATTGAATCGGTCATTGAGTTTGGAATTTCCTCTCCTGTGGGCGAGCGGGCGGCGCCAGGAAGCGGCGCAAGAGCGCCGGACTCGCTGCTGATATTAGAGCACTGTGCGGGGGGTGGGGATGTAAACAGTGTGAGGTGCAACACCAAGGTATTGGGTGCGCGACGGGGGTGCGACTGGTATCGTAGAGGGACTTGGCTGGTTATGATTAAGTCGTTGAAAAAACTCGTGCTGTTGCCGGGAATGGATGGGAGCGGCGAGCTCTTCCGGGGATTGACGGCTGCGCTGCCGGAAGAGTTGGAGAGCGAGTCGTTGTGGTATCCGGCGGACCGATATCTGACGTATGGGGAGCTGGCGGGGACGCTGCGTGGGGCGATTCCTGTGGATGAGCCGTTTGTGCTGGTGGCGGAGTCGTATGCGACGCCGCTGGCGATTTTGATTGCGGCGATGGAGCCACCGAATCTGAAGGGGATGATGCTGAGTGCGGGGTTTGCGACAAGCCCTCTACGGGGATGGCGGAGGACGCTGGCCTGGGACCTGGCGCCGGTGTACTCGCATGTGTCGCTTCCGGGATTTGCGGCGAAGTACCTGATGGTGGGAGATGGGGCGCCGAAGCCGCTGGTGGAGGCCGTTAAGGGTGCGGCTTCATGGCTGACACCAAAGGTGCTGGGTGGCAGGGTGAGAGAGATGCTGAATGTGGATGTGCGGGCGGAGCTGGCTCAGGTGAAAGTGCCGGTGGTGTATCTGCAGCCCACGAAAGACCGGCTGGTGGATCCGGCGTGCCTGGCGGAGATGCAGGCTGCGAAGGAGGGGCGGGCGGTCACCCTGGACGCGCCGCACCTGGCGCTGCAGACCGAGCCGGTGCTCTGCGCCGAGGTGCTGGAGAGGTTTATAGGGGAGCTGGTGGGGAAAGACAGAGTGTAGCGGGTAGGGAAAGGCGACGGTAGACCCCTACGGGATGACAGGCTAAAAAAGCAAAGGCAAGGCCCCGGCTCATGGTAGCCGGGGCCTTTGTTTTCTCTACCGTCTACACTCTGTCGTTACTGGAGGAGTTCGGTGCAGTTGGTGCCGCCCTTGGGGTCGTAGTGGATCTCTGCGTTCTCGTCGGTGCAGAAGCCGCGGTTGCCGGAGTGGCCGACGGAGTTGGGGACGGCGTTGATCTGGTAGCTGTTGTACTGGTCGATGTTGTTGATGGTGGTCTTGTTGCAGCCGCTGATGGTGAAGGTGTAGCCGGCTTTGTGACCGCTGGCCAGGTCGTCAGGAATGAGCTGGGCGGCTTCCGCGGAGGGCGCGCCGGAGCCGACCTTGCCGCCTAGCGCGGTGAGCGAGCAGGCGAAGCCGTGCTGCGGATAGTTGGAGGCGTAGGTGCCTTCCATCTCATTGAGCATGCGGAGGGAGGCGAGGGCTGAGGTCTCGTTGCCGCGACGAATGACGGACTGCATGGCGGGGATGGCCATGACCATCAGGATAAGGATGACCGACATGACGATGAGGAGCTCGACTAGCGTAAAGCCGGATTCGTTATCGCGTTTGGGAAGATTCATGCGTGCCTCGTAGATCTGGGTGCTGCGGAGTTGAACGTGCGCTCGGATTTCCAGATTCAGAGTATAGACGTTTGGAGCTCGGAGATGACAGCGGCGCGTTAACAGCCGAGGTCGGCGCGGGTTAGTTTTAGAGGGCCCAGGTTGCCTAGGAGGGTTAGGGCCAGGGCTTCGGGTTGGAAGAGCTCGTTCGCTAGCTGCTGAAGATCATGGGCGGTTACGCGGTCGATCTCGGCGGTGATCTCGTCGAGGGAGAAGAATCGGCCCCAGTACATTTGCTGACGGGCTAGCGAGGACATGCGGGAGCCGGAGGTTTCGAGGCCGAGGATCATGTTGCCCTTGATCTGGTTCTTGGCGCGGTCGAGCTCGTCTTCTGTTACGGCTTCGCGCTTGATCGTGGAGAGCTCGGCGAGAGTCAACTTGAGGACTTCCTTCGTGTTTTCACCGGAGCAGCCGGCGTAGATGGCCAGGGAGCCGGTGTCGCGGAAGGGGTTTAGCTCTGAGTAGATGCTGTAGGCGAGGCCGCGCTCTTCGCGGATGGACTGGAAGAGGCGTGAGGACATGCCACCGCCCAGGATGCTGTTGAGGAGGTAGGCGGCGTAGCGGTTGGGGTCGGCTACTGGTGGCGCGGGGACGGCCAGGCAGAACTGGACTTGCTCCAGGGACTTTTTGTTCTTGAGGGTCAGGTGGGGGTGGGTTTGCGGGGGGTTGGGGTGGGCGATTTTGGTGTCGGTGGTTGCGGAGAGCGAGGCGAAGGCGATTTCTACCTGGGCTACGAAGTCGTCGTGGTCGAGATTGCCTGCGGCGGTGAAGACCATGTTCGCGGGGGTGAAGCGGCGGGCGTACTCGGTGAGGACGATTTGCTGGTTGAAGCTGGAGACGGTTTTTGCGGTGCCGAGGATGGGGCTGCCTAGGGCGTCGTTGGGCCAGAAGTTTTGGGTGAAGAGCTCGTGGACGAGATAGTCGGGGTTGTCTTCGTCCATCTTGATCTCTTCGAGGATTACGCCTTGCTCTTTGGCGATGTCTTCGGGCGAGAAGGTGGGGTGGAGGACCAGGTCGGTTAGGAGGTCTAGGGCTGCGGGGACGCTTTCATCGAGGACCTTGAGGTTGAAACAGATGGTCTCTTTGCCGGTGAAGGCATCGAGGTTGCCGCCGATGGCGTCGACTTCGCGGGCGAACTGCTGCGCGCTGCGCGTGGTGGTGCCTTTGAAGACCATGTGCTCGATGAAGTGGGAGATGCCGTTGACTTCGGGGGTCTCGTCGCGGGAGCCGCAGTCGATCCAGATGCCCATGGCTACGGAGCGGAGGTGCGGCATGCGCTCGGTGAGGACGAGGAGACCGTTGGGGAGCGTGGTGGTGCGGATGTCGCGGAGGTGGGCTTGGGTGGAGAGGGTCGCGGCGGGATCGAAAGTTGGGGCGACGGGTTCGGAGATCGGCATTAGGGTTATTGTTTCATAAGGATTTGCCGTCGATTCCACGCATTGTCTCGCTCAAGCGCATCTGGGATAATCCTGGGACATACGGAGCTGCCTTTGGTGACTTTCTCGGAATTTGACTGGCCCGCCTCTCTGGATGCGTTGGTGGCCGCTGCGGATCACCATTCAGGGATTCTGGAGAACGATGCCGTGCGCGGTCTTGACACGCGCGGGTCGCCGGGCG